>NZ_JBWKWP010000006.1:0-373059 GCF_059422285.1 Curvibacter sp. GW821-FHT01G03
CGAGGGGGCCGCAGCCGGCCTTGGGGCGGCCCGGCGGCCGGCTGGTGTGGCCCCCACGGTCGCGCACTTCGTGTCGTTCCCTGCCCCCCAAGGGGGCCGCAACCCGCCTTCGGGCGGCCGGGCGGCGGGTTGACCGCTTCGTTGCAGGCCTGCTGAAGGGAGAACGGCGGCTCAGCGCGCGTCGGGGAGTTCGATCTTGACTTCGAGGACTTCGAGGTTGTCCTGGCGTTCGAGGTGGACCTTGATGTCGTCGGCGTTGATGGAGACGTACTTCGAGATCACGGCCACGAGTTCGCGTTGCAGATCGGGCAGGTAGTCGGGGCTGGCAGCGCTGCGGCCGCTGCGCTCGTGGGCCAGGATGATCTGCAGCCGTTCCTTGGCCACACTGGCGGTCTTCTTCTTTTCACCGAGCAGGAATGACAGGAAGGACATGGGTCAACGTCCTCCGAACATGCGCTTGAAGAAGCCGGGCTTGACCGCCTCGACGAAACGCATCGGCTTGTCTTCGCCCAGGAAGCGGGCCACCACGTCCTTGTAGGCCTCGGACACATCGGTGCCCTGGGCGTGGATGGCGGGGGTGCCCTGGTTGGAGGCCTGCAGCACAGCCTCGGACTCGGGGATGACGCCGATCAGCTTGATGCGCAGGATGTCCTGGATGTCTTCGAGCGACAGCATCTGGCCGTCTTCGACACGGCTGGGGTTGTAGCGCGTGATGAGCAGGTGCTCCTTGATGGGCTCCTTGCCTTCGATGGCGCGTTTGGTCTTGGAGCCCAACATGCCCAGGATGCGGTCCGAGTCGCGCACCGAAGACACCTCGGGGTTGGTCACCAGCAGGGCCTCGTCGGCAAAGTGCATGGCCATGAGCGCACCGGTCTCGATGCCGGCCGGCGAATCGCACACGATGAACTCGAAACCCATGCCGATCAGGTCGTTGAGCACGCGCTCGACGCCGTCCTGGGTCAGCGCGTCCTTGTCGCGGGTCTGCGAGGCGGCCAGCACGAACAGGTTGTCGCACTGCTTGTCCTTGATCAGGGCCTGGTTGAGGTTGGCCTCGTTGTGGATCACATTGATCAGGTCGTACACCACGCGACGCTCGCAACCCATGATCAGGTCGAGGTTGCGCAGGCCGACGTCAAAGTCGATCACGGCGGTCTTGTGGCCGCGCAAGGCGAGGCCGGATGCAAAGCTGGCGCTGGTGGTGGTCTTGCCCACGCCACCTTTGCCGGAGGTCACGACGACGATCTTGGCCATGTGTTGCGAGTCCTTGGTTCTTGTAGAAATAGCTTGAATGAGGGCGGGCTCAAAGCGCTTCGATGAGCAGCTTTTCACCCACCAGGCGGATCTGGGCAACCTTGCCGGCCACTTCGGGCGGCAGGGCCACTTCGGTGGTGCGGTAGATGCCGGCGATGGACACCAGCTCGGGCTCCAGGCAGGTGCTGAAGATGCGAGCCTCGGTGTTGCCGCGGGCGCCGGCGATGGCCTTGCCACGCAGCGGGGCGTAAACGTGCACGTTGCCGTCGGCAATCACCTCGGCGCCATTGCTGACCAGCGCCAGCACCACGATGTCGGCGCCACGCGCATACACCTGCTGGCCCGAACGCAGGGGCTTGTCGATCACCACGGTGCCCGGGCCGGCCACCGGCACTTCGACCTTGACCTCCCGGATCACCTCTCGCACGACTTCCTGGACCTCGATCTGGGGCGACTCATGGCGCTGGGACAGCACCACCTCGGGCACGTCGATCAGACCGGCCGCCACAGCGGCCGCGGTCTGCTCGGGATTACCCCCCCGCACGGCGACCGGGAGTACCCGGTGACGCCGCAACAGGGCGATGAGGGCCGGAAAATCGAGCGAAGCCTCGCTGTCGCGGACCGCGCTCAGATCGATGACCAACGGGTCGTTGGAAAAAAAGTCGGGCGTGTCGCTCAGGCGGCGTGTCAGGTCGGCCACCAGCGCCGCAGCGTCGGTGGTCTTGATCAACAAGGCCACCAAGGGCAAGGTGGCGCTCTTGAAATCAAAATGGGCGCGGGCAGAGCCCGTGGTCACACCGGTCATGGATGGCTTGTGGTACGCAAAATGGGTCAAGTTTACAGCGCGACACAAGGCAGGCCACTGGCAATTGATCGGGAATGGCAGCGCCACCTCGGTGACCACTCATGCATTGACGACGTCCTATCATCCAAAAATGAGTGTCACGCGCAAAAACCACCTCGACGGCCTGGCCCTGAGCCTGTTGCTGGCCTGCTGTCTGTTCTGGGGCTTCCAGCAAGTGCTGGTGAAGGCCACGGTGCCCGAGATGGCGCCGGTGTTCCAGGCCTGGCTGCGCTTTGCGCTGGCAGCCGCCCTGCTCTGGGCCTGGTGTCGCTGGCGTGGGGTGGCGCTGTTCCAGCCCGATGGGGCGTTGGGCTGGGGTCTGTTGGCCGGCGCCCTGTTTGCCGGCGAGTTCGTGTGCATCTATGTGGGGCTGCAGCACACCACGGCCTCGCGCTTGACGGTGTTTTTGTACACCTCGCCGTTCTGGGTGGCGCTGATCCTGCCGCGCTTCCTGCCTACCGAGCGGCTGCGCCGGGTGCAGTGGGGGGGCCTGGTGCTGGCCTTTGGCGGCGTCCTGGCCGCCTTGGGCGAACGATTGGGGGCCGGCCCTGGCGGCCAGTGGCTGGGCGATCTGCTCGGACTGATGGCCGGCCTGATGTGGGGGCTGACCACCGTCGTGCTGCGCAGCACGCCGCTGGGCCGGGTGGGGCCTGAAAAACAACTGTTCTACCAGACCGCGGTGTCGGTGGCCTTGCTGCCCCTGGTGTCGCTGGCCCTGGGCGAAAGCTGGGCCTGGCCGCCCAGCGCGTTTGCACTGGGGTCGGTGGCCATCCAGGCGGTCGTCGGGGCCTTTGCCAGCTACCTGACGTGGATGTGGGTGCTGGGCCATTACCCGGCCACCAAGGTGTCGGCCTTTGTGTTCCTGACCCCGGTGTTCGCGCTGGCCGTGGGGGCCGGCTGGCTCGGCGAAGCGGTGACCCCTGGCCTGGTCGGGGCCCTGGCCCTGGTGGGCACGGGCATCGTGCTGGTGAACCGGCGATGAAACCGATGCCCAGCCCGACACCCGCCCCTCAGGCCGGATGGGCCGCGGCCCGACGAGCCGCAAAGTCGACATACCAGTCGAGGCAGGCGGCATTGGCCATGGCGTCCTTGTTGATGACTTTGTCGATCGGCTGACCCAGCAGCAACTTCTTGATGGGCAACTCTTGCTTCTTGCCGGTGAGGGTGCGCGGGATCTCGGCCACCTGAAAGACCTCGTCGGGCACGAAGCGCGGCGACAAAGCCACCTTGACGGCGTCGTTGAGACGCTGGCGCAGCGCGGCATCGAGGGTCAGGCCCTCGCGCAACACCACGAACAAAGGCATGTAGCTGTCACGGCCCAGGTACTCGAGGTCGACCACCATGGAGTCGAGCACCTCGGGCAAGGCCTCGACCGCGCTGTAAAGCTCGCTGGTGCCCATGCGCAGGCCATGGCGGTTGATGGTGGCATCCGAGCGGCCATAGATCACGCAGCCGCCATCAGCACCGATGCGCAGCCAGTCGCCGTGACGCCACACGCCACCGGCCTCGGGCCCGGCATCGCCCCCCCCGGGCCGCCGGCCATGGCCGGCGGGGTACATGTCGAAGTAGCTCGACAGATAACGCCGCCCGCCCTCATCGCCCCAGAAGAACAGCGGCATCGACGGGATGGGCTGGCTGCAGATCAGCTCGCCCACCTCGCCCTGCACGGGTTGGCCCTGCTCGTTCCAGGCCTCGACCGCACTGCCCAGCATGCGGCACTGCATCTGGCCCGGCACCTGGGGCAGTTCGCGGTTGCCACCGATGAAAGCCCCTGCAAAGTCGGTGCCACCGGAGATGTTGCACCACCAGATGTCGGCCTCGGGCGCATAGGCCTCGCTTCGCTCGTGCTCGCCCGAAGCAGCCGCCCGGGCCTGGCGCAACTGATGGAACTGTGCCGTGCCCCAGCGCTGCACCTCCTCGGACAAGGGTGAGCCCGTGGTGCCCAGGGCCCGCACCGCGCCGAGGTCGCCCACCGAGGGCAGGTCCACCCCGGCCTTCATGCAGTTGGCGAAAAAGGCCGCGCCCGCACCAAAAAAGGTGACCCCGGTCTCAGCGGCAAAGCGCCACAACGTGTGCCAGTCCGGCTTGTCGCGGCTGCCGCCGGGGTTGCCGTCAAACGTGACGCAAGTGGTGCCACTGAGCAGGCCACTGACCTGGGCGTTCCACATCACCCAGCCGGTGGAGCTGTACCAGTGGTAGCGCTCACCCCAGGAGTTGGCCTCATAGCTGCAGCCGATGTCGTTGTGCAAGGTCTTCAGGGCCAGGGCCACCAGCACCGTGCCGCCATGGCCATGCACGATGGGCTTGGGCAAGCCGGTGGTACCGCTGGAGTAGACGATCCACAAGGGGTGATCGAAGGGCAGCCACTCGGGCTCGAAGGCTGCGGTGGCCGCCGCATCGGCCACCAGGGTTTGCGCCCAGGGCGTGGCCCCGGGCAGCTGGGCCGCAGGGTCGAGGTTGCCGTGCAGCACCAGGTGCTGCACGCTGGGCAGGGCCTGGCGCAATTCAGCCACCACCGACAAGCGGTCATGGTCGCGCCCGCCGTAACTGACCCCATCGCAGGCGATCAGCACCTTGGGTTCGATCTGCTTGAAGCGGTCGAGCACCGCATGGGTCCCCATGTCGGGCGCACACAGGCTCCACACCGCCCCCAGGCTGGCGGTGGCCAGAAAGGCGATCGTGGCCTCCGGGATGTTGGGCAGATAGGCGGCCACGCGGTCTCCCCGCTGCACGCCCTGGGCACGCAGGTGCAGGGCCAGGGCCGCCACCTGACGGCGCAGTTCGGGCCAACTGAGCTCGCGTTGCTCGCCCTTCTCGTTGCGGCTGATCCAGGCCGCAAAGCCGGCCTGGTGAGCAGGCTGCACGTGGCGGAACACCTGCTGCACGTAATTGACCTGAGCCCCCGGAAACCACACGGCCCCCGGCATGGTGTTGCGCGCCAGCACTGCCGCGTGCGGGGTCGGCGACTGCAGCTCGAAATAGTCCCAGATGCTCTGCCAGAAAGCGTCCAGTTCGGTCACCGACCAGCGCCACAAGGCGTCATAGCGGTCGAAGGCCAGGCCGCGCTCGCGCTGCAGCCACTCGCGGTAAAGGGTCATCTGCGGGCGGAACGGGGCCGGGCCCGGGGGGCTCATGGTCATGTCTTGCTGTCTCCTTGAGACCCAAGGGTAGCAGTGGCCCAGGCCGCCCGTCAGCCGGGATGTCCCGCGGTCTGGCGGCCTGCGTGTCACGGGTTTGACAAGGCGCCCCTCATCTGATGGACCGGGCATTCCGGCCCCTGGCGCCCCACAAGGCCTTGGCGGGTCTCCACCATAGGCACCATGACCAGCGCCCACGACAGCCATTACAAGCTTTTGTTCTCACACCGCGAGATGGTGCGCGATCTGCTGCTCGGCTTCGTCCCGGGCGAGTGGTCGCAAGCCGCTCAATTCGACACGCTGGAGCGCGTCAACGCCAGCTACGTGAGCGACAACGACCGGCAGCGCCACGATGACATGGTGTGGCGACTGAAGGTGGGGCCGCATTGGGTCTGGGTGTACCTGTTGCTTGAGTTCCAAAGCCAGCCCGACGAATGGATGGCCGTTCGGATGATGGCCTATGTGGCCTTGCTGGCTCAGCACCTGATCAAAGAGGGTCAAATGGCGCAGGGCAAGCTACCTGCCCTGATCCCCCTGGTGCTTTACAACGGTGGCCGCAGTTGGAAAAGCCCGACCAACGTGGCCGAATGCTTCAGCCCCAGCTTGCCGGGTCTGGCACCGTTCCGCCCCCAATTGCGCTACCACCTGATCGACGCCACCCGGCTGCAACTGTCGCCCACCCCAGGCGCGCGCAATGTGGCGGCCGCTCTGTTTCAGCTGGAGCGCAGCAATACGCCAACCGACATCGCGCGCTTGGCCGCCGCCGTGGGCGACGTCCTGCTGGCCCCTGAACATCAAGCCCTGCGCCGAACCATCAACCTCTGGCTGCGACGCCTGATCCGGCGCAAAATGCCGGACATCGCCGCCGCCGAACTCGATCAGATCGACGATCTTTTGAAAGGCCCCACCATGCTCGAAGAAACCCTGGAGCGTCTCTACACTGAAGCGATTGAAAAAGGCCTGGCCAAAGGACAGTCGATCGGGATGTCCCAAGGCCTGTCTCAAGGTTTGTCCCAAGGCCTGTCCCAGGGCGCCAGCCAACTTCTGAGCCGACTCCTGGAGCAGCGTTTTGGCCCGCTGCCAACGTGGGCCAGCCAGCGCCTTCAGTCGGCGACGTCACCTCAGTTGGAGCATTGGGCCGATCAGCTGTTCACCGCTTCGACCCTGGAAACCCTGCTCGCAAGCCCGCACCCGGCCGGCTGAGGTTCACAGATGCACCGCCTCAAAGGCCGGGTGCAACTCGTCAATCCAGTGGTTGAGCTCATCCTGATTGACGTGAAGGTGGGCCAGGCAGGTCTCGCCGTGCTGACCCCACTCGCGTGAGGGCGCCAGCAGTTCGTGCTGACCCACCAGGTACTCGGCCATCAGGCCCATGGCCACCAGGTGGCGCACGGTGTCCGGGAAGCGTTCATCGTCCAGGCAGGCAAAATCATGGTGCAGCCAGATGGCCTGGGCCACCTCGTCCGACAGGCGCCAGGTGCGCGCCACGATGGCGCCGACCACGGCATGGTCGGTGCGGTGGTTGGCGTTTTCGGTCTGGGTGAAGGTGCGGTCCTTGCGGGCCAGGGCCTCGGTCAGCGTGCCCGAGTAACCCCGCACCGCACGCATCATCACCGGAATGCCCACATGGCAGAACAGCCCGAAGCTGTAACCCAGGCCCGGGTCCAGGCTGTAGAGCTGGCGCCCGATGTGCTCACAGGCAATGGCGCGGCGCTGTGAACTTTCCCAAAAATGCTCCAGCAGCGCCGAACGCACCGGCAAGGCGTGTGTGACCAGAAAACCGGTCAGCAACTCCACCGAAGGCCGAACCCCCAGCACCGTCAACGCCATGCCCACGGTGTTGACTGGCTGGGCCAATCCATGCAGCGGACTGTTGGCCTGGCGGATCAAGGCGGCGGCCATGGCCACATCGGCGGCGGCCACCTGGGAAATCTCCTCCACATCGGGCTCGCGTTGGGAGACCGCCTGTTGCAGACGCACCAGCAGCTCCGGGCAAGGAGGGATCAGGATGTCGCGCACAGCCGGGTTGCGGCGGGCAGCTTCGATGTCGGGAATGGGCAGCTTGGAAGTCACAAGGTGGCGGGCTGGAGGCCCGTCGCTGGTTGGCGCAAGAGCCCCGATTGTCGTATCAATTTGTTAACAGAACCAGCACAAAAACCACTGCTGGGTCAAACGCCTATCACGTTTGTCAAAGCGCGAACACTCCGTACTGCCCCTGCCATTTACCGCCCATCTCCCTGCTAGCATTCGCCGCATTTCTAACCAAGCAGACAGGATTTCAGCATGGGACTATTCGACTGGCGGCTGCGCAGCCCCGAGGTGTTGCAGCAGGGAGGGGTGATCGGCCCGGATGAACGGCTGCCCTGGGGGCAGACCGCGCTGATGGGGGTACAGCACGTGATCGCCATGTTCGGCGCCACCGTGTTGGCCCCGATCCTGACGGGCTTCGACCCCAACATTGCGATTCTGATGAGCGGCATCGGGACGCTGGTGTTCTTTCTGATCACCGGCGGCAAGGTGCCCAGCTACCTCGGATCAAGCTTTGCTTTCATCGGCGTGGTGATCGCGGCCTCCGGCTATGCCGGCAAGGGCCCGAACGCCGGCATGGCGGTGGCGCTGGGCGGCATCGTGGCCTGTGGCGCGGTCTACACCGCCATTGGCGCCCTGGTGCAGGCCGTGGGCACGCGCTGGATCGAACGCCTGATGCCGCCGGTCGTCACCGGTGCTGTGGTGGCCGTGATCGGCCTGAACCTGGCCAGCGTGCCCATCAAGAACATGGCGGCCAGCAACTTCGACAGCTGGATGCAGGCCGTGACCTTTGTCAGCGTGGGCCTGGTCGCCGTGCTGACACGCGGCATGCTGCAGCGCCTGCTGATCCTGGTGGGCCTGATCGTGGCCAGCGTGATCTACGCGGTGTTGACCAATGGCCTGGGCCTGGGCAAGCCGCTTGACCTGTCGGGCGTGGCCAACGCAGCCTGGCTGGGCCTGCCCGGTTTCACCAGCCCGGTGTTCAGCGCCAATGCCCTGCTGCTGATCGCCCCGGTGGCCATCATCCTGGTGGCCGAAAACCTGGGACACATCAAGGCCGTGACCGCCATGACCGGCAAGAATCTGGATGCCTACATGGGCCGGGCCTTCATCGGTGACGGTGTGGCCACCATGCTTTCGGGCAGCGCGGGCGGTACCGGCGTGACCACCTATGCCGAGAACATCGGCGTGATGGCCGCCACGAAGATCTACTCCACCGCCGTGTTCGCCTGCGCCGCCGTGCTGGCCGTGGTGCTGGGCTTCAGCCCCAAGTTCGGGGCCGTGATCCAGGCCATCCCGTTGCCCGTGATGGGCGGGGTGTCCATCGTGGTGTTCGGCCTGATCGCCGTGGCCGGGGCCAAGATCTGGGTGGACAACAAGGTTGACTTCTCCGACAACAAGAACCTGATCGTGGCCGCCGTGACCCTGATCCTGGGCACCGGCGATTTCACCCTGAAGTTCGGTGACTTCGGCCTGGGCGGCATCGGCACCGCCACCTTTGGCGCCATCGGTCTGTACGCCCTGCTGAACCGGCGTTCGGCCTGAGCAAGCGTCCCCGGCCTGCCTGGCCGGGGCATGGGGGCACCCTGCCCCCTGCGCACGCCGATTGCGCTACCCTCGGGCCTCCACACCTCAGGAGGATTCCCATGACCCCGACAGCCTCGACAGCACGTTCCCGTCTTGCCCGCCTGTTCGGCGGCGCCACCTTGCTGGCGCTGGCCCTGGCCGGCTGTGCCAGCGCCCCGACCGGTCCTCGGGCCGTGGCCGATCTGCAACCCACCCGGGGCAACAACGTCAGCGGCCGCCTGAGCTTCAGCCAGAGCGGCGATGGGGTGCGCGTGAGCGGCCAGATCACCGGCCTCAAGCCGAATGCAGAGCATGGCTTTCATGTGCACGAAAAAGGGGACTGCAGCAGTGGCGACGGCATGAGCACCGGCGGCCACTTCAACCCGGGCGGCAGTGCCCATGGCCGGCACGATGCCGGCGCCCACCACGTGGGCGACCTGCCCGTGCTCAAGGCCGACGCCCAGGGCGTGGCCCGGGTGGACTTCGAAAGCCGCGGCATCACCCTGGTGGCCGGCCCGCAGAGCATCGTCGGCAAAGGCCTGATCGTGCACCGCGACCCGGACGACTACACCACCCAGCCCACCGGCAACTCCGGCCCGCGCGTGGCCTGTGCCGTGATCCAGGCCGGCTGAGCCCCGGGCGACGGCCGCCCGCGCCCCCTCTCTTGGGGGCGTCAGCCCACGAAGCGGCCCGAAGCCCCCAGCACCCCCAGCTCGACGTAGTGCGAGCCGACATAAGGCGCACTGCCGAAGTCGACCACAAAGCCCCCCAGGTCGAGCCCGCGCACCCCGGCCAGCGCCGAGCGCAGGCGGGCCCGGTTGACGTCCTTGCCAGCCCGGTCCAGGCCTTCGGCCAACACCCGGGTGTTGATGTAGCCCTCAAAACTGCCCGGTGAGAATTCGCTCTGTCCCGCGGCCCGCATGGCCGCCTGGTAGTCACGCACCACCGCGATCTTGGCCCGGTTCGGGTCGGGAAACACCATGGTCAGCGCCACGCCGCTGCCCAGGGGCCCGAGCGCCTTCACGCCTTCGTTGCTCAGTGCCACGCTGAGGCCGACCACGGGCATGGACGGCGAGGGCTTGCGCAAGCCCGTCACCAAGGCCTGGGACACGGCCCCTGCCGTGGCCATGAACACCGCACTGGGCTTGGCCGCCAGCACCTGGTTCACCACTTCGGTCAGGTTCTTGCCCGCCGTGTCCAGCGCCACCTGGGCCACCGCCTTCATGCCCTGGCCCTCCATGGCCTTGAGGGCATCGCCCAGCACCTCGCGACCGAAACCGTTGTCCAGGTAGACGATGGCCAGCCCGTTGAGGCCCATCGAGCCCAGGCGCTGGATCAGGCGCTGCGTCTCGTCGGTGTAGCTGGCACGCACATGGAACAGGTTGCGGCTGCCGGCCTTGCGCAGCGAGCTGGCACCGCTCAGCGGCGCCACATACGGCAAGCCGTTGTCCTCGATGACGGGCAGGATGGCCGTGTTGTTGGGGGTGCCCACGCAGGACAACAGGGCCAGCACGCCCCCGTCGCCGGCCATCTTGCGCACATTGTCCAGGGTGCGGTTGGGCTGATAGGCGTCGTCCACCATCTGCAACTGCAGGCTGCGCCCCTGCACCCCGCCACGGGCATTGATCTGCGCCATGGCGGCATCGATGCCCAGCTTGAGATCCTGCCCCAAGGCGGCCAGCGGGCCCGACAGGGCCGCCGAAGAGCCGATCACCACACTGCGGCCGGACACCCCCTCCTGCGCCCGCGCCAAGCCGATCAAGGCCGGCGCCGCGGTAGCGGCCAACAGCCGGGGAGCAAGGGACAGAAATTGACGGCGTTGAGACATACCAGGCTTTGAAGAATCAGATCTAAACCCCCAGTCTGCCATTTGAGCCCGTATGTCGTCATTGGGGATGGCCCGCAATGCCCGCCCCGCCCTGAAGCCAAGCCCGCGCACACCATATGCATGTCACTTTTATGTATTTGGACGTTGTATCAAACGACCGAATAATTACTTTTCCTTATTTAAAAGCCCTCAGCCCTTCAAAAAATGAACTTTCAGCAACTGCGCTCCGTTCGCGAAACCGTGCGCTGCGGCTTCAACCTGACCGAGGTGGCCAACGCCTTGCACACCTCGCAGCCCGGTGTGAGCCGCCAGATCCGCGAGCTGGAAGAGGAACTGGGGATTGAATTGTTTGTGCGCGCCGGCAAGCGCCTGACCGGCCTGACCGACCCGGGCCAGCATGTGCTGCCCATCATCGAGCGCATCCTGCTCGACAGCGCCAACCTGCGCAAGGCGGGGCAGGAGTTCGTGGCCCAACAGAACGGCCAGCTCTCGATCGCGGCCACCCACTCGCAGGCCCGCTACGCCCTGCCGGCGGCGGTGCAGGAGTTCCGCCAGCAGTTTCCGAACGTCAAGCTCAACCTGCACCAGGGTTCACCGCGTCAGGTGGCCGAGATGCTGCTGTCGGGCGAGGCCGATGTGGGCATCGCCACCGAGGCCCTGGCCCAGTACGAGGCCCTGGTCGCCCTGCCCTGCTACCGCTGGACCCACTCGGTGCTGGTGCCGCCCGGCCACCCGCTGCTGGACGCCCCCCTGACCCTGGAGCGCCTGGCCGCCTGGCCCCTGATCACCTACGACAACGGGTTCACCGGCCGCACCCACATCGACGAGGCCTTCACCCAGCGCAAGCTCGCGCCCCACATCGTGCTCAGCGCGATGGATGCCGACGTGATCAAGACCTATGTGGAGCTGGGCATGGGCGCCGGCATCGTGGCCTCGATCGCCTACGAGGCCGAACGCGACACCGGCCTGCGCGCCATCGACGCCGGCCACCTGTTCGGCATCAACCTGACCCGGCTGGCCGTGCGCCGCGGCAGCTACCTGCGCGGCTATGTGTACGCCTTCATCGAGTCGTTTGCGCCGACGCTGAGCCGCGCCATCGTGGAAAAGGCCCTGCAGGACGAATCAGGCACCAGCGCCGACTACGAAATCTGAAACGAGGCCGCCGGCACGTCAGACACCCCGTAAGCCCGTCCGGCCAGCGCCTGCGCCAGCACCTGGGCCGGATCGATCAAGGTGGCGCCCGCCACCTCGGGGGCCCCGGGCAAGGCCAGCGGGATCTCGGTGCAGGCCATCAGCAGCGGCTGGTCGCCGTGGCGCTGCAGCAGGGCCCCGGCCACCTCGGCAAAACAGGCCTGCGCCAACAACCGGTCGCCGCGCTTGACCCCCTCGTAGATGCCCTGCATCAGGCGCTCGCGCTGGGCCTGCTCGGGCAGGATCAGTGCAATCCCCGCCTGCGCCAGCGCCTGCTCATACAACCCACTGCGGTACGTGCCCTCGGTGGCCAGCAGAATGGCCTGCCGGGCACCACGGGCCTGCAGGGCCTGTGCCACCTCCTGCGCCACGTGCAGCAACTCCAGTTGCGGAAAACGCTCCTGCAGCCGCCCGTGCCAGGCATGCGCCGTGTTGCAGGCCATGGCCACGCTGCGCGCGCCCAGGGCGGCCAGCCGCCCCAGCGCCTGCAGCATGGGCTCCAGTGGCTGGTGCGCCCCGTTGTCGCGGTTCAGCAAGGCCCCGGTGCGGTCCGGCACCGGCACCTGGGCCAGCCAATGCTCCGGAAAAGCCTGGTCCTGCACGCCTCGGCCCAGGGCCTGCAGCTGACGCGAGCAGGCTTCGACAAACAGGCGCACGAAATCGGCCCCTGCCGCCGGCCCCATGCCGCCCAGAATGCCGACCACCTGCGGCGCAGAGAGCAATGCAGGTCCCATGATCAGACGGCGGGCTTGTCGCTCAGGGCTTTCAGGTTGTCCTTGAGCTGCGGGCTCATGGGCAGGCCCAGGGGCACGCCGCGCGGCGGGATGGGCTGCATGAACCACTTGGTGTAGAGCTTCTCGAACTCGCCGCTCTTCATCATCCCGCCGATCACGCCATCGACCAGGTGCTTGAAGCCGACGTCGTCCTTGCGCAGCATGCAGGCATAGGGCTCGACCTGCAGCGACTCGCCCACCACCTCGAACTCGTCCGGGTTCTTGGCGTTGGCCTTGAGCCCGAACAGCAGGATGTCATCCATGCCGAAGGCCAGCGCCCGGCCCGACTCCACCAGCAAGAACGAGTCGGCGTGGTCCTTGCCGAAGAGCATGTTGAAGTTCAGGTTCTTCTCGGTGCTGTACTTGCGCAACACCTGCAGGTTGGTGGTGCCGGTGGTGGTGGCCACGTTCTTGCCGGCCAGGTCGGCGTAGTCCTTGATGCCCGAGCCCTTTTTGACCAGCAGCCGGGTGCCGGTGTAGAAGTGGTTGATGGCAAAGGCCACGTCCTTGCCACGCGCTGTGTTGTTGGTGGTCGAACCGCACTCCAGATCGACCGTGCCATTCATGATCAGCGGGATGCGGTTCTGCGAGGTCACCGGCTGCCACTCGATCTGCAGATCGGGCTTCTTGAGCTGCTTGCGCACCGCGTCGGCCACCGCATTGGACATGTCCACGGCAAAGCCGATGGGCTTGGAGGGGCCATCCAGGTAGCTGAAGGGCACCGACGATTCCCGGTAGGCCAGGGTGATCTTGCCGGAGGCCGCGATCTTCTCCAGGGTATCGGCCTGCACCAGGGCAGAGCCCGTGACCAGGGTGGCAGCAGTGAGCAGCAGGGGGACCATTTTCATGAGCAGACCTCTAGAGGGGGTGAGGGATGAATGGAAGGGCGAACCGTGAAGGCCCAGTGTAGGAAGGCCTGCGCCCTGGGCGGTAATTCCTTTTCACGGCATGGGCATTACAAAAGGTAATGGACCTGCTGCCGCAGCGGGAAAGCCCTGAGCAGACCCGCCAGCCCCAAGCTGGCCAGGCCCTGAGCACCGTTGGTGCCCCATAACCTCGCTGCATGGCCCCGGCCTCGATTGGCATGAGCGCGGGCGCCTGGTGCGCCCTACATTGGCAGCAGTCTTGAACCCAACAGAACAGAAGGATCGCTCATGCACGTCTGTGTGCTTGGCGCCGGCATCACCGGGCTGGCCGCCGCCTATTCTCTGCAGCAGGAAGGCCATCGTGTGACCCTGCTCGACGCGGCCGATGCGGTGGGCCAGGGGGCCAGCGGCGGCAATGGGGCCCAGCTCAGCTACTCCTACGTGCAACCCCTGGCAGACCCGTCGATCTGGGGGCAGTTGCCCAAGCTGCTGCTGGCCGCCGATTCGCCGCTGAAGTTTCGCCTGCAGGCCGACCTGCACCAATGGGCCTGGGGGCTGAGCTTCATGGCCGCCTGCAACCGCCCGCGCTCGGAACGCAGCACCGCCACCTTGCTGGGCCTGGCCGCGCGCAGCCGCGAGGGCTTCGAGCACATGCTGGCCGATCTGCGGCCCGACTGCGACCACAGCACACCGGGCAAGCTGGTGCTCTACCCCACCGAGGCCGGGCTGCAAGGGGCGGCGCAGCAGATCGAGCTGCAGGCCCGCCTGGGCGGCGCCGCCCAGCGCCTGGTCTCGCCCGCGGAATGCGTGGCCCTGGAGCCCGCACTGGCCCGCTACCAGAGCGCCATGGCCGGCGCGGTCTACACCCCCAGCGAAAGCGCCGCGGATTGCCTCAAGGTGTGCCAGGCGCTGGACCAGGCGCTGGCGCAGCGCGGTGCCGAGCGCCGCTACGGCCGCCCCGTGACCCGGCTGGAGCTGGCCGGTGGCCGCGTGGTGGCCGCCCACACGGCCCAGGGGCCGGTGCAGGCCGACCACTTTGTGCTGGCCCTGGGGGCCGCCAGCGTGGCGCTGTGCCGCCCACTGGGCCTGCCGCTGCCGGTCTACCCGCTCAAGGGTTACAGCATCACCCTGCCGGTGGGCCGGGATCCGGCCCAGGCCCCACGGGTCAGTGTGACCGACAGTGCCCGCAAGGTGGTGTTCGCCCGCCTGGGCGAGCGCCTGCGCGTGGCCGGCATGGTCGAACTGGTGGGCTATGGCCGCGACATTCCGGCCGAGCGCATCACCAGCCTGTGCCAATCCACCGCTCAGGTGTTTCCGGGCTGCCAGGACTTCAGTGACGTCCAGGCCTGGTGCGGCCTGAGACCGGCCACACCCACCGGCCTGCCGATCGTCGGCCGCCTGCCGAAGGGCCCCGACAACCTGTGGATGAACACCGGCCACGGTGCGCTGGGCTTCACGCTGGCCTTTGGCACCGCACGCCAGCTCTGCGAGGCCTTGCGCGCCTGATCCCGGCCTGATCCGGGCCCTGCCGCCGGTGCCAGAATGCGCGCTTGAACGTGCTGTCACGTGCTTTGTGAGGTGCCCATGGCCCATCCATCTTCTCGTCGATCCCGTCTTGGCGCCCTGCTGGCGCTGGCCACCACCGCCACGCTGCTGAGCGCCTGCGCCCAGGCCCCTGCCCTGCCCGAGCTGGGCGACACCCGCTGGCTGGGCGACGGCAATCCGCCCACCCAGTTGCGGCTGGACGCCAGTGGCCAGGCCAGCGGCTTTGGGGGCTGCAACCGGTTCAGCGGGCGCTGGCGCATCGAACAGGGTCAGCTGCGCGTGGGCCCACTGGCGGCCACCCGCATGATGTGCCTGACCCCGGGCGGGGAGCAGGAGGGCCCCTTCCTGGCCAGCCTGGAGGCCACCCGCTCGGCCCGCCTCGAAGGCGGTCGCCTGCTGCTGCTGGATGCCCAGGGGCAGGTGTTGCAAAGCTTGCGACCCGCGCCCTGAGGCTCGCCCGGCCTCCCCCCACCCCGCAGCGCCTCACAAGGCCTGACGGATGGCCTGCTGCATCTCTTCGGTGATGGCCCGCACCAGCACCGAACCAGGCTTGTCGGCCAGGCGCAGGGCCTGCACCGGAACAGCGATGGCGGGCTCCAGCGCCAGCACATCGACCTTGCTGCGGTCGGCCGACACGGCCGTGCAGGCGTCCACCAGGGCCACGCCCAAGCCGTGGTGGGCCATGGCCAACGCGGCATGGTAGGTCTGCACCGTGACGTAGGAGGTCAGGCCCACGCCGGCCTCGCGGCAGGCCTGGCTCAGGCGCGTGCCCACCGGATCGCGGGCATCGAGGTTGATCACCGGCACGTCCACCAGGTCGGCCAGGCTCAGCTGAGCCTGGCGCAGCTTGCGCACCGGCAGCAGCCCCTTGGGCACCACGCACACCATGGCGCATTCGGCCAGCGGCTCGTGGGTCAGGGACGGGTGGCTGAGCGTGCTGAAGACAAAGCCCACATCGGCCTCCTGCAACATCAGGCTGGAGATGATCTGGGGCGAATGCAGAGCCTCGACACTGACCACGATGTCGGGGTGCTTCTTCTTGAAACGGGCCAAGGCGCGGGGCAGGATGTCGTAGCTCAGCGCCAGCACCGAGACGATGCGCAGCTCGCCGGCCACCTGGCCACCGCGCAGGCTGGTGGCCAGGCGCTGCACCTCGTCGAGCTGGGCAAACAGGCGCTCGATGTGCGGGAACAGCGTCAGCGCCTCGGTGGTCGGGGTGAGCCGACCCTTGGCGCGCTGGAACAGCGCAAAGCCAAGCTGGATCTCGGCATGCTGCAGGGTGCGGCTGACGGCGGGCTGGGTGATGTTGATCAGCCGGGCCGCCGCGCTCACGCTGCCGGTCAGCATGATGGCATTGAAGACCTCGATGTGGCGCAGGCGCATGGGGCCCCCGGCTCAGCTGCCGCGCTGCAGGCGTTCGCTCTTCCAGTAGACGTCGTCGCCGCCATCCACCCGGTTGAGCACCCGGGCCAGCACGAACATCAGGTCTGACAAGCGGTTCAGGTACTGGCGCGGCGTGTCCTTCAGGGCCTCTTCATTGCCCAGCGCCACCACCGCACGCTCGGCGCGGCGCGCCACGGTGCGACACACATGGGCCTGGGCGGCGCTGCGCCGGCCGGCCGGCAGGATGAACTCCTGCAGTCGCGGCAACTCGCCATTGAAGCGCGCCAGCGCCTCATCGAGCTGCAGCACGGCCTCGGCCTTGAGCAGCTCGAAGCCCGGGATCGACAGCTCGCCGCCCAGGTTGAACAACTGGTGCTGGATATCGGTCAGCAGCTCGCGCACCGCCTCGGGCAGGCTCTCGCTGAGCAGCAGGCCGATGTGCGAGTTGAGCTCGTCCACATCGCCCATGGCATGCACGCGCAGGCTGTTTTTGGACACCCGGGTGTTGTCGCCCAGGCCGGTGGTGCCGTTGTCTCCGGTGCGGGTGGCGATCTGGGTCAGGCGGTTGGCCATGCGGGGGTCCTTGCAAACGTTGAAAAAGCGCGGGGCCACGCCCGGCGTGGGGGCGGGCCGACCGGCTGTCGGGTCCTCGATTTTGCGCGAGATCGCCGTCCCTCGCCGCAGCGCCAGGCCATCAGCCCCCGGGCTCGGCAGGAAGCCGCCCACGCTCCTAGAATGGCAGGCTGGCCGCACCCGGCCCCCTATTCAAGCCGTACTGGAGACACCATGAACGCCCCCACCGCCCCCCTGCACCTGCTGCCCGAAGTACAGCAGCGCGACGTGCCCGCCGCCCTGATCGATGCCCTCAAGGCCCGCTTTGGCGAGCAGTGCAGCACCGCCCTGGTGGTGCGTGAACAGCACGGCCGCGACGAGTCCTCGTTCCAGGTGCCGCCGCCGGCGGCCGTGGTGTTTGCCGAAAGCACCACCGACGTGGCCGATGCCGTGCGCCTGGCCAGCCAGTTCGAGGTGCCGGTGATCCCGTTCGGCGTGGGCTCCTCGCTCGAAGGCCACCTGCTGGCCGTGCAAGGGGGCATCAGCCTCGATGTCAGCCGCATGAACCGGGTGCTCAGCGTGAACGCCGAAGACCTGACCGTGACCGTGCAACCCGGCATCACGCGCAAACAGCTCAATGAAGAGATCAAGGCCACCGGCCTGTTCTTTCCCATCGACCCGGGGGCCGACGCCACCATCGGCGGCATGACCGCCACCCGTGCCAGCGGCACCAACGCCGTGCGCTACGGCACCATGCGCGAAAACGTGCTGGCCCTGGAAGTGGTCACCGCCAGCGGCGAGGTCATCCGCACCGGCACCCGCGCCAAGAAGAGCAGCGCCGGCTACGACCTGACCCGCCTGATGGTAGGCAGCGAAGGCACCCTGGGCGTGATCACCGAGATCACCGTGCGTCTGTACCCCCTGCCCGAGGCCGTGTCGGCCGCCATCTGCTCGTTCCCGAGCATCGAGGCGGCGGTGCGCACCACCATCCAGACCATCCAGCTGGGCGTGCCGATTGCCCGTGTCGAGCTGATCGACCACCACACCGTGCGCATGGTCAACCAGTACTCCAAGCTGGGCCTGCGCGAAGAACCCATGCTGTTGATGGAGTTCCACGGCTCGCCCACCAGCGTCAAGGAGCAGGCCGAAACCGTGCAGGAGATCGCCAGCGAGTTCGGTGGCAACGCCTTCGAATGGGCCAGCACCCCTGAAGAACGCACCCGCCTGTGGACGGCGCGGCACAACGCCTACTTTGCCGCCGTGCAGTCGCGCCCGGGCTGCAAGGCCATCTCCACCGACACCTGCGTGCCCATCAGCCGCCTGGCCGACTGCCTGCTCGACTCGGTGACCGAGACCGACGCCAGTGGCATCCCCTACTTCCTGGTGGGCCACGTGGGCGACGGCAACTTCCACTTCGGCTACCTGATCGACCCCGACAGCGCCGAAGAACGCGCCAAGGCCGAAGAGCTCAACCACAAGCTCGTCACCCGGGCGCTGCAGCTGGGCGGCACCTGCACCGGCGAACATGGCGTGGGCCTGCACAAGATGGGCTTTCTGCTCGACGAGACCGGCGCCGGCGCGGTCGACATGATGCGCACCATCAAACGTGCGCTCGACCCCAAGAACATCCTGAACCCGGGCAAAATTTTCTCGCTTTGATCGCCACCGTCAGTTGTCGTCATGACGCAAGATTATCGGACCGGGCAAATGGCGAGACGCCGCCGCGGGTGAAGCCCCCAAACAAGATCGGATCCTTCGCCGTCCACCGCCCCGTCTGCGCGTCATAGTCCCGCGCCCCAAATCGCGTCAGCCCGGTGTCGGCGTCATACAGCCCGCCCGCAAACCCGAAGGACTGGAAGCCGGGGTTCGTGTCCAGCACGATCTGGCCCCATTCGTCGTAGTCGATGCGCTGCATTTCCTCCCCGCTCTGGGCGTTGACCACCAGGCGCACGCTGCCGATCTGGTCGGTGATGATCCTGTAGTCCTGCCCGTTCTTGCGCAGGCCTTCGGGTACGTTGGCCTTCTCTGCGTAGTGGGTTAAGCAATTAGTGATTGTTCCGCGCCTTTGTCTCCGGGAATAAATCCTGGCGGTAGCCCTGAACTTTGAAGGCGGTCAAGACCGATCAATGCTCCAGCGCCACCAATCCCTATCGCAAGGTCTGTAGCCGTAATGCCACCTGCCACAAGCGGTATCGCCAAGCAGAAGGGACAGAGGCCGCGGGGATCCGAATACGTAAGCGGGTTCCCCTCCACATAGGCATATACGTTTTAAGCAGGCGGCTGAAAGTAGATGTCCCAACAGACATCAAGTCTCAACGCGCCAAGCTCTGTCATCTGGTCCGCGCTCATGGTTGGGCCGCCTTGCCCAGAAGACAGGTAGTAGCAGCTGATGTCCAATTCGGCGCCTGACCTACGCAAGTGCTCCAGCGCCGCCTCCTTGGTCCTCAATCTATCGAGCAGCCAACCGATGTGACGTCTTGAATCTCGAGAAGTGACCACTCCGTAAGTGCTAAGCAGCCAGCCGGAATGGCGCCTACTCCGCCCCTTACTTCCGAACGGATCACCTCTTGAGAAGGACTCGGTCGCTGTTAATCCGAGAGCCTCGGCTATCTCCGTTCCGGTCGATGTTTCTGAGAAGACCCGCAGAGTGGCATAGGTTTCCTCACATGAAGGATATTCGTCGTCGAATTGCATCGTGTCACTTCCTTCGCGCGTCGCCCAGGTCACCAACGACATCTCCGTCTGGATTGCACACCTCGCCCGTTTGAGGATTGACACCGTATTTGTCTCGGCCTCGGCCTTTGTCGCTCTGTTTGATTCCGTGAAAGCGGCCACGGGCGTCATTCGGGTCGATCCCATTGTTTCGCCCCCATTGTTCCGCGCCTTTGTCTCCGGGAATAAATCCTGGCGGTAGCCCTGAACTTTGAAGGCGGTCAAGACCGATCAATGCTCCAGCGCCACCAATCCCTATCGCAAGGTCTGTAGCCGTAATGCCACCTGCCACAAGCGGTATCGCCAAGCAGAAGGGACAGAGGCCGCGGGGATCCGAATACGTAAGCGGGTTCCCCTCCACATAGGCATACAACGACACCTCTCCACCCTCAAACAAGATCGGATCCTTCGCCGTCCACCGCCCCGTCTGCGCATCATAGTCCCGCGCCCCGAATCGCGTCAGCCCGGTGTCGGCGTCATACAGCCCGCCCGCAAACCCGAAGGGCTGGAAGCCGGGGTTCGTGTCCAGCACGATCTGGCCCCGTTCGTCGTAGTCGATGCGCTGCATTTCCTCCCCGCTCTGGGCGTTGACCACCAGGCGCACGCTGCCGATCTGGTCGGTGATGATCCTGTAGTCCTGCCCGTTCTTGCGCAGGCCTTCTGGTACGTTGGCCTGCTCTGCGTAGTAGTAGATGGATTCAAGTCGGCCTTGGGCATCGAGTCTGGCCAGGGGGCGCAGTTTGTCAAGCCACAGCAGCCACCATTGCCATTGACCGTCGCGCTGTTTGCCGATGCGCCGGTTGAGCGGGTCGATGGCGTATTGGAGGGTGTGTCCGCTTTCGGTTTCGACTTGGCGCAGGTTGCCCTGGGCGTCGTAGTGGTAGCGGGCGAGGCCTTCGGGGCTTTGGCGTTCTTGCAGCTCGCCAGCGGGGGTGTAGCGGTAGGTGTTGCTCCTCCAGCGCAGCAGCCGGTCTTGTGCGTCGTAGTGGGCGATGGGCTGGCCGTTTTCTGTGAGGCGGTTGCCGTTGGCGTCGTAGCCCCAGGTGAGGGTGTTGTCGAGGCGGCCGTCTGAACTTTCGTCGCTGGCGCTTTGCAGTTGGCCTGCTTCGGTATAGGTGTAGCGTCGAATGCGGGGGGCTGCACCATACAGGCTTTGTTCGCTTCGGGTGATCTGGCCGGCGGGGTTGCGCTGCAGTTGGAGCTGGTACAGATCGGCTTGGCGCGCCGGGTTGTCGAGCAGCTTGTTGAGGGCCAGAATCTGCTGCTGGGCTGCCTGGCTGAGGTAGCTTTGGGTGGGGCGCAGGCCAGGGTCGATGGGGCTGCCGTCAGGGTAGTGGCTGGGGATGAGGCCTGCCGCGCCTTGGGCGTAGCGGGTCTCGGTGTTGTGTAGCAGGGTCTGCAGTGAAGCCAGGCTGGGCGCGCTCAGGGGCTGTTCGAGTAGCTCGGCCCAGCGGTGGTTGAAGGCCTCAAGATCGGCGTGGCAGAAGTCGCGGGGCCGCCAGGTGAGACTGGCGCGGAAGCTGACCTCGATCTGACAGTCGCCTTGCAACGGACCTGCCTTGTACCGACTTCCTTCTTGTTTTTGCAACGTGCAACTGCTTTGCAGTTGGTCGATTTCCATGCCGGGGTCTGACCAGATTTCGAGAGTGGCGCTGCCCCCGGGCCTTACCGTTTGCGTGAGGGGCGAGGCTCGGCCACCTTGCCCGGCTTGGACGCTGACGGTGTGGCTTTGTTCGAGCGGCGAGGCCTGGACCTGGCAATCGCCGGTGGGGGCGTCAAGCTCATAGAATTCCCAACCCTCCAGGCCTGGCAAATCCTCCGGTGCAACGCTTTGAGGTGGGATGTCGAGCAGTTTGACGCTGCCATCGCCACAGTTGCTGAGCACTTTTCTTGCCGGGGGAATGGGCAGGCCGACGAATGCCGGCCATCCTTCGGGTACCGAGAGCAGTTGCAGGCGAAAGACGCTTCCCGGGGTCAGGTCGTCAACGCGCAGGGTGTGACGCACCTGAGGGGCACCGGCGGGCATCACTCGACTCGAGAGGCCTACTGCGCAAGGACCTTGCAAGCGTTCGGTCGTAAAGCTCAGACCCTCCAGATGGCCGTCACAGCTGCTGACGATGTGATTGGCCCAGGCGGGAGGGAGGGTGTCTGCCCCAATGACCTCAACGCGTGCACTTTGACCTCGCGCTGGCCACTGCACTGCAGGGCTGACACGGCCCGCCCCAAGGTAATAGCGGAGGTCGACACTTCTGGACCCGATGACTGGATAGTAAACCTGACCAGATTCATCTGGCCCGAAGCGGGCAGTCACCGTGCATTGCTCCGGAGCACTGACCCCAGGCCCCGCGTAGAGTGCCTCGATGCTGAATTTCCCCTGCGCGAGTTGCTCAAAGACAGGATCCAAACCGCCGATGCCGAATCCAGACAGCTCCCAAAACCCGCTGTTGCCCTGACCACAGTCGGTCTCCAGGCTTTGTATGCGTTGCCCAGGATCGGGGATAAATCTCAGCATTGCTGACTGGGTGTCCGCCACTTTCTGCCGCTCGGGGCTGAGGCGGCCAGCACCGATGCTTTGCGCCAAAACTTCGGTCACATGGTTAACGACAGGTGGATTTAGGCTGGGTGCCGCCAGGACGGCGGGCTGCGGGGGTTCTGGAATCAAGCCGGGCAGGGCGCTTTGGCCTCTTGCAGATGCACGGTCGCGCGGGCTGGCCTCTTCTTCATCGGGCGCTGGCCAACTGATGATGCAGCTGTTTTGCTTGCTCAGTTCGTTGGAGAGGGCCTGCCCCAAGGCCTGGAAGCCGGTCTTGAGCAGTGGGCGCAGACGGGCGTCCAGTTGGGCTTCAGAGTAGACATGGCTGCTGCGGCTTTGCAGCATTTCGCCCATGCCGTTGTAGTGCTGGCTGCTTTGGATTTGGCCCAGGTTGAGTCCGCTCAACCAGCCCGTGGCACCGTCGCGTTGTAACGCCAGGGGGCCAAAGCGGGTGGGAAGGCCGTCAGGGTCACGCTGGAATTCGATGGCTTGCTCAGGGCTGGCGCCCAGGCTCAGTTCCAGGCGCTGGACACGGGGCAGAAAGTTGGCGCTGCCCTCCCCTTCGTAGCGGTAATGCTGCCCCAGGGGCCAGGGGCCGAGTTGGGTGAGCGAGTCGCGCAGCAGGGCGCCTTCGTGGTGCTGCTCGACGCGGTGGCCTTCCTCGGTCTGGGCGGCCTGCAGCCGGCCTTCAGGCCCCCACTCGAAGTGGGTGCGGTAGGGGCCGTCGAGCAGGTCTTGCAGCCGCCCCGCGCCGTCGCGCTGCAATTGGAGCACCTCCGCGCCCGGGCGCTGGATGCGGATGAGGAGTCGGTCGGCGTTATAGAGCCAGTGGGTGCTGGCGTCGTCGAGGCCGCCCAGTGCCGGGGCCTGATATCGGCTGAGGCGGTCGGAGGATGTGTAGTCGAAGCGGTGGCCCGCGCCATTGGGGGTGCTGAGTTCGCGCAGACGGCCGGCCAGATCGTAGCGGTAGTCGATGCGGCGTCCGTCGGGGCCGGTCTGCTGACTCAAGCGGTGGGCCGCGTCATATTCCCAGCGAGTGATGCGACCCAGGGCGTCGGTGTGGCTGGCCAGTTGCCCGGCTCCGTGGCTGCCGCTGGGGTGGTAGCTCAGGGTCTGGGTTCGTTGGACTGACGCTAAGGGGTCGGCCAAGTCTTGCGTTTGCAGGCTGAGCAGGCGCCCACGCGGGTCGTAGAGGTACTGTTGTCGATGGTGCCCCGGCAGTTCGACCCCGGTCGGGCGTTGCCAGGCATCGAGCCAGGTCAGCGTCTTTCGCCCGGCAGGGGAGCTGCGGGTCAAGCGTGAGGCGCTGACGTTGTATTCCAGTTGCCAGGGCGGCTCTTGGTTTTGGTTGGTTCGCTCTGACCAGTTGCTGATGCGCTCGCCCCAGGCCGTGCCGGAGCCCGGCACGGGTGTGCTGCTGCGATAGGTCATTTGACGGACGGTATTGCCCGGGCTCCACTGCTGCTGCAGTGCCTGGGTCGGGCTGGCCATGCCAAAACGCTGATCGGGGATGGGGGTTTCAGTGACGCTGAAGCCGTCGGCCCATTGCCGCTCCAAGGTGCCCAGGTAGCTGCGGTGGCTGCGGCGCTCATGGCCGTCAAACCCGGTCTCGACGCGGGCGCTGCCCTGCCACCACTGTTGTCTTGGCTCATCTTGGATGCGCCTTTCGCGGCCCATTGCGGTGGTGGCCGTCACACTGCCGTCGCCACGCGGGGGGCTGAGGGTCCAGCCGCTGCCGTCGCCATGGCGGTTGCGGATCAAGCGGCGATGGTCGTCGTATTCGAAGCGGTCGATGCCGCCGTTGGGCGCTTCATAGCGCGTCAGCAAGCCGGTCTGGCCGGGGGCTTCGGAATAGGCCAGACGGTGGGTGGCGCCGTTGGGCTCCTTCAGTTCGCTCAGCAGGCCTTGCGGGTTGTAGTGCAACTCGGTGCGCAGGCCGTCGGGCGAGACCACGGCCCGCAGGCGTTGATCCGGCGCGCGTTCGAAATGCGTAGTGTTGCCAAAGGCATCGCTGATGCCGATCAGGTAGCCTGAGGGGTTGTAGTGGTGGTGGCTCAAAGTTTCGCCATTGAGTGCGTTGCGAAGGCGGTAGGGGCGGCCCAGACGATCGAACTCCTGGATCTGCAGGCCGTCGGCGCTGGGCAGACCCGAGGTGGCGCCGCTGAAGCCGGGGTAGCCCGACTCATAGGCGCCAATGCCATCACGGCCCAAGGTGTAGATCACCCCTTCGGGGTCCACTGCGGTGGCGTCCTGGTAGGCGAAGTCATCCAGCGCCGGATCTATGAGGCCCGATTGGCCGCCGGGGCTCAGGTAGCGCAGCGCCCGTCCCTCGGCGGTATCGATCCAGTACAGACCGCCTTGTTCGTCAGGGATCAACTGGACAGGCCGGATCGGCGCAGGCTGCCCGTCGCTGGGAAGCACGCGCTGGATGCGGCCGCTCTCGCCCAAGGCGTACAAAGCCTGGCTGGTGGCAAACCAGACCCGGCCTGCCCGGTCCCCCTTCATGGTGTTCGGCAGCTCATGGCCCTCGGGCCAATTCATCGAGTGACTTTCGCCAGAGGCCGCAACCTGAACCAAAGGATCCGACCGCCATCGGTACAGGACCAGCACGTTGCGGTCCGGCAGCACGGCAACATCGTGGATGGGTTGCGCAAAGCCAGATTGGGGTGGGAGGGCTACGGTCCGGACTTGCCCATCCGGGCTCAGGACTGACAAGCCGCCAAAGCGGGCCTCCTTGAAATAAATGCTGTCATCCGGACCCCAGGCCAAGGGCAGAGGCTCCTGCAGGGGCAAGCCAAGAGCGGGGCCATCGGCCTGACGGGCCCCGTCTTCCCCCGACCCCGCTAACACCGTCAAAGGCCCGGCGGGATCAACAGGCAAGGCCACGATCTGCTGAGCTCTGCCGACGATCATGCGTCCGTCGCCCGACATCAACAGCCCACGGACTCCGACATTCTGATCACCGAAGGCGTGTTTGAGCGTCCGCACCTTGGGCAGCCATTGCAGGGCCGAGATGGTCTGCCCAGCGGCCTGGTAATGGGTGCGCTGGCCCGCATCGTAGAGGCTGAGCGGGCTCAAGGCCCAGCCACCCGCTGCCGCAGCCTGCACTTCGGGGCTGCCCTGGGGTGGAGCAACCCGCAGTCGGTGGGTGTTAGTAAGCGCCACCGATGTGCGGCCCTGGTTGGCTTGAGTGTCCCAGTTGTTGATGCGCTCAAAGGCCCGCCTGAAATCGGCTGGGCTGGGGTAGTAAACCGTGGCGTAGTTGTATTGGACTGCGGTGGTGGCCACAGTGCTCTCGCGGACCTCGCGCCCGTAGGCGTCGCGCCCATCCCACTCAAAGGACAGCTTCTGCCGTTCCTGCCAGCCCTGGGCCGCCGGGATGTTCAGCTGGCGGCGTCTGCCGGCGATGTCCGAGGTCACGGTGATGCCGCTCAGGCTGGCGGGCCAACTGTCGGCGGTGATTTCGACCTGGTACGTGCTGGTGGGGCCTGGCGATGCGGGGGCACTGCCAGGGGCCGCGCCCACCCGGTCGCTGCGGTAGTAAAGGCGGTAAGAGGTGCCGGCCAGGGGCAAGCCCTGGCCGACGGCCCGGGCTTCGAAATGGATGTCGCAGCCTTCACCGGGGCAGGCACAAGGCTGCCCGCCTTGGCCGCACGGGGGCTTGTCGTCCGGGTCGGGCGGAGGGCTGTCAGGCGGTCCAACAGCATCGAGGGGCGGGCCCCAGGGCCAGTTGAAGTCCCAGGCGCTGAGGTGATTCAAGGCCACGCGCCAGAGTTGGGTGCCCGCCGGGTACAAGGATGCCAAGGATTGCAGTTCGCTCTCGGTGATACCCAGGGCCTGCAATTCGTCGGGCCGGGCCGCGCCCGGTGCGGTGCTGACGCGCAGTTGGGCCTGGCCGTCCTCGATGGCCAGGATTTCGATGACACGGCCGTTGTCGCTGCCGATCCAGGCCGCCTTGGCCGGGTCGTACCAACCGGCGGGCACCGAGGTGCCAACCGGTGCGGCGATGAAGTTGTCGACATAGATGGGCACCGGCTGGCTGAAGCTGACGCCGCGAGCGCCTTGCAATTCGGCCTCATCGACCGAGATGTCGACGGCATAGGTGTAGCCCACCGACACCGGGAGTTCGCCCGGCATGGCCGCCGGCCCCAGAGGGCCGACCGTGTATTCGGTGGCACGCAAGGTCAGGTGGCTAAGGGCTTGCTGGCGTCCATCCTGCAGATCGAGGGTTGCTTGCAGCCCGGCAGGGAACCACATCACAGGGCGGCGCTGCCCACGTTCATCGCGGCTCAGAGGGCCCCAGGCCAACTGGGGGCCCTCTGGAGCCTGGGAGCCCAGGTCGATGTCGCTGTATTGCGGGGTACGGGCCAGCAGCACCAGCTCGTCAAGCAGCGTCCAGTCGCGCCAAGCTGGTTTGACCTTGCGTTGTGACCGCAGGTAGCCGGGCTTGTCGTATTCCAGGGTCAGCAAACCCCCACCATTGACCGCGAGGTCGAACCAGCCGTCATTCCGACTGCGGGTCTCGCCGAAGCGCGGTTGTCCGGCCAAGCGCACGCGCACTCCGGGCAGAGGCTGGCCGGCGCTGTCGAGCACGCGTCCGCGCAGCACGGCCAGGCTGCGGGCATCGAACACGCTCGTGTCCGCACCGGTCTGGATCGCGTCAGGCCCTTCGTAGAGAAAGGCGACGCCGTCGGCGAAGGGGGCGATGGCGGCCTCGCTCAAGGGTGGCGCTTGGGTGGCAGGGTCAGGGGGCAGCGCACGCTCGTCATGGACTGCGAGCGCGAAGGTCTGAACGCTGCGCAAGCCTTGCGCGTCTTGCACCAGCAGTTCCACCTTGAACAGGCCGGAGTGCTCTGGCGTCCACCCCAGCCACTGTTGCGGAGCCTGCCCGGAGAGGGCCATGCCTGCGGGCAGGCTCGCCCCCGCCTGCACCGACAAGGCGTGGCCCAGCGCGTCCCGCGCCCGCACCTGGTAGCGCCAGGGGACGCCCACCTGGGCCAGCAAGCCAGGCTGGGTGCTGAAGCGGGGGCTGCGGCTTCGGTCATCCCAAGGCGAAGCTTCTCGTTCGTCTGGCCTGGGCGGATCGGTGTCTGACACCTCAAGACGCCAGCGCTGCTCGCCGGCTTGGCGGCTGCCATTGCCGGCCTGGACCAGGATGTCATGGTGCCCGGCCTGATCCGGTGTCCACACGAGTTGCTGCCCGAGCAGGGCCATGCCGGCAGGGCCCTGCACCAGGCGGAGTTGGACGGAACGAGGCGGGATGTTGGGGTCCTGGACCTCGATCGCGTAGCGCCAGGGCTGGCCGGCACGGCCCTGGGTCGGCGGCGTGCTGACAAAGCGGGGAGGCTGCAAATCACCGATGCTTCCGCCATGGGCGTCCTCAGCTACCACAATAAGGCTACGCTGGTCATAGGCGCCCGATGCATCGCTGACGCGGACCTGAATATCATGCGTACCCGCAGAGGTGGGTGTGAATCGGGCCATGGCCTCCTGGTGTCCGGTGGGCTGGAGACTGAACCCGGCGGGCGTGGCTCCCGGTAATTGCCAGCTCAAGGCGTCGCCATCGGGATCATGGGCGCGCAGCTTCAACTGCCAGGGTTGACCGACGATCAGTGCGAGCGCCTGGGTTGGCCAGTCCTGCAGGCGGGGCGGCTGGTTGGAGGGGCGGTAGCGCAGCGAAAGCCGCAGTTGATCCCCGAACTGCCCTCCATGGAGTGACACCAGATCAGGGCTGTCGGGCAAGTTGTCGTCCAACGCATCCTGGGCCAACAAACGGTCTGTGTCCGCTGGCCTGCCCACTTCAGAGGCGGATGCGGCACGCTGGGCCCAGCCCGTGGAGGGATCGAGCACCGGCTGCAGCAACAGGCACAGCCAAACAGCGGAAGTGCGCCCCCCTCCGCTCAGCCGACGCCCATGCCTTCGCCAGGCGAGTCCGCCGAGCAGCACGGCCAGTGCCAGCGCCGCCCAGAGGTCGAGAGCGGGAATCGCAGCCGGATCTGCCCCACTGGTGCCCAGGGAGCCGTTCAAGGGCAGGAGGATGCTGTCCCCGGCGCCGACCGTGGTTTCCGCTAGATAGTCTCCGGAGGTGGCGAGCACCACGCGCAGCGCACCAGCCCCATGAAAGGTGGCCACAGGCAAGGTCAAGGACAGCACCTGTTCCTGTGACGCAGCCAAGCGCTGGGGTGCAGCATATGCGCCGGGCACTGGTGTGGCCGGCCCAAAAGTTTGAGTCTCGGCGTCGCAGCGGGCCATCAAGGAGAAGGCGCTTTCGCCCGAGGCGTCGAGGGACAGCAGCAGACGATGTGAAAAGCCGGTGATGGAGGCTGGCCCCCCACGCTCCTGCAGCACTGCAGGACAACCCTTTCCGCCTTCAGCGTCAATGAAGAGCTGAAAACCCGGGCCTTGATTCGATGCCTGAGCTTGAGCCAGGGGTAAGAACATACACGACAGAATCCCCAGGATCAGTTGCCCGAGCAGCGCACGCCACCCATTGAGCAATGAGCACGGACCAGGCCCTGACCCCCGTTGCATGCGCGATCTCTGTATGAGCCCGCTGCGACCTGGTTTCGGCATACATCCCCCTGTATTGCGGAGATGGGAAATGCACGTGTATTCCGCTGCGTCTTCGCTTTGCCGCTTTTTAGCGGGGATACCGGAAGCAAGTGCACTTACAAGCGCAAGGTGTGCGTGTAGTTGTTAGCGCGTATCCAATGTCTCGCACGGGCCACGTTGAAGCGTAATCGGGATGTGCGGACGAGTCGGATGCGAGGCATGGGCTAGTGCCCATACAACTGGGCGGCACCTGCACCGGCGAGCATGGCGTGGGCCTGCACAAGATGGGCTTTCTGCTCGACGAAACCGGCGCCGGCGCGGTCGACCTGATGCGCACCATCAAACGCGCCCTCGACCCCAAGAACATCCTGAACCCGGGCAAGATCTTCGCGCTGTGAAAGAGGCCGCCGGCCTCACGCAGGCTTGACGTGCGCAGGCTCCTCAGCACTTGAAGCCAGCGGCTGCACCGCCAGCCGCTGGCCCAGTGCTTTCAGGATGAGCAACAAGTTGCTGAGTGCCGGGTTGCCACTGGGGGACAGGCGGCGTCATGCCATTGAATGGCCCGGCACACCCAAGCGAGCCAGATGAAAACCACCATCGCCCTGAATCTTCAACTTAAGCGGGTCAGGCAAAAAGTTCGGACTGCTCGTGCTTCAAAGCCTCGATCCGGCACATGAGGCCGATCTTTTCATCGGCTTTGCGCCTTGCGTGTTCAGACATGCAACTCGCCAACTCATCAAGTTGTTCAACGCCGCTGATGGTTCGGAACGTCTTTTCCTTGTTGACAAAGACAACCGACTTCTTCTTTTGCGCCAACAACTCAATGATGTTGCTCAATGTGCCGGTGCTCTTCGCATCCCAAACCATGAGGCCGACATCAGCGGCCGCAGCCATCGCGAGATCCTTGGCTGTAAAGAACGCCCTGGTTCCTGGCGCATGCTGGGTGGTGACGACATCCACAGGCCAATTGCCCACGTTGTTGCGGGGCATCCCGCCGCTGCAGTAGACGGTGGTGTTTTCGTGTCCGAGGGCCAGTAACTGCTGCTGGATGGAGGTGTCCGCCCCTTCAGCATCGCCCACAAGCACCTTGAACCCCAACGCGACGATGTTGCCAATACGATCCTTCACCTTCACATCAAGGTGCTTGATGTTCATGGAACCTGCAATGAAAACGGTGGTCATGGCGATCTCCAGGTCAGGGCGGCGACGTAAACATGCCTCACTTTAGGGTACTTTCGGAGAGCAGCGCAGGCGGCCTCCAGGGAGGCCCCGGTATGGAACAGGTCGTCAACCACAAGCACATTCCAGGGCCCCGCTCCCTGAATCGTGTCGTGGACAGCAAAACTGTCGCCGATGGCCTCTATTTTCTCCTCTTTAGTCTGCAGATCCTTGAGGAGCTTGGCAGCGCGGCTTCTGTGTAGCAGGTCGGGAAAAACCGGGATACCTGACAAAGCACTCAGCGCTTGCGCAACTTCCGTCACCGGCTGTCGAGCACGTACCGTGGACGCTGGCATAGGAACAATGAACCCGATCCCGGCAAGCCTCGGGACGACATGGTCCAGCAATGCCTTTGCCAAGGGTTGCACCTGCCCCCAATCCTGACGGTACTTCAACTGGTAGGTGGCTTCACCGACATCGGTGCGGACTGATTCGAATCTCGGACGACCGTATTCATCGTCACCGAGGTGGGTGCTGCGAAGCATGTGCTTGTTCAATGCCCAACCGGCGTTCCAAGGTCCGTGCAACTGCCGCAAAACCACATCCATAGGGCCCCCTGTCGCGTCTGATCGCGATTATTCCCAGGGAAGCGAAGTCGAAGCTTTCCGACAACGTAACAAGGTGCCAGCGGTCTCTTGATCGACCTGCTCCCAAAGCCATGGACGGCGCCCCTCTTTCCGAAACACCTGTTTCGTACGGCTTGGCCGCCACAGTATTCACATCGGAGCATCAGGTCCTCCCAGCCATCTCGAACGCCCATGAAAAACCCCGCCGCGGCTCACGCCGGGCGGGGTTTTTTTGTGTGCCTGGACTCAGCCTGGCGGCGTGGATCAGTAAGTCAGTTCACCGTGCGGCAGCAGGCCGGCGCGGTTGGCTGCAGCGGCGGCCTGGCGCACTTCCTGGCGAGTGATGGCGGACTTCACGGCCGGCAGCACCTGCGAGTTGGTGTCCACGTCAGCGGCGTGACGGGCAGCGGCCACGGCCTGGGTCTTCACTTCGGCGCGGCTGTATTGCGACACCACGTCGGCGCGCTGGTTGTATTCGGCCAGGCCTTCGGCAAAGCTGGGTGCGGCGGCCACGAAGGCAGAGGCGGCAATCAGGGCGGAGGCGATCAGTTGGCGGTTCATGATGATGTTTCCTTTCAAAGTTGATGGACTTCCGGGCAGGGCGGAGGCCTCGATGGGCGCCGTCTTGTCCAGCTCGGTGAGTCTTTGCAGAGGTGTCTGGCTCATCGATGGGATGAACTTTATAGGGTTAACACCAACAATAAAACATCGTCATGCGCAAATGGCTATTCCGTTTTTAGAAACAATCAAAGCGGAACTTTGGGTGCCGCACCGGGCCTGCCCGGCAGCGGGCGGCCTCATGAAGGCAGCTGGTTGAGCAACAGGCGCAGCCGCACCACAGGCAAGCTGTGCTGGCGCCCGGCCGCGGTACCGAGGGGGGTGAGGCCAGGTTGCCAGGCTTCGATCAGGGCTTGCAAGGGCTGCAGCTGACCGGCCTCCACCGTTTGACCGCGCAGCTCGGGGTAGCGGCTGGGGTTTTGGGTACGGGCCTGCAGCCAGGCCACGCTGCGCGCCATCGAGGCCCCGGCTGGGGTGGCCCGGTGGTACAGGTCGTCGCCACTTTCACGCAGCGCCAGGGCCAGCGTGAGCAGGGGGCGCAAGGCGTCCACCTGGTCGGCCAGTTGGCCGCTCTGGCGGTAGTCCAGGCTCTCGCCCGTGGGCAACAGCGCGTCCATCAACTGCTGCTGCAAGCCGCGCCGGGCCGATTCGACCAGGGTGGCGTCGCTCAAGGCCCAGCCGATCAGGCCAATGCTGCACAGGCGGTGGCTGTTGCGGCGGTCCAGCGCATCGGGCCGGTCCAGTTGCCGGTCGCCTTGCTGGGCCAGCGCATGGGCCTGCCACCAGGCGTCGAGGCGAGTCCGATCGGCTGTGGCCATGTGGGGGCGCAACAGGCGGTAGGCCCACACCGCGGGCTCCAGCCAGCGCAGGCTCAGGGGCTGGGCCACCGGGGCCAGGCTGCGCGCCCAGGGGCGCAGCAGCTCCAGCGCCCGCTCCCGGTAGGCCGCCTGCCCATTGAGCGTGAACAGAAAGGCCAGGGCCTGCAGCTGCTCGAACTCGCCCAGGCTGTCGGCCACCCGGCGTGGCGGGGCCTCGCCTTGCCAACGGGGCTCGGCAGGCAGTTGGGCCAAGGCGTGCGGGGGCTGGCTCCAGCCGCGGGCCAGCAACTGGTACTGGGCCTTCATGACGGCCTGCACCTCGGTGGATTGGGGTGCGCGCTCGCGCAGCAGCTGCCAGTGGCGCTCCGGGGGCCACCACAGGGCGGGCAGCGGAGCCTGGGCCGGGGGATCCTGGGCCCACAGCGCACTGGCGGGCAGCCCGCCGACCACACAGGCCAGCCAGGCCCGGCGGTGGATGCTTTGAAAGCGGCTGGCGGTGTTCATGGTGGGCGCTCCTGGCGCGGTGGGCTGGCGGGTCGCCAGCGCTCGATGATAGGTTGCCCCGGCGCCAGGTGAAAGCCGGATCAGCCCCCCTTCAGAGCTGGTAGATCCAGACCGGACGCCCGTCGGGGGCCATCAGTCGGGCCTGGTGGGGCTGCTCCAGCACCTCGAACTCCAGGCTCACCAGCCAGCTGCCCGGGGCCATCTCGGCCTGGGCCTTGGCCAGGGCGCGCGCCATGCTCTCGGGGCGCTGGAACACATAGACCAGTTGGTACGGCGCCCAGGATTCACGCCAGATGTCACCGCGCCGCACCTGGGCCCAGGGGCAGCGCAAGGCGCACAGCAGGCGCAGCGGCCAACTCCACTCCAGGCCGTGCAGCACCGCCTCGGGCCAGGCCCGGCGCAGGGCCCGCAGACCGTCGCCCAGGCCACAGCCCGCGTCCAGCACCGCCGCACCCGCAGGCAAGGCGATCGCCTGGGGCAACCCCAGCAAGGCGCCCCGGGGGGTGGGGAAGATCGGCGCATCGCGCCAGGCATTGATGGGGTAGACCAGCAGCACCAGGCCCAGCGGCAGCAGCCACACCCAAGCTGGCAGCGTGACAGCGCCCGACACCAGCAACGACAGGGGAAAGCCCAGCGCGATCATGAAGCGACGCCACCAGTTGGGCCCCAGCACGCTGCCCAGGGCGCCCAGCGCCGCGGCACTGCCCAGGGCCAGCAGCACACCCACCCCGGCCTGCGCCAGCACGGCAAACAAGCCCCAGGCCGCGGCCCAGACCAGCAATGCCGGCAAGGGCCAGGGCAGGCGCAGCCGGGCAGGTGGGCGGCGGCCGGGCACGGTGCTCATGGGTTCGAGCTGCGCATCAAGCCCCCGCGGAGCTGCCGCGCAAGCGGTCGATCAGGCCGTTGAGTTCTTCCAGCGAACCGAACTGGATGGCCAGTTCGCCCATTTCCTCGGTGCGGCCAGCACGCTTGACGCGCTTCTTCACCCGCACCTCCACCGCCGCGGTCAGCAGGTCGGAGAGTTCCTCCTCCACCCGCTTGAGGTCACGCGACTTGTCTTTCTTGGTCGGTTTGGGCGAGGTCAGGCTGAATTCGGCGCTGATCTTCTTGACCAGGCCCTCAGCCTCACGCACCGACAGCTTCTTGGCCACGATCTGGTTGGCGGCGGTGATCTGGGTGGCCCGGTCGAGCGACAGCAGCGAGCGCGCGTGGCCCATGTCCAGATCGCCGGCCATCAGCATGGTCTGCACTGGCTCGGCCAGGTTCAGCAGGCGCAACAGGTTGGAGGCCGCGCTGCGCGAGCGGCCCACCGCCTGGGCGGCCTGCTCGTGGGTCAGGCCGAACTCTTTCACCAGGCGCTGCAGGCCCTGGGCTTCTTCGAGTGGGTTGAGGTCTTCGCGCTGGATGTTCTCGATCAGCGCCATGGCCGCGGCCGCCTCGTCGGGCACCTCGCGGATCAGCACCGGCACGCTGTCCAGACCGGCCAGGCGCGAGGCGCGGAAGCGGCGCTCACCGGCAATGATTTCGTACTTGCCGTCGTTCGGACCCGCGTGCAGGCGGCGCACCAGGATGGGCTGCATGATGCCCTGCGCCCTGATGCTTTCGGCCAGCTCGTACAGCGCCCCCTCGTCCATGCGGGTGCGCGGCTGGTAGACGCCGGGCACCAGCTGGTCCAGCTGCAGAGTGGCCGGCTGGCCGCTGTTGGCGGCAGGCACATTGCCGTCGGTCGCAGCTTCGTCCACCTTGGGGCCCAGCAGGGCTTCGAGTCCACGGCCCAGGCCCTTGGGTTTCTTGGTCGCCATCTTGGTCAGATCTTTCTTGGAACTTGGATTTCAGGGCCCATCAAAGCGCCTGAGGGGGTTGCAGGGGCGCTGACAAGGACTGCAGCAAGGCCAGCCCCTCGGGCCAGTCGCCCAGGCCTGATTCGGCATTCAGGTGCCCGCGTGGGCCCGCCTCCACCAGGCGGCTGCCCCAGGCCTGGGACAGGCCCTGGGCATGGGCCAGGCTGGCGTAGGGGTCGTTGCTGCTGGCCACCAGCACGCTCGGGAAGGGCAGGCGCTGGCGCGCCATCGGAGCCCAGCCGGGCAGCATCACGCGCAGGTCGTCGCGCGCCAGCTCGGGCGGCGCCACCAGCAAGGCCCCGCGCACACGGGCCGTGTTGCGCGAGTGCGCCGCCCAGGCCGCCACCAGGGCACAGCCCAGGCTGTGGGCCACCAGCCACACCGGCCCGGGCTGGGCCAGCAGCACTTCTTCGAGGCGGGCATTCCAGTCACCGCGCAGCGGGCGCATCCAGTCGTGCTGCTGCACCCGCACAAAGCCATGCTGCTGCTCCCACAGCGTCTGCCAATGGCCGGCGCCACTGTTCTGCCAGCCCGGCAGCAGAAGAACCTCTGAAGCCTGAATCATCGAACGCCTCCGGGGTTCACATGGTTTTGATGCGCTGCACCATTTCTTCGGCGAATTCGACGAAGGCCTGGCTGCCCTTGGCCTGCGGGTCGAACACCACGCCGGGCAGCCCGTAGCTGGGCGCCTCGGCCAGGCGCACGTTGCGCGGGATCACGGTGTTGAACACCTTGTCGGCAAAGTGGCCCTTGAGCTGCTCGCTCACCTGCTGTTGCAGCGTGATGCGGGGGTCGAACATCACGCGCAGCAGGCCGATGATCTGCAGGTCTTTGTTGAGGTTGGCATGCACCTGCTTGATGGTGTTGACCAGATCGGTCAGGCCTTCCAGGGCAAAGTACTCGCACTGCATGGGCACGATCACCCCGTGGGCAGCGCACAGGCCATTCAGGGTCAGCATCGACAGCGAAGGCGGGCAATCGATCAGCATGAAGTCGTAATCGGCATCGACCGCGGCCAGGGCGGTCTTGAGGCGCTTTTCACGCCGCTCCAGCTGCACCAGCTCGACCTCGGCACCGGCCAGCTCGCGGTTGGCACCCAGCACGTCATAGCCGCAGGCCTCGGCGCGCACCTTGGCCTCGGCCACCGAGGCCGACTCGATCAACACGTCGTACACCGTGAATTCGAGCTGGCGCTTGTCCACGCCCGAGCCCATGGTGGCATTGCCCTGCGGGTCCAGGTCGATCATCAGCACGCGCTGGCCGATCTTGGCCAGGCCGGCTGCCAGGTTGACGGTCGAGGTGGTCTTGCCGACCCCCCCTTTTTGATTGGCGACGCAAAAAATCTTGGCCATGAATTCGTTCTTGTTCTAGGGGTCAGGGGTTATTTGGAAAAGGCCAGCTTCAGGCCAAAGCCGATCAGAAACACGCCGGCCAGCTTTTCCAGCCCACGCGCAATCGCGGGGTTGGCACGCAGGCGTTCGGCCAGAAAATGCGTCAGCAGCACCACCACCACGCCATAGGCCAGGGTCAGCGCTGCGATGGTGGCCGCCATCACGCCAAAGGTCAGCAAACCCTGGTGGTGCACCGGGTCCACGAACAGTGGGAAGAAAGCCATGTAAAACACGATGGCCTTGGGGTTGAGCAAGGTGATGGCCGCCGCTTGTTGAAAATACTGGCGCGGCCGGATGTTCAGCACCGGGGCCGACCCCGGCTTGGCCGTGAGCATGCGAAAACCCAGCCAGGCCAGGTAGGCGGCGCCCAGCCACTGCACCGCATGGAAAGCTGGCGGCCAGGCCGCCAGCAAGGCCGCCACACCGGCCACCGCCAACCACATCAGCACCTGGTCACCCGCGATCACGCCCAGGGTGGCGGCCATGCCGCCACGCAGCCCACCCTTGCCGGTGGAGGTGATCAAGGCCAGGTTGCCCGGCCCCGGAATCGCCAAAAACAGGACGATGGCCGCCACGAAAGCGCCGTAATCTGCAACACCGAACATGATTGGATCCTCCACCCACTGAGCGGCCGAGTTTACGCGAGTGGCCTGCCCGCCAGATGTCAGAACGTGCAGACCTTCTCAGATCAGGCCGGCTTCATCCAGATGATGCAGCGTTCGGCCTCCAAGCCGGGCACCTTGAGCTGTTCCACGTGAAACACCTGCACAGCGGCCGGCAAGGCCGCCAGCTCATCCGCCGGGTGCTTGGCCTTCATGGCCAGCCAGACACTGCCCTCGCCCAGGGCTGCCTGTGACCAGTTCACAAAATCGGGCAGCGAGGCAAAGGCCCGGCAGCTGACCACATCAAAGGGGCCGCTGAGGTTCTCGACCCGGGCATGCACGCCACGCAGATTGCCCAGGCGCAGCTCGGCCGCCACCTGCTGCACAAAGGCGGCCTTCTTGGCCACCGTGTCCACGCAGCTGACCGACAGCGTCGGGCAGCAGATGGCAAAGACCACCCCCGGCAGTCCGCCGCCCGAGCCCACGTCCAGCAGCTTGCGGGCCATGCCCTCCCCCAGGCCGGCCAGGTGGCGCTGCAGTGGCGGCACCGCCGCCAGGCTGTCGAGCAGGTGGTGGGTCAGCATCTCGGCCGGGTCGCGCACCGAGGTCAGGTTGTAGACCTTGTTCCACTTCTGGATCAAAGCCATGTAGTCGAGCAAACGGCCCACCTGCTGATCGTCCAGCGACAGGCCCAGGGCCTGCAGGCCGGCCCGCAGTTCGGTTTCAAAAGCACGTGCGCTCATGGGGCCACCGCCGTTTCGTCGGCCTGGGCAGCCTCGTTGGCAAAGCCACGGAAGCCGCCCTTTTTCAGGTGAATCATCAGCAACGAGATCGCCGCAGGGGTCACCCCCGAAATGCGCGAGGCCAGGCCCAGGGTTTCCGGCCGATGCTTGTTGAGCTTCTGGCGCACCTCGATCGACAACGCCCCCACCTGCATGTAGTCAAAGTCGGGTGGCAGTTTGAGGTTCTCGTAGTGGGCCGCGCGCTGCACCTCGTCGCGCTGGCGATCGATGTAGCCCGAATACTTGGCCGCGATCTCAATCTGTTCCACCACGGGTTCGTACAACTCACCCAGGGCTTCGCGTGACACCACCACGGGCTGGGTCTCGCTGGCCACCGGCAGGTACTTGCCGCCGTCCAGCGACATCAGGGCTGCATAGCTCACATCGGGGCGGCGCAGCAGGTCGGCCAGGTTGTATTCGTGCTCGATGGCCTTGCCCAACACCCGCTCGGATTCGGCCGCCGGCAGGTTGCGCGGATTCACCCAGGTGCCGCGCAGGCGCTCTGTTTCACGTGAAACAGCTTCCAGCTTGCGACTGAAGGCGGCCCAACGCGCATCATCGACCAGGCCCAGGCGCCGGCCCGCCTCGGTCAGGCGCATGTCGGCATTGTCTTCGCGCAGCTGCAGCCGGAACTCGGCCCGGCTGGTGAACATGCGGTAGGGTTCGGTCACGCCCTTGGTGATCAGGTCGTCCACCAACACCCCCAGGTAAGCCTCGTCGCGACGCGGCAGCCAGGACTCGTCGCCACGGCATTGCAGGGCCGCGTTGATGCCGGCGAACAAGCCCTGGGCCGCCGCCTCTTCGTAGCCGGTGGTGCCGTTGATCTGGCCGGCAAAGAACAGGCCACCGATCTGGCGGGTCTCAAAGCTGCTCTTCAGGGCGCGAGGGTCGAAGTAGTCGTACTCGATGGCATAGCCCGGGCGCAGGATGTGGGCGTTCTCCAGCCCCACCATGCTGCGCACCAAGTCGTACTGGATGTCAAAGGGCAAGCTGGTGCTGATGCCGTTGGGGTAATACTCGTGGGTGCTCAGGCCTTCGGGCTCCAGAAAGATCTGGTGGCTGTCCTTGTCGGCAAAGCGGTTGATCTTGTCTTCCACGCTGGGGCAGTAGCGCGGGCCCACGCCTTCGATCTTGCCGGTGAACATGGGGCTGCGGTCAAAGCCGCTGCGGATGACCTCGTGCGTGCGCTCATTGGTGTGGGTGATCCAGCATGGCATCTGCTGCGGGTGCATGGACACCGACCCCATGAAGCTGAACACCGGGATGGCCCCTGGCAGCCCGCCAGGCATGCCATCGCCGGGCTGTTCAGTGCACTTGGAGAAGTCGATGCTGCGCCCATCGATGCGCGGCGGGGTGCCGGTCTTGAGGCGGCCCTGGGGCAGCTTCAGCTCCTTGAGACGCGCCGACAAGCTGACCGCAGGCGGGTCACCGGCCCGGCCGGCCGAGTAGTTGTTCAGGCCGACGTGGATCTTGCCATCCAGGAAGGTGCCCGCCGTGAGCACCACGGTGCGCGAACGGAAGCGGATGCCCACCTGGGTGACGGCGCCCACCACGCGGTCGCCCTCCACCATCAGGTCATCCACCGCCTGCTGGAACAGCCACAGATTGGCCTGGTTTTCCAGCCGGTGGCGGATCGCCGCCTTGTACAGAATGCGGTCGGCCTGGGCCCGGGTGGCCCGCACGGCCGGCCCCTTGGAGCTGTTGAGGATGCGAAACTGGATGCCCGACTCGTCGGTGGCGATGCCCATGGCACCGCCCAGGGCATCGACCTCTTTCACCAGGTGGCCCTTGCCGATGCCCCCGATCGAGGGGTTGCAACTCATTTGCCCCAGGGTTTCGATGTTGTGCGAGAGCAGCAAGGTCTTGCAGCCCATGCGGGCCGCGGCCAGAGCGGCCTCGGTGCCGGCATGACCGCCGCCAACGACGATGACGTCGAATTCTTGTGGGTAAAGCATGGTGGTGAAAACGGGCCTGTTGAAGCCGCAGACAGAGGTGGCCAAACAAGACCCCAGCGCCGTGGGCGCCAGGCCGGGGGGCCAACGCCCCGGGAGGCGAGATTTTAACGGGCGCGCCCCACCCGCGCACCTGCCGTGGCCAAAGACCGCAACACCGCCTCTGCGAGCCCGTGCGCCACCGCGCGCCAGCGGCACCCCCACCCCATTCAAGCTGACCCAGCCAACCTCACAACAAGCATCACAATGGCGCCCATGAATCAGCCCGTGTTTCACGTGAAACCAAGCCCCCTGCCCCACCCGCCCGATCGGCCTGGGCGCCCCGATTGCCGTCCAGGCTGTGGCGCCTGCTGCACCGCCCCGTCCATTTCCAGCCCTATCCCGGGCATGCCGAAGGGCAAGCCGGCCGGGGTTCGCTGCATCCAGCTCGACCCTCAGGAGCGCTGCCAGATCTTCGGCCACCCGGATCGCCCGGCCGTGTGCGGCCAGTTGCAACCCAGCCATGAGATGTGCCGTGACAGCCGAGAGTCCGCTCTGCAAGGCTTGGCCGAACTCGAAGCATTGACCCGCCCTGGGCCCTGATCAAGCCCCTGGTCTCAACGCCCCAGGCGTTGTCGCAACTCGCGCAGCAGGCGCAAACCCAGCTCGTGCTCATAGCGGCGCACGCTCAGCTCCAGACGCCCCGCCAGCTCGGCCGACACCTCGGTCAGCTCCGCCAACAGGGGCCGCAGCAGTTCATGGGCTTCAAAGCCGGCCTCGATCAAGGCCAGCTCCAGCGCATCCAGCGCCTCGGCGGTCAGCGACGGGCACGACAGCCCTGCCGCCTCAACCAGCGACGGCGAGGCCATGAGGTCGTCCAGAGGCGCCTGCGACCGAGCCACGTCACTCCCTGCCTGGTGCAGCCAGCGGGTCAGGGCGGCATACAGGGCGGGCGGGTCCACCGGCTTGGCCACAAAGTCGTTCATGCCGGCCGCCAGGCAGTTGGATCGCACCTCGGCAAAGGCATTGGCTGTCATGGCCACAATGGGCAAACGGGCGCACCCCGGCAAGGCCCGCAACTGCCGCGTGGCCTCCAGGCCATCCATGCCCGGCATCTGCAGGTCCATCAGCACCAGGTCCGGCAGCACGGGCAAATCGGCACGCACCTGATCCAATGCACGCTGGCCCGACTCGGCGCAGCTCACCCGCAGCCCGACCGAACTCAGCAGCTCGCTGGCCACCTCGCGGTTGATCGGGTTGTCCTCCACCAGCAACACATGCGCGCCGTCAAAGCGGTGCTCGGGCCCCTGCCCGGCCACCCACTGCGCCGGCACGGCCTGCACGGCTTCGCGCACGCGGCTGACCAACAGCAGCAGGCAGTCCAGCAGCGACGAATAGGACACGGGCTTCTCCAGCACCATGGGCACCCCCAGGGTGGCGGCCTCGGCGCGCAGCTGGGCATCGACGCTGGCGCTGACCAGCAGACAGGCCGGCCCCTGCCCCTCGGGGTGGGCTGCACGCAGGGCCCGCACAGTGTCCAGGCCATTCAGGCCAGGCATCAACCAATCCAGCAACACCAAGGTGTAGGGGTCGCCGGCCTGCTCGGCCTGGGCCACCCGGGCCAGTGCCTGCGGACCCGAATCCGCCACATCGGTGCGCAGACCCAACTGGTTCAGCATGTCTGCCAGGGCCTCACGCGCCTCGGGCAGGTCGTCCACCAGCAAAGCGCGCAAACCCGCCAATGGCTGCACCGAGGGCGGGCGGGCCGGGTTTTCGGCTTCTTGCAGCAGCACGGTCACCCAAAAGCAGCTGCCCCGCCCCGGCTCGCTCTCCACCCCGGCATCGCCCCCCATCAGCTGCACCAGGTGGCGTGTGATGGTCAGGCCCAGACCCGTGCCCCCAAAGCGCCGTGTGGTCGAGGCATCGGCCTGCTCGAAGGCGCTGAACATGTGGGGCAGGCGGTCGGCCGGAATGCCGATGCCGGTGTCCCGCACCTCAAAGCGCACCCGCAGCGCGCCCGCCGGGGCCCCGGGCTGCAGCCGGGCCCGCAGCAGCACCAAGCCGCGCTCGGTGAACTTCACCGCATTGCTCAGCAGGTTCAGCAAGGCCTGCGACAGGCGGGTCGGGTCGCCCCGCAGGGTGCGCGGCAGGTGGTCGGTGTCCAGCACCAGCTCCAGGCCTTTCTCGCGGGCTGTCTCCATCACCAGGGCACAGGTGCGCGCCAGCATGGTGTCCAGCGCAAAGTCGATCGACTCCAGGCTCAGCTTGCCGGCCTCGATCTTGGACAGGTCCAGGATGTCATTGATCAAACTCAGCAGGTGGTGGGCCGCATCGTCGATCTTGATCAGGCGCTCGCGCGCCGAGGGGTCGCTCAGATCGCGCCGCAGCAGGTAGGTCAGACCCATGATGGCGTTCATGGGGGTGCGGATCTCATGGCTCATGTTGGCCAGAAAAGCCCCCTTGGCCCGTGCCGCCGACTCGGCCCGGTCGCGCGCGAGCCCCAGCTCTTCATTGAGCTCCAGCAGGCGCTGCTCGGCCTGCTTGGAGCGGGTGATGTCGGTGGCCAGCACGAAAAAGCCACGCACCTCGCCCTCGCGCCAGTCGGGCGTGTAATGCAACAGGGTCACCGCATGCGTGCCGCGGGCACTGAGCTCTTCGCGCTCAAAGCGCTGCGCCTCACCCGCCAGGGCGCCCTGCACCTGACGACCGAAGGTCTGCAGGCGGGCCGGGCCAAAAATTTCTTCCATGCTGCGGCCCGTCACCTGCTCCTCGCGCAGCCCGAACCAATCCAGGTAGCCTTTGTTGACAAAGCGGCAACGCAGATCGCGCCCCCAGTAAGCCACCCGGCCCGGGATGTTGTCGGCCACCAGGCGCAGCAGTTGCTCGGCCTCGCGCAGACCGACCACCAACTCCCGCTGCCGCGCCTCGGCGTCTTTCAGGGCCTGCACATTGGTGGCAAAGAAGTAATAGCCCTGCACCACCCCGTTCTGCCAGTCGGGCAGGCGCTTGACCAGAAAGTGGGCCGACTGCCCGGCCTGCCCGGGCATGTCGTAGTCATCGGTCAGCGTTTCACCTTGCAAAATTCGCTCGATGAAGGGCAACTGGCGCTGGAAGAAGGCCTCGCCCAGCACCTCGCTCACCGTGCGGCCCAGCACCTGCTCGGCACACTGACCGAACCAGTCCAGGTAGGCCTGGTTGGCAAAGCGCAGGCGCAGGCTGCGGTCCCAGTAGGCCACCAGCGCGGGCTGGTTGTCGGTCACGACCTGGGCCCGGGTCTCGCTGGCCAAGCGGGCCTGCACGGCCTGCTCCAGGGCCTGCGTGCGGGCCTCGACCAGCGTAGCCAGGTGCTCACGGTGGCGCGCCAGTTCGGCCGCCACGGCCCGGCTCTCGGTCACATCGGTGAATGACACCAGCACCCCTTGCAAGGCCTGGGTGGCAGGGTCGCGCAGGGGCTCGGCGTTGACGCTCAGCCACAGCATCGAGCCCTGTCCATCCGGGTGGCCCAGCAGGCACTGGTGCACCGCCTGCCCGTCGCGCAGCACCCGGGCCAACGGCAGGTCTTCGGGGGCCAGGATGTGGCCGTCTTCGCGGCGAGCCTGCCAATCCCGCGGGTGGGGAAAGCGCTGCTGCATGTCCTGCAGGGACAGGCCCAGGATGCGTTCCGCCGACGGGTTGCAGGTGCGAATCCGGCCATCGGGTGCGAACACCATCACCCCCTCGGTCAGCGACGACACCATGGTCCGATACACCGATTCGCTGTCGTGCAGGCGCTGCAACAAGCCGCTGCGCGCCCGCTCGGCCCGGTAGATGGCCACGCAAGCCCCCAGCAACAGCAGCAAGGCGGCCAGCAGGCCGGCATCAAAAGCCAGGTTCAGGCGCTGTGACAAGGCTTCGCTGTCCTGTTGCAATTGCCGGTTCACAGCAGCCACCCCGACATCCAGGTGATGCAACATCGTTCGCAGCGACAGGGCCTGCCGGGAATCGGCAGGCAGGCCATTCAAGGCCAGCGCCTGGCGACGGAACTCGGCCAGATCGCGTGGCAATTCAAGCACACCGGCCCGCTCCAGCACCGGCGCCACGGCGGTGGCGGTATAGCCGTTCAGGGCCTCCGTCAGCAGGGCCTCACCGCGCGAGCGCTGCCACGGTGAGGCCTCGTCGCTGGCCAGCATCAGGTGCAAAAAGCCCTGATGCAGATCCTCTCCCGCCTGGGCCAGGGTCTGCATCTGCCGCTGGGCTGCCGCCAGACGCTGTTGCTGGTGCCCATGCAGGCCGGCCATCGACAGGCAGATCAACACCGCGCCCAGCCCGGCCAGCACGACTCGCCGGGGCACCGGGTAGCGGATGGGGGAGCCTGGGAGCGCCATGCATCAATCCAGCAAAACCCCGCCCAAAGACTGGTACTTGGCAACCACCGCGTCCTCGGTATCGGCATGGCGCTCGGCCACAACACAGAAATCGGCAAATCGCTGGGCAAAGGCCGCCGCCACGTCGGGGTCGAAATGGCGCCCGGCCTCGGCCAGGATCATGTCGCGCGCCACCTCGAAGGCAAACGGCGGCTTGTACACCCGGCGCGAGATCAGGGCATCGAACACGTCGGCCAGGGCCATCAGGCGCGCCGCCAGCGGGATCGCCTCGCCGGCCAGGCCGTCGGGGTAACCGCTGCCGTCCCAGCGCTCGTGGTGATGCCGGGCAATCTGCTTGGCGCAGGCCAGAAAATCGATGGGTGGGCCGCCCTCGTCCATCAGGTCCTGCTCCGCCCGCTCGATGGCCTGGGCGCCCAGCAGCGCGTGGGTCTTCATGAGCTGCCATTCCTCGGGCGTGAGCTTGCCGGGCTTGAGCAGCACGTGGTCCGGAATGCCCACTTTGCCGATGTCGTGCAGCGGCGCCGACTTGGCAAAGCGCTCGATGGTGTCGGCATCCAGATCGCGGGCATGGCGTGGATGCAAGGCCAGTTGCGTGGCCAGCAGGCGCATGTAACCCTGGGTGCGCAGCAGGTGGTTGCCGGTCTCGGGGTCGCGGGTTTCGGCCAGCCGGGCCAGGGCGTGGATGCTGATGTGCTGGATGCGCTGGTTCTCGGCCATGCGCCGGGCCACCTCGGCCTCCAGGCTGGCATTGCGGTCGCTGAGCAGGTCCCGGGCACGCTTGAGCTCCAGCTGGGTCTTGACGCGGGCCATCACCACGGGCGGACGCAGCGGCTTGGTGATGTAGTCCAGCGCGCCCAGGGCCAGGCCCTGGGCCTCGTCGGCGGTGTCGTCCATGGCGGTCACGAACAACACCGGGATGTCCTGGGTCTGCGGGTCGGACTGAAGGCGGCGCAACACCTCCAGGCCATCCATGCCGGGCATCATCACGTCCAGAAGAATCAGATCCGGCCGAGGCGCGGAGGCCGCCAGACGCAGGGCCGCCAGGCCCGAGTTCGCCACCCGCACCCGGTAGTGAGCCTGCAAGAGATCGCCCAGCACGGTGAGGTTGTCGGGCAAATCATCGACGACGAGCACCACGGGCCGGGTGTCGCACGGATCGCGCGCTGGCATGAAGGTATCCCCCTGATGGATTTTTCAGGCCATTATGGGCGTCTGCTTATAGTCTGCAAAGCCCTTGTAGCCCTAGCCCCCGATCCATCCAAGCATGGCGCAGATCACGGATTCAGGCCTCCGGCACCACCGCGCCCAGGGGCCGCTGGCGCCAAGCCAGCAAGGCCCCCACCCACAAGGCCAGTGCCGAAAACACCAGGCCACGCACCAGACCGCCGGGCCCGTCGGCAATCCAGCCCACCGCCGTCGGCCCCACGATCTGCCCGGCCGCAAACACGATGGTGAAGGCACTGATGCCGGCCGCCCAGCGCGAGGCCGGCAGGTTGTGGCGCACCAGCGCCGTGGTCGAGGCCACCACCGACAGAAACACCCCGCCAAACATCAGCCCTGACAGCAACAGCGCCGGCCACCAGTGGCTCAGGGCCGGCAACAGGGCGGCCAGCCCCAGCAAGGCATTCAGAAAAGCCAGCGCGCCCCCACCCCGCGCGCGCTCCAGCAAACCAGCCCAGAGCCGCGCCGAGGCCAGCACCGCCCCGCCCAACAGGGCATAGAACAGGGTGATGCGTTCAGGCGCCACGCCCTGCTCACGCAACAAGGCCACCACAAAAGTCATGTAGCCGATGTAGCCCACGCCAAAGGCCGTGTAGCCGGCCAGGGCCGGCCACAGCGGTCGCAGGTCAAAGCCCCGCCCCGTGTTGCCCACGGAGGCCGGCGGCAGCAAGGCCGCCAGGCGCCGTGCCGGCCACCACAGCGCCGCACTGGCCAGCAGGCTGGCCGCGGCCAGCGCCCACCAGGCCCAGCGCCAGGCATGGGCCTCATGCACGGCCTGCTGCAAGGCCTCGGGCACCAGCCAGGCCGACAGCGCGATGCCCCAGCCGGTGCCGCCGTAATACAGGCCCAGCAACCAGCCCGAACGCCCGGGCTGCAAGGCCCCCAGGCGGGCGGCCATCAGGCCGCCTGCGATGAACACCAGCGCACTGGCCGCACCGGCCAGCAGGCGCTGGACCAGCAAGGGCCCCGCCTCGGTGAAAAACCCGCTGCAGGCCATGAACAGACTGGCCAGCACCGCACCGCCCAGCAACACCCGTTCGGGCCCCTGGCGACGCAGCAGCCAGGGCGTGGCCAGCGCCCCGATCAGGTAGCCCAGGGCATTGGCCGTGTTCATGGCGCCGGCCAGCGCATACGACCAGCCCAGGTCCTCGCGCATGGTGGGCAGCAGCAGACCGTAGGCAAAGCGGGTGATGCCCAGCGAAACTGCCGCCCCCAGCGACAGCGCCAGGGCCAGCAAGGTGGCGGGCAGGGCCGCGGGAGCGCTCAGGGTGGAACGCGGCATGGGTGTTGTCTCCGGCTATTTGTTATGACGCCACTGTAAGCGCGCCAGCGGCTCACTGCAGGAACGGCACCGGGTCGCGGGGGTGACCCACCGGACCGGTGTCAGGGCCGGCTCTGGCATAAAACGCATGATCTTGCGCAAGCAAGCCCATTGCGGGGGCGCTACGCTGTGCCCACTGTTTTGCGCCCCTCCCGTCCCGACCCTTTTTCAGGAACACCATGAGCTCTCTGTTCGAACCCGTCCAGGCCGGCAGCCTGAAACTCGCCAACCGCATCGCCATGGCACCGCTCACGCGCAACCGCGCCCCGGGCGCCGTGCCGGCAGCCATCACGGCCACCTACTACGCCCAGCGGGCCAGCGCCGGTCTGCTGATCACCGAGGCCACCGCCATCAGCCACCAGGGCCAGGGCTATGCCGACGTGCCCGGCCTGTATGGCGAGGACCAGATCGAGGGCTGGAAGAAGGTCACGGCGGCCGTGCACGCGCAGGGCGGCCAGATCGTGGTGCAGCTGTGGCATGTGGGCCGCGTCTCGCACACCGACCTGCAGCCCGGCAACGCCGCCCCGGTGGCGCCATCGGCCATCCGCGCCAACACCAAGACCGTGCTGATCAAGGACGGCGTGCCCGGCTTTGTCGAAACCTCCACCCCGCGCGCCCTCGAACTGGGCGAGCTGCCCGGCATCATCGAGGACTACCGACGCGCCGCCCGCGCCGCCATCACGGCGGGCTTTGACGGGGTCGAGATCCATGCCGCCAACGGCTACCTGATCGACCAGTTCCTCAAGACCGGCAGCAACCACCGCAGCGACGCCTATGGCGGCTCGATCGAGAACCGCGCCCGCCTGCTGCTCGAAGTGGTGGCCGCCATCAGCGCGGAGATCGGTGGCGACAAGACCGGCATCCGCCTGTCGCCGGTCACGCCGGCCAACGACGTGATCGATGCCGACCCGCAGCCCTTGTTCGAGTACGTGCTGCGCCAACTCGCCCCTTGCGGCCTGGCCTATGTGCACGTGATCGAAGGTGCCACCGGCGGTGCGCGCACCCTGCCCGACCGGCCCTTCGACTACACCGCCGCCAAGGCCGCCTACCGCAACGCGGGTGGCCAGGGCGCCTGGATGGTGAACAACGGCTACACCCGTGAGCTGGCCGATGCGGCCGTGGCCGCTGGCGCCGACATCGTGGCCTTTGGCCGCCCCTTCATCGCCAACCCCGACCTGGTGGAGCGCCTGCGCCGCAATGGGCCCTTCAACGAAGGCCACCGCGCCACCTATTACGGCGGCGGCGAGGCCGGCTACCTCGACTACCCCACGCTCTGATCCAGCGCCAGCCGCCGGTCCGGCCCCCGGCCCGGGCTAACATCGGGCCCGCACCCACCAGAGCCCCGCGAGAGCCCCATGAGAATCCTGCTGATTGAAGACGACCCCCAGCTGAGCGAGGCCCTGGTCAGCTTTCTGCGCGCCAAGGGCTTCGTGGTCGACACGGCCGGCACGCTGGCCCAGGCCCGCGCCACCTTGCCGGCGGCGCACTGGGGCGCGGTGCTGCTGGACTTGCACCTGCCCGACGGCGACGGGCTTGGCCTGTTGCCCCTGCTGCAACGCCAACATGCCGACAGCAGCGTCATCGTGCTGACGGCCCGTGACCAGATCACCGACCGCATCCGGGGCCTGGATGCCGGGGCCGATGACTACCTGGTCAAACCGTTCGACCCGGAAGAACTGCTGGCCCGGCTTCGCGCGGTTGAGCGCCGCCGTGGCGGCGCCAGCGGCCAGGGCGCCACCCTCACCCTGGGCGCCCTGAGCGTGGACCTGGCGCGCGACCGCGTGCGCGTCAACGGCCAGCCGGTGGAACTCACGGCCAAGGAATGGGCGCTGCTGCGTGTGATGGCCAGCCGCCCTGAACGCATCCACAGCCGCGAAAGCCTGCTCGATGCCCTGTACGGCTTTGACGACGACACCGACAGCAACACCCTGGAGGTGTTCATCAGCAACCTGCGTCGCAAGATCGGCCGCGAGCGCATCCAGACCCTGCGCGGCCTGGGCTACCGCCTGGCCGGCGACCCGGCCTGAAACCCATGCCCACCCCGGCCCGCCCCCCCACCAGCCTGTCGGCCCGACTGAGCCGCAGCCTGGTGCTGTGGGTGTGTGCGCTGTGGCTGATGACGGCGGTCGGCACCACCTGGTACGTGCGCACCGAGGTCAACGATGTGTACGACAGCGCCCTCAGCGAAAGCGCCTGGCGCCTGCTCGACCTGGTCAGCCACGAGATCGATGAACACGGCGCCAGCCCGGTGCTGGGCGAGGCACCGCCGCCGCGCTCGAGCAGCTTTCCGCTGCACCTGGCACCGCACCACCTGATCTACCAGATCACCAGCCCCGAAGGGCGCCTGCTGCTGCGCTCTGCCGACGCGCCCACCGAGGTGCTGGCCCCCGAGGTGCGCTACGGCTTTTCCGAGCAGGGCCCGTGGCGCGTGTTCAGCCTGACCCACCCGACCCGCCAGGCCCGCATCCATGTGGCCGACGCACTGCAGCACCGCCAGCACACCCAGATCGATGTCGTGCTGTCGCTGCTGCTGCCTTTGCTGGGCCTGCTGCCTTTTCTGGCCCTGCTGATCCGCCACATCACCCAGCGCGAACTGGCCAGCGTGGGCGCACTGGCCGATCAGATCCGCGAGCGCAGCGACCGCAACCTGAGCCCGCTGTCCAGCGCCGGCCTGCCCGCCGAACTGACCGTGATCACCGAGCGCAGCAACCACCTGCTGCAGCGCCTGTCGGGGGCCCTGGACACCGAGCGCGCCCTGGCGGCCAACGCCGCCCACGAGCTGCGCACCCCGCTGGCCACCACCCGGCTGCGCCTGCAAGGGGTGCAGGCCCTGCTCGGCCAGGAACCCACCGAGGTGGTGCAGCGCGAACTGCAGCATGCCCTGGACTCGCTGGCCCAACTGAGCCGGCGCACCGAGAAGCTGCTGCAGATGTCGCGCGCCGAATCAGGCGCCGCCCTGGCCCGCGAGCGTGTGCCCCTGACCCGCCTGGCCGCCGCCGTGGCGCAGGAGTTCTGGGCCGACCCGGCCCTGCTCAACCGGCTGCAACTGCAGTTGCCCGAACACGGCGAACCCGAGGCCCTGGGCGACTTCGACGCCCTGGCCATCGCCCTGCGCAACCTGCTTGAGAACGCCGCCCGCCATGCGCCCCAAGGCCCCATCGTGCTGGGCGTGCACCTGCCGGCCCAACTCAGTGTGAGCGACTGCGGCCCGGGCATTCCGCCCGAGCGCCAGGCCGACCTGCTGCAGCGCCACCAGCAAGAAGGCACGCCATCGCGCAGCACCCCGCAACCCGGCTACGGCCTGGGCCTGTCCATCGTCAGCACCATCATCGAACGCCAGGGTGGCCGGCTGAGTCTGCAGTCGCCCGCCCCCGGGCACACCGATGCTGCCCACCCGGGCCTGTGCGTGACCCTGGCGTTGCGGCCTGCCCAGGGGGCTTGACCGCTTCAAAACGGGGCCTCCGCCGGAGGGCTCCAGCCTTTCATTCATGAAACATTAAGGTGCAGGCCCTAGGCTCGGAAGCTCGCTCCAGAATATGCCCATGAACCTCCGCCACTCCTTCCTGCGGGCCACCCAGCCCGCTCTGCGAACCCTGCGCTCGCGGCACACCCTGGCTGCCGGCCTCACCCTGGGCCTGTTGGCGGGGGTGCCGTCTCAGGCCGCAGAACTGCTCAAGCTCAGCCCGGCCCAGGCCGAGGCCGCCCAACTGCGCACCCAGCCCGCCCAGACGGCCAGCGCCGCCAACACCGGCGCCAACCTGGTGTTGCAAGGCACGGTGATGCTGCCCAGCCAGGCCACCGACCTGGTCAGCGCCCCGGTGGCTGGCGTGGTCCAGGCCGTGTTGGTCAGCCCCGGCCAGAGCGTGCGCGCCGGCACGCCAGTGGCCCGACTGCTCAGCCCGCAACTGGTGGAATGGCAGCGCGACTGGCTGCAGGCCGACACCCAGGCCCAGTTGGCGCGCGAACGCCTGCAACGTGACGAGCAACTGTTTGCCGAGGGCATCATCGCCGAGCAACGCCTGCGCGAAACCCGCGGCCAGGCCCGCATGGCCCAGGTCACGCTGGACGAGCGCAGCCAGGCGCTGCGCCTGGCCGGCGTGTCGGCCCAGCAACTCAAACACCCGGCACTCGACGCCAGCCTCACCCTGGTGGCCCCCGCCAGCGGTACCGTGCTGGAACTCTCGGCCACCCCGGGCCAGCGCCTGGACGCCGGCATGCCGGTGGCCAAGCTCGCGCGCGCCGGCCTGCTCAGCATCGAGGTGCAGGCCAGCCAGCAGCAACTGGGCTGGCTCAAGGTGGGTGACGCCCTGAAGGTCGACGGCTGCAAGACCCCGGCCCGCCTGGCCGCCATCACGCCCCAGGTCAGCAGCGCCAGTCAGGCCGCACTGTTGCGTGCCGATTTCAGCGGCAGCGAGAACTGCCTGCGCGTGAACCAGTTCGTGCAACTGCACGCGGCTGCGACGCTGCCGGCCAGCGGCGCCATCAGCGTGCCCACCGCCGCCCTGGTGCAGCATGAAGGCCAGCCCCATGTGTTCGTGAAACGGGCCCAGGGCTACGAACCCGTGGCCGTGCGCACCGGCGCTGCCGGGGGCACGCAGATCACCGTGCTCAGCGGCCTGAAGGCCGGCGACGAAGTGGTGGTGCAAGGCACCGCAGCCCTGAAGGGCCTGTGGCAGGGGCTGGGCCTTGAAGGTGCACCGGCAGAAGCGCCCACCACCCCGACCAAGGCCAAATGATGCTGGCCCGTCTGATTGCCCTGGCGCTGTCGCAGCGCCTGTTCACCCTGGTACTGACCCTGGGCCTGATCGGCGCCGGCCTGCTGGCCCTGCGTGACCTGCCGATCGACGCCTTTCCGGATGTGTCGAGCACCCAGGTCAAGATCATCCTGAAAGCCCCCGGCATGACGCCGGCCGAGGTCGAGTCCCGCATCGTGGCCCCGCTCGAACAAGAGCTGCTGGGCATTCCCAAGCAAGTCATGCTGCGCTCCAGCAGCAAGTACGCGATTGCCGACATCACCCTCGACTTTGCCGATGGCACCGACATCTACTGGGCGCGCCAGCAGGTCAGTGAACGGCTGAACGGCGTGATGGGCGAACTGCCCCCGGGCATCGGTGGCGGACTGGCCCCCATCACCACCCCGCTGGGCGAGATGTTCATGTTCACGCTGGAGGGCGAGGCCAGCCTGGCCGAGCGCCGCATCGTGCTGGACACCCTGATCCGCCCACGCCTGCGTGGCATCAACGGCGTGGCCGATGTCAACTCGCTGGGCGGCATGGTGCAGACCTTCGAGGTGGTGCCCGACATGGCGGCCCTGTCGGCCCGCCACATCGCGCTGAGCCAGTTGCAAACCGCCCTGGAGGGCAACAACCGCAACGACGGCGCGGGCCGCCTGCAGGCCGGCGAAGAATCACTGCTGGTGCGCAGCGAGGGCAGCATCCGCAGCCTGGACGATGTGCGCGCCATCGCCATCACGGCGCGTGACGGCCAGTCGGTGCGCGTCGGCGACCTGGCCACCGTGCGCCTGGGCGAGCTGGCCCGCTACGGTGCCGTGACACGCAACGGCACCGGCGAAACCGTGCAGGGCCTGGTGCTGGGCCTGCGCGGCGCCAATGCCCGCCAGCTGGTGCGCGAGGTGCGCGCCACCCTGGATGCCCTGGGCCCCACCCTGCCACCGGGCATCACCATCGTGCCCTTCTACGACCGTGGCCAACTGGTCGATCGTGCCGTGGGCACCGTCACCAAGGCCCTGGGCGAAGCCATCGTGCTGGTGCTGATCCTGCTGCTGCTGTTCCTGGGCAACCTGCGCGCCGCGCTGGTGGTGGCCCTGATCCTGCCGCTGTCGGCCCTGGCCACCTTTGTGCTGATGCAGCAGTGGGGCCTGTCGGCCAACCTGATGTCGCTGGGCGGCCTGGCGATCGCCATCGGCATGCTGGTGGATGCCGCGGTGGTGGTGGTCGAGAACATCGAGGCTCGCCAGAGCAGCCTGCATGGGCCGGCCCTGGCCCTGCCCAACCGGCACCATGTCTACCGTGCCACCGTCGAGGTCGCGCAGCCGGTGGGCGCGGGCGTGGCCATCATCATGATCGTGTTCCTGCCCCTGCTCACGCTGCAGGGCCTGGAGGGCAAGCTGTTCAGCCCTGTGGCCCTGACCATCGTGTTCGCGCTGGGGGCCTCCCTGCTGCTGTCGCTGACCGTGATCCCGGCACTGGCCTCGTGGCTGCTGCGCCTGCCCCAGCCCGGGCACAAACCCCACCAGGCCCCCTGGCTGGTGCGGCGACTGGAGGCGCTCTACACCCCGATGCTCGACTGGGCACTGGGCCACGGCAAGAGCGTGGTGCTGGGCTCGGTGCTGGCCCTGGCTGGCGCGCTGGCGGTGTTTCCGCTGCTGGGCAAATCGTTCATGCCTTCGCTCGATGAGGGTGACGTGATCCTGCAGATCGAAAAGCTGCCGTCGATCTCGCTGGACTCGTCGAGTGCCACCGACCTGGAGCTGCAGCGCCGCGTCCTGAAGGCCGTGCCCGAGGTCTCGGGCATCGTGGCCCGGGTGGGTGCCGACGAACTGGGCCTGGACCCCATGGGCTTCAACGACACCGACACCTTCCTGGTGCTCAAGCCCCGCGACAGCTGGCGCTTTGCCAGCAAGGACGCGCTGATCGATGCCCTGCGCGAAGCGGTGGCTCCGGTGCCCGGCATCAACCTCAGCTTCACCCAGCCCATCGAGATGCGCACCTCCGAGATGCTGTCAGGTGTGCGCGGTGATCTGGCCATCAAGGTGTTCGGCCCCGACCCACAGGAGCTGGCCCGCCTGGCCACGCAGGTGGTGCAGGTGGTGCAGGGCGTGCCCGGCAGCGAAGACGTGATCACCGCGCAGAACGAGGGCGTGCAGTACCTCAGCGTGGCCATCGACCGGGCCGCCGTGGGCCGCCTGGGCCTGTCCGTCGAGCAGGTGCAGAACGATCTGCGCGCCCTGCTCGAAGGTCGGCGCAGCGGCACCGTGGTGCAGGGCATCCGGCGCGTGCCGTTGATGATCCGCGGCAGCGATGCGCTGCGCATGGCCCCCGAGCAGTTTGCCCAGCTGCGCCTGCCCCTGCCCGACGGCGCCTCGGTGCCCCTGAGCCAGGTGGCCGACATCCGCGTGGTGGATGGCCCGGTGAAGATCGACCGCGAAAAATCCATGCGCATGTCCGTGGTGCGCGCCAATGTGCGTGACCGTGATCTGGTCGGCTTTGTGGACGACGCCAAGGCCGCGGTGGCACGCGAGGTCAAGCTGCCCCCCGGCTACCTGCTGGCCTGGGGTGGCCAGTTCGAGAACCAGCAACGCGCGGCGGCCCGCCTGAGCGTGGTGGTGCCGGTGGCCCTGGCCCTGATCCTGCTGGTGCTGTTCGCCACCCTGGGCCAATTGCGCCAGGCCCTGCTGGTGTTTGCCAACATCCCCTTTGCCCTGGTCGGTGGTGTGTATGCCCTCGGCGCTACCGGTGAGTATCTTTCGGTGCCGGCCTCGGTGGGCTTCATCGCGCTGATGGGCATTGCCGTGCTCAACGGCCTGGTGCTGGTGACCTGCTTCAACCAGCTCGCCGAACGCCACCTGCCGATCGACGAGGTGGTGCGCCAGGGTTGCCTGCGCCGCCTGCGCCCCGTGCTCATGACCGCCAGCATCACCGGCCTGGGCCTGGTGCCCCTGCTGCTGGCCACCGGACCGGGCTCGGAGATCCAGCGCCCCCTGGCCATCGTGGTCATGGGCGGGCTGTTCAGCGCCACGGTGCTGACCCTGTTCCTGCTGCCACTGCTGTACCGTCACTTTCACCGGCCCTCGCGCCAGGCCCCCGCATGAGCCCTGAAACCCTTTCTGCCCCCCTGCTGACAGCACCCTCTTCCGTGCCGATGTGCCTGCTGACGCTGTCGCTGCCCCAGGCCCTGGAGGAAACCCTGCTCGACGCCTTGCAGGCCCTGCCCGAACACCCCGGCCCCTACACCGTGCTGCAAGGCCACAGCCTGGGCGCCGGCGTGGACCTGCCCAGTGCCATGGAGCAGGTGAAGGGCCGGGCCCGGCGCACCCTGGTGCTGACCGTGCTGGCCGCGAGCACGGTGCCGGCCCTGATCCAGGCCTTGCAGGCCAGCGTGCCCCACCCCGACATCAGTTGGTGGACTGCACCGCTGTTGCAACACGGGAGGCTGGCATGACACGCGCATCCATCAGCCCCCCACGCCTGCTGGTGCTGGCCCTGTGTACCGCACTGAGCCTGCCGGCCTTCGCCGACACGCCGCCAGGCCCGGCCCACACCGACCCCGCCGCCACGCTGGAGCGGGTGCCCCTGCCCTGGGCTGGCCGACTGCAGAACGTGCTGCCCCCCGAAGAGCGCGTGCGCGCCATGCTGCTGCGCCAGCCCATGGTGCAGGCGGCGCGCGCCAACGTCGATGCCGCCGCCGGGCGGCAGGCCCGGCTGAACGCCGGCCCGCACGAGTGGACGTTCAAGGCCGGCGTGCAGCAACGCCGTGAAATGCCTGGGCCGCGCTACCGCGAAACCGAACTGGCCCTGGAACGCGGCCTGCGCCTACCGGCCAAACTCGATGCCGATCAGGCCCTGGGCCGCAATGAGGCCGAGGTCGGGATGCTGGCGTTTGAAGACACCTGGCACGAATCTGCCCGCGCCCTGCTCAAGGCCTGGTTCGACGCGCTGCGCGAAGCCCGCACCCTGCAGGTCCTGCGCGAGCAGGTGGCCCTGGCCGAGCAACAACGCTTGGTGGCACAGCGGCGCCTGCAAGCGGGCGAGGCCGCCCGGCTGGAGCTGCTGCAGGCCGAGGCCGATGTGGGCCGGGCCCAGGCCGCAGCCCAGCAATCGGGCACCCGGCTGCGCGCCCTTCAAGCCGACCTGCGCTTGCGCTACCCCGATGTGCAAGCCGGGCTGGAGCCGACCTCCAGCGGTCTGCCCGCGCCTGCCGGGCTGGCTGAGACCGCCCAGCAGTGGGTAGAGCGGGTGCTCTCCGACAACCACGAGCTGGAACTGGCCGAAGCCCAGGCGCGCCACGCCGAACTGGTGGCCCGCCGGGCCGGGCTGGACCGGCAGGGCGACCCGGTGCTGGGCGTGCGCGCCTCGCGCGAGCGCGGCGGCCAGGAGCAGGTGCTGGGCGTGTATGTGTCGCTGCCCTGGGGCGGCGCCGGGCGCCGGGCCGACGAGCAGACCGCCCTGGCCCTGGCCGAGATGGCCCGCCAGAAGGTGGACGAGGTGCGCCAGCGCGTGGGCTCGGAAGCCTGGCGCGTGGCCATCAATGCGGTGGAAGGTGAAGCCAGCTGGCAGGCACTGGAGGCCGCCTGGCAACGCATGGACCAGAGCGCCCGCCTGGCCGGGCGGGCCTACAGCCTGGGTGAATTGCCGCTGGGCGACGCCCTGCAGGCCCGCCGGCTGGCCCTGGAGGCCCGGCTGAATGCCGACGCGGCCCGACTGGACATCCTGGAAAGCCAGAGCCGCCTGCTGCTGGACGCCCACCAGATGTGGACGCCGCCCGGGCACGGCGGTTGAGTCAGGGCTTGTGGACAGGCCCTGACCGGGCGTTCAGCCCAGGCCCACCGGGCTGGGCGCCCGCATCACGATGCGGGTGAACAGTCGGTCGTAGGCCGGGTCGCGAAGGCTGGGGTTGACCAGCGGGTCGGCATTGCTCAGGAAGGCCTCGTCCAGGGCCTTCCAGTCGCCCTCGTCGAGCACCTTGCGGGCTTCGGGAATGATCACGGTCTCTTCAAGCCGCATGTGATCGAGGTAAAAATCGATGTAGCGGCGCAACTCATCTTCGAAGCGCTTGCGGCGGCCGTCGCCCATCAGCTCCCAGGCCAGCAGCAGGTGCTGCAGCTCGCGCACCGCGGTCTCGCCCTTCATGTGGTCGCGCTCCAGTTGCTCGACCACCGTCATCACATGCGGCGAATGCCGCGCCACCCGCGGAAACAGCAGGTCCGACTCTTTCGGGTGGTGCAGGCGTTCGGGGAATTCATCGATGTAGAACAGCATCGCCCGCATGACGTCAAAGAAGCTTTCTGGCTCGTCACCCGGCCCCCGGTCGAGCATCATCAGCATGGAGCGCAGCATGGCCGCCAGCGCCGTGTGTTCTTCCTGGATGACCTTGATGCATTCTTGTGCCATGGTGTGCCCCGGGGTGTCTGTGAGAAGAGCACGAGCGTGCCACGCCGCCCGGCGCAAGTCCCTGACCCAGATCAAGTGCCGCGCCTCAAAGCGAGGCGCCAGGCTCGATCAACAGTTCCGGGGGCAGCACGATGCCCGCCTTCAGGCCTTGCCCGTCCGGGCCCCGGCCCAGCTCGAAGCGCGCGCCCAGCAACTGCGCATAGCGCGACACGATGGCCATGCCCAGGCCCACGCCTTCGCCCATCCATTCGCGCTCCTCGCCCTGCACCCAACGCTGCAGGATCCGTTCGCGCTCGGCCCCCGGGATGCCGGGGCCGTTGTCGATCACCGACAGGTGCACCCCGTCGGCCTGGCGCTGCAACTCGACGGTGATGCTGCCACCCTCGCCCGAGGCCGGTCGCCCATAGCGCAGGGCGTTGTCCAGCAGGTTGTTGAGAATGCCTTCCAGCAGCGTAGGGTGGCCCATCACGCGCAGCGGCTCATCCAGCCCGCGCCCGCCCAGGTCGATGCCGGCGGCATCGGCACGCGGCAGCAGGCGCAACACCGCATCGCGTACCAGCTCATCGAGGGCCACCGGCACGGCCTGCATCTGGGTGCGGGCCTCGTCGGCCAGGGCCAGGGCCAGCAATTGATCGACCAGGTGGCTGGCACGCGCCTCGCTGCCCACGATGCGCTGCAACTGCATGCGCCAGGCCTCGGGCTCGCGCTGGGCCAGGCCATATTCGGCCAGAGCCCGGATGCCGGCCAGCGGGGTGCGCAGCTCATGCGCCACGTTGCCGGCAAACTCACGCTGGGCCTGCACGCCGCGGGCCACCCGGGCCAGCAGGGCATTGAGCGAATCCTCCAGCAGGTGCACGTCGCGGGTGTTGGCCTGCACCTGCAAAGGCGTCAGGTCCTGGGCGTTGCGCTGGCCCAGGGCCTGCTGCAGGCGGGCCAGGGGCTGCAACTCGGTGCGGATGGCGCGCCCCAGCCAGGCCGCCAGCAGCACCAACAGCAGCACCTCAGGGATCACCGAGTACAGCAGCAGGTTGCGCAGCAGTGCGCTGCGGCTCTGCGTGGTCTGGGCCATGATGACCTCGAAGGCCAGCGGCTCGGATCGGCGCAGGCGCACCGCCCGCAGCGGCTTGCCCTGGTAGTAGATGTCGGCAAAGCCATACACGGCTTCGTCGGTGTCGGAGATCGGCGGCATGTTGAGCCCCGAGTGCCCGGCCAGCAGGCTGCCGTCGGGCCGGCGTACCGCAAAGTACACGCTCTCAACCTGGTCGAACAGCACCGCCCGCACCTCGCGCGAAGACAGCATCAGCTCCAGACCGGCATCGTTGGCGCGCACATTGCTGGCCACCGAATACGCGTCATCCAGCAAAGACCGGTCGTAGGCCGCCTGGGTGAAATGGCGCGCCAGCGAGATCGAGACCACGGCCCCGGCCAGCCAGGTCAGGCCCAGGGGCAGCAACACATGGCGCAGCAGCCGCGAGCGCAGAGAAGGCAGGGCCAGGGTGGCCGCCCCGGCGGCGCCCGTCATGCCTCGGCCTCCAGCAGGTAGCCCAGGCCGCGCAGGGTGCGGATGCTGGCACCGCTGCCCACCAGCTTTTTGCGCAGCCGCGAGATGAAGGCCTCCAGGGCGTTGTCGGCCAGGGCTTCGTCAAAGCCCGACAGCTTGTCAGCCAGGGTGCGTTTGCTGACCACCCGGCCCGGTGGGGTCATCAGCTCCCACAGCACCTCGAACTCGCGCGCGGGCAGCTCGAACCAGTCGCCCTGCAGGCTCAGGCGGCGCGCCTTGCGGTCCAGCGTCAGGGTGCCCACGGTGGTGATGTCCTGGGTGCCCTGGCTGCGCCGCACCAGGGCCCGCAAGCGGGCCTCGACCTCGGCCAGGTCAAAGGGCTTGCCCAGGTAGTCGTCGGCCCCGGCATCCAGGCCGGCGATGCGCTCCTCGGTGCGGTCGCGGGCCGTCAGCACCAGCACCGGCACCTGGTCCCCGCGGGCCCGGGCGGCCCGCAGCAGGGTCAGGCCGCTGCCCAGGCCCTGGCCCACCTGGCCCACGGGCAGGTTCAGATCGAGCAGCACCGCATCAAACAGCTGGATGCGCCAGAAATGGTCGGCCTCACCCAGTGTGGCGGCCTCATCCACCCGGTGGCCCGCCTCACTCAGGCTGCGCACCATCACGTCCCGGAGCACGGCGTCGTCTTCAATCACCAGAATTCGCATGCTTGTCATTCCTGAATGGCAGGATGCAAGCCTACCCCGATTCGCCCACCTTGCCTGCGCCAAGGTGTTCGGCGGCACGAGGCAAACGCCGTCCCCCCGGTTGACCGGTCTGCCCAAGGCCATTGGCGCTCCGTGAACCTGGGGAAAACACCCAAAAGTCAGGTCCTGGTCAGGTTCAGGTCAGGGACCATGAGGCATAAGCTGTAACGATGAGCATCCGACAGATTTCCATGGCCGTGACGCTGGCCTGTGCCTGCGTCACGGCCGCGCTGGCCCAGACGGCCGCGCCCACCCCCTCCGTGCTGCGCCTGGAGCAGGTGTTGCAGGGGGCCCGCAACAACCTTGACGTGCAGTTCTCCAACGAGCTGGCAGCGGCGGCGCGGGCCGACATCGTCAGCGCCGACCACGCCCCGCTGCCGGTGCTGACCACCAAGGCCAGCCAGATGGACCTGCAGCATGGGTTGGGCAGCGGCAGCGTGCTCAATGAGAAGCGCATCGACAAAAGCGTCGGCCTGGACTGGACCTGGGAACGCGGCAACAAGCGGGCCTTGCGCACGCTGTCGGCGCAACGTGCGGCGGATGCGGCCCAGGCCGATGTGGACGACACCCGGGTGCTGCAACTGCAAGCCGGGCTGACTGGCTTCTACGATCTGTTGGCGGCCCAGGAGCGGCTGGCCGAAGTGCGCGCCATCAGCCAGAGCGCCAGCCAGCTGGCCGGCACCGCGGCCCAGCGCGTGCGCGCCGGCGACCTGGCAGCCCAGGATGCCGCCCGCACCGAGATCGAGGCCCAGCGCGCCCAGGGTGATGTGCGCCTGGCCGAGCTGGAGCGCCAACGTGCCGGCGCGGCCCTGAGCCAGGTGCTGGGCCGCAGCACGGCCACCGCGCTGGAAGTAGCCCCCGACTGGCCGGCCCTGACCCCACCGGACACCGGCACCGACCTGGCGGCCGTGGTCGATGCCCGCGCCGATGTGCGCGCCGCCCAGGCCCGCGTGGATGCCGCGCAGTCCGCGCTGGACAACGCCCAGGCACTGACCCGCAGCGACATCACCGTGGGGGCCTCGCTGGACCACTACCCCGGCACCTCGACCCGCCTGCTGGAGCTGCGCCTGCAGATGCCGCTGCAGACCCACTACGCCTACCAGGGCGAGATCGCCCGCGCCCTGGCGGGCCTGAACCAGGCCCGCACCCTGCTCGAACGCGTGCGCCTGAACGCCTTGCTGGAGCTGCAAAGCCTGCAGCAAAGCCTGCTGGGCACCCTGGCCCAGGCCCGCAGCTACGAGACCGAGATCCTGCCGCGCGCGCGCCAGGTGGCGGCCGGCGCCGAGCTGGCCTACAGCAAAGGTGCCATCCCGCTGGTGGATCTGCTCGATGCTCGCCGGACGCTGCGTGCCACCCTGATCGAAGCCGTCAACGCGCGCGCCGAGCACGCCCGTGCCCAAGGCCTGTGGCTGTTGCGCACCCAACCCCAGCGCCTGCTGGCCAACCCCTGATTCACACGGCCCCCTTTCACGGCGCCCCAACCCACTTCTGCCTACCCCATGCGCAAGCTCCCACTCCATCGCCTCTGCACCCTCGCTGTTCTGACCAGCGCGCTGCTGTCGGCCTGCGGCCCAGCCCCCACGCCCAATGCCGCCCCGCAACCCGCCACCCCCATCGTGCAGGGCCAGCAGTTGCGCTTTCCGGCCGGTCACCTCCAACTGGCCCTGCTGCCCACCCAGGCCGCCCGGCCCGCCCAGGACATCACGGTCGAACTGCCCGCGCGCATGGTCTGGAATGAAGAACGCACCCAGCGCATCTACCCCGCCTTTGCCGGCCGGGTCACCCGCATCGATGCCGACGTGGGCCAACGCGTGCAGCCCGGCTCGGCCCTGGCCCATCTGGCTTCGCCCGATTTCGGCCAGGCCCAGGCCGACACCGCGCGCGCCCAGGTCGATGCCCGCCTGATGAACCAGGCCGTGCAGCGCCAGCGCGAACTGTTTGCCGCCGGCATCATTGCGCGCAAGGATCTGGAGCAAAGCGAGGCTGACGCCTCGCGCGCCCAGGCCGAAGTGGCCCGCGCCCAGGCCCGCACCGCCCTGTATGGCGGCTCGGCCCAGGTCAACCAGCAGCTCAGCCTGAGCAGCGGCATCGCCGGTGTGGTGGTGGAGCGCAACCTCAACCCCGGCCAGGAACTGCGGCCCGACCAATCGGGGCCCGGCGTACCGGCCCTGTTCGTGGTCAGCGACCCAGCCTCGCTGTGGGTGCAGATCGATGCCCGCGAGATCGACACCGGCATCCTCAAGCCCGGTGCCAGCTTCGAGCTGGAAGTGGCGGCCTACCCAGGCACCCTGTTCCAGGGCAAGGTGCTGGCAGCGTCCGATTTCATCGACCCCAGCACCCGCACCATCAAGGTCCGTGGCCTGGTGGCCAATGCCGACCGGCGCCTGAAAGCCGAGATGCTGGCCACCGCCCGCGTGCACCAGACCTTCAGCAGCGGTGTGGTCGTACCCGCGGCCGCCATCACCCTCAATGGCACCCACCATGCGGTGTTCGTGCAGACCCAACCCGGGGTGTTCGAGCCGCGTGACGTCACCCTGGTGCACCAGGGGCCCAAAGAGGTCGTGGTGAGCAAGGGCCTGCAGGCCGGCGAGTTGGTGGTGTCGGACAACGCCCTGCTGCTGGCACGCCAGTTCCACGTGGCCCAGGAAGACTCGATCGGCCGCAGCGACAGCCCGAAGAGCGCCCCCGCCACTGAAGGCAAAGAGAGCACCGGCAAAGGGAACGCCCCATGAGACGCCTGATCCAGTACGCGCTCTACCAACCGCTGTTCATCGTCCTGGGCACCCTGCTGTTTGCCCTGGCCGGGGTGATCGCCTTCAAGAACCTGTCGGTCGAGGCCTTTCCCGACGTCACCGACACCCAGGTCACGGTGATCACGCTGTTCCCGGGGCGGGCCGCCGAAGAGGTGGAAAAGCAGGTCACGCTGCCGATCGAGGTGGCCCTGTCGGGGCTGCCGAATTCGATCCGTGTCTTCTCGCACACCCAGTTCGGGCTGAGCTTCATGGTCGTCACCTACGACGACAAGGCCGATGTGAACCTGGTGCGCCAGCAGGTCAGTGAGCGCCTGCGCGGCGTGGACCTGCCCGCCGGCGTCGAGGCCGAGATCGCGCCCAACGCCACCCCCGTGGGTGAAATCATGCGCTATCGCCTGCGCGGCGACGGGCTGAGCACCACCGACCTGCGCACCCTGGAAGACTGGGTGGCCGAACGTGCGCTGCGCCAGGTGCCCGGCGTGGCCGATGTGGTGGCGATGGGCGGCTCGATCAAGCAGTACGAGGTGCAACCCGACCTGGACAAGCTGCGCGCCTACCGCCTCAACTTCCAGAACCTGCTCGATGCCCTGGGGCGTGGCAACTCGAACGCGGGCGGCAGCTATGTGGCCCAGGGGGCTCAGCAGTACACCATCCGCGGCCTGGGCCTGCTCAAGTCGTCGGAAGACATCGGCCGCATCGTGGTGGCCGCACGCAACGGCACCCCGATCCTGATCCGCGACATCGCGCAAGTGAAGATCGGCGCCGTGCCCCGTCTGGGCGTGGTCGGCCAGGACCTGGACGACGACGTGGTGACCGGCATCGTGATCATGCGCAAGGGCGAGAACCCGAGCGTGGTGCTCAAGGGTGTGAAAGACAAGATCGCCGAGCTCAATGAGCGAGGTCTGCCCCCGGGCGTGAAGATCGAGCCCTTCTACGACCGCACCTGGCTGATGGACAAGACCCTCACCACGGTGTTCCGCAACCTGGTCGAGGGCGCGGTGCTGGTGTCGCTGGTGCTCTACATCTTCCTGTCCAACCTGCGCGCCAGCCTGGCCGTGGTGGTGGTGATCCCGCTGGCCCTGTTGGCCACCTTCATGGGCCTGAAGATCATGGGCGTGCCGGCCAACCTGCTGAGCCTGGGGGCCATGGACTTCGGCATCATCGTCGACGGCGCCGTCATCGTGATCGAGAACATCCTGCACCGGCTGGCGCAGAACCGCGAGGACATGCCCGATTCGGAGCGCAAGCAGACCATCATCGACGCGGCCAACGAAGTGGGCCGCCCCACGCTGTTCTCGATGCTGATCATCATTGCCGCGCACATCCCCATCTTTGCGCTGCAGCGCCACGAAGGCCGCATCTTCCAGCCCATGGCCTTGTCGGTGACCACGGCCCTGATCGGCTCGCTGGTGTTCTCGCTCACCCTGGTGCCGCTGCTGGCCTACTGGATGCTGCGCCGCAAACTGCCCCACCACGACAACCGCGTGGTGACCGCCGCCAAGGGCTTGTATGAGCCCGTGCTGGGCTGGGCGCTGAACCACCGCCGCAAGGTGCTGGGCATTGCCGTGGCGGCCTTCGCCATGTCGGGCGTGGTGGCCTCGCGCCTGGGCTCGGAGTTCCTGCCTGAGTTGAACGAAGGCACCACCTGGATCAACTTCGCACTGTCACCCAACGTGTCGACCGAAGAGGCGGCCCGCATCCTGCGCATGGCACGCAAGGCCTTGCTGACCGTGCCCGAGGTGCGCACCACCGTGTCCAAGGCCGGCCAGCCCGAAGACGGCACCGACCCCAAGACCATCAGCATGGCCGAGATCTTTGTGGACTTGAAGCCCGAGCACGAATGGCGTGCCGGCATGACGCACGACAAGATCATTGACGAGATGGACCACGCCCTGTCGGCCATCCCCAGCATCGACCCGGCCTTCTCGCAGCCGATCCGCGACAACGTGCTCGAATCGATCTCCCAGATCAAGGGGCAGATCGTGATCAAGCTCGCGGGTGACGACCTGGCCGAGATGCGCCGCATCACCGAAGCCATCACGCGTGAGGTCAAGCAGGTGCAGGGGGTGTCGCGGGCCGAGATCGACCGCGACGGCCAGGTGCCGCAGTTGTTGATCGACATCGACCGCGACCGGGCCGCCCGCTACGGCCTCAACGTGGGCGACATCCAGGACGTGATCGAGGCCGCCCTGGCCGGCAAGGCCGCCACCAGCCTGTGGGAAGGCGAGCGCAAGTTTGCCGTGGCCGTGCGCCTGCCCGCCGAAGACCGCCTGGTGGCCAAGCTGGAACGCACCCCCATCCCCACGGCCGACGGTGGCTATGTGCAACTGGGTGCGGTGACGCACATCACCGAAACCAGCGGCGCCATGAACATCGCCCGTGAGGCCGGCCGGCGCACCACCGCCATCGGCATCTTCATCAAGGACCGCGACATGGGCTCGGTGGTGGCCGACATGAAGGCCCGGGTCGCCAAGATCGACATCCCGGCCGGCTATGTGGTGAACTGGTCGGGTGAGTTCGAAAACCAGGAACGCGCCATGAAGCGCCTGTCCGTGGTGGTACCGATTTCGCTGCTGCTGATCTTTGTGCTGCTGTTCGATGCCTTCAAGTCCTTCAAGATGGCCTCGCTGATCCTGCTCAACGTGCCTTTGGCCCTGGTGGGCGGGTTTGTGGCACTTTGGATCTTCGGCATCCCGTTGTCGGTGTCAGCGGCCATCGGCTTCATTGCCCTGAGCGGCCAGGCCGTGCTCAACGGGGTGGTGATGCTCTCGGTGTTCCAGCAGTTGCGCAAGGCCGGCCACACGGTGTACGAAGCGGCCCGCATCGGTTCCATGCAACGCCTGCGCACCGTGCTCATGACGGCCATGCTGGCCGCCCTGGGCCTGCTGCCCATGGCACTGTCGCGTGAGATCGGCTCCGAAACCCAGCGCCCGCTGGCCATCGTGGTCATCGGCGGCCTGGTCACGGCCACCCTGCTCACCCTGGTCGTGCTGCCCTCGCTGTACGTGTCGTGGTTCTCGCGGGCCAAGAACGCCAAGACCAGCGAAGGTGCCTCCTGAAGGCCATGACCCAGGCTGCCCTGCCCAGTACGGCCGTGGTGTTGCTGCACGGCCTGTGCAGCACACCCGACGAGTTGCTGAGCGTGAACGGCCCCTTGCGTCAGTTGGGCTGCAGTGTGGTTCCCTTGCAGATCGCAGGCTATTCCTTCGATGCCGAGCACCCCGAGGCACCGGCCCAGCGCTTTGAGCACTGGGTCCGGGCCGTGCACGCCTGCGTGCGCCATCAGCGCGAAAGCCACCAGCGCGTGGTGCTGGTCGGCATCTCGGCCGGGGCCGGCCTGGCCCTGAGTGCCGCCATGGACCCGGCCACCCCGGTGGACGGCCTGGTGCTGATGTCCACCACCCTGCGCTACGACGGCTGGGCCATTCCACCCTGGCATTTTCTGTTGCCGCTGGCGCTGTACACCCCGATCGGGCGGCTGTGGCAGTACAAGGAAAAGCCCCCCTATGGTGTCAAGAACGAGCGCATCCGGGCCTGGATCGCGCGCGAGCTGGAGAACCGGCGGGTGTCACGTGCGGGCAGTGCCACCCTGGGCGTGAGCTACCTGCGCGAAAACGACCGGCTGCTGCGCCGCCTGCGACGACATCTGGGCCAGGTCATCTGCCCCCACATCCTGGCTTTGCATGCCGAAGAAGACGAGGTTGCCAGCCCGGACAATCTGCGTCTGCTGGCAGTTGGACTATCATCCGCGCCTGTCTCACTCAAGACGGTTACCGTCAGAAACAGCTTTCACATGATCAGTATCGACAATGATCGGCAGCAAGTTGTTCGCGAAACCGTCGATTTCGTGCGCTCGCTGCCCGCGAGCTCTCCTGTGCCCCCGATCTGAGCTGCCAGCCGCCTCCAACATGACTCCCGATATCGACCAGACCATTGCCCAGATCCTGGTGGACAAGTTCCACATCGAAGCCGAACGGGTCAAGCCCGACGCGGCCCTCGAGGACCTGGGTCTGGACTCGCTGGCCCTGATGGAATTCGTCTTCGCCATTGAAGACGCATTTCAGCTTCGCATTCCCGAAGAACGCCTGGACCCGCGCCAGGGTGGCATCACCCTGCAGCACCTGGCCGGCGTGATCCGCGAACACCTGGGCACCAGCCCTAAACCTGCAGGCGCATGAGCAGCACCGCAGCCCGCATCGGGGTAGCGGGCCTGGGCCTGATCAGCCCCCTGGGCCACACCCCGGAAGCCTTCCAGGCCAAGGTGATGGCCGGTGAATCCGCGGTCGGCCCCTGGCTGCTCGACCTGCCGGGCATCGACCCGGTGATCCTGCCTCTGGCCCGCTGCGATTTCAACGACGGTGCGGTGCGCACCCCTTCACGGGTGCCGGCCGACCGTGGCACCTCGATGGCCCTGACGGCGGCCCAGTCGGCCTGGGCCGCCAGCGGGCTGGACATGGCGGGGCTCGATGCCGAGCGCGTCGGCCTGTACTGGGGCAGCGGCATGGCCGGTGCACACAGCTTCGACGCCAGTTGCCACACCTTGTACGGCGAGCACAAGCGCCTGCGCCCGACCACCGTGCTGAGCACCATGCCCAATGCCGCAGTGGCCGAGATCAGCCTGCAGCTCGGCATCCGCGGCCCCTCACTGACCTACGCCTGTGCCTGTGCCTCGTCGGCCGTGGCCATCGGCGAGGCCCTGCGTGCCCTGCGGGGCGGCTGGATCGATGTGGCGGTGGTGGGCGGCCATGAATCCATGCTCAGCCCCGGCGTGCTGGCCAGTTGGCAAGCCATGCGGGTCATGGCCCCGACCGGTCCTGAAGGCAGCCTGGCGGCCTCGGCCTGCCGCCCTTTCTCGGCCGACCGGCACGGGTTCGCCATGGGCGAAGGCGCTGCGGCCCTGGTGTTGGAAAGCCCGGCCCATGCCCTGGCCCGGGGTGCCCAGCACACGCTGTGCCTGTCAGGTTACGCCACCAACAGCGATGCCCGCCACATCAGCCAGCCCGATGCAGCCGGCCAGGTGCGCGCCATGCAGGCCGCCCTGCGTGATGCCGGCCTGCAGCCACAAGACATTGGCTACGTGAATGCCCACGGCACAGCCACCCAGGCCGGCGACCGTGCCGAGGCCGAATCGCTGCAAACGGTGTTCGGGGAACGAGGGGTGGCGGTCAGTTCCACCAAGGCCATTCATGGGCATCTGCTGGGGGCCGGTGGCGCCATGGAACTGGTGGTGGCGTTGCAAGCCCTGGCCACTGGCCAGGTGCCTCCCACCGCCCACCTCCACCAGGCTGACCCGGCCTTTGCACTGGACCTGGTCACCGGTGCAGCCCGCGCCGTGCCTAGCTTGCGCCACGCGATGTCGAATTCATTCGCCTTTGGCGGCACCAACGCCGTGCTGATTGCCAGCCTGACTTGAAGAGTGCCGCGAACCGGCCCTGCGCGGGGCCGGTTCATGCCGGGTTCACATGCCCAGCAGATGGGGTTCGCCAGCCGACGAACCCAGGTAGCCGCCCCGGCGGCTGCTTTGGACCGCACTGGCGTGCTGATCGCTCAGGCGGAACTGGCGCACCACGCTGGCCAGGCGATCCGCCTGCTCACGCAGCGATTCGGCGGCGGCGGCCGACTGCTCGACCAGGGCCGCGTTCTGCTGGGTCATCTGATCGATCTGGTTCACGGACTGGTTCACATCGCCAATGCCGGTGGACTGCTCGGAGGCCGCGGCCGTGATCTCGCCGATGATGTCGCTCACGCGCTGCACGCCGGAAACGATCTCGTCCATGGCCGACCCCGCGTCTTCGACCAGCTTCACGCCGCCATCGACTGCGCTCACGCTGTTCTTGATCAAGCCCTTGATTTCGCTGGCGGCCTCGGCCGAGCGCTGGGCCAGGCCACGCACTTCGCTGGCCACCACGGCAAAGCCACGCCCCTGTTCCCCGGCACGGGCCGCTTCGACGGCTGCGTTCAGGGCCAGGATGTTGGTCTGGAAGGCGATGGTGTCGATCAGTCCGATGATGTCGTTGATCTTGCGGCTGGAGGCCGAGATCTCATGCATGCTGCTGATGGCCTGGCGCACCACCGAGCCGCCGCGCACCGCGGCGGTAGAAGCCGAACCCGAGAGCTGGTTGGCCAACTGAGCCGACGAGGCCGTCTGCTGCACATTGCCCGTCAGGTTGCTGATGGACGACACCGTGGCCTGCACGTTGGATGCCGTCTGCTCGGTGCGGCCCGACAGATCCTGGTTGCCCGAGGCAATCTCATGGCTGGCAGTGGCAATGCTTTCGCTGGCGTCACGCACCTGCGACACCATGGAACCGAGCCCGGCCTGCATGTCGGCCAGGGCGTTCAGCAGATCGGTCACCTCGTCTTTGCCCTCGGCCTCGATGCGGCGCGACAGATCGCCCCCGGCAATGGCCTGCGCGGCCTGGCGGGCCACCTCCAGTGGGCGGCAGATCGAGTGCATGTTCAGCAGGGTCAGGGGCACCACCACGATCACCGTGATCACCACGGCTGCCGCAAACAGCAGTTGGGTCTGCTTGGACACCCGGGCCTGATCGGCCACGGCTTCATTGACCTGGGCCGTCAGGCTCTTTTCGATGGCGGCCACGGCCTTCTCAGCCTCGTCGTACTGGGCCACCGAGCGAGCGCTCATGCGGTTGGCAGTGGTCGCGGACTCATACCCGCCCGACTCCAGTTGATTGGCCACCGAGGCAAACTGATCTCGGTAGGCCACCAGCTTCTGGCCCACGGTTTCCAGTTCAGGCTTGTTGCCCATGGTTTCGCTGCTGGCCATGCGCTTGATCATCTGATCAGCCCGGCCCAGCGACTCCAGCCATTTGGCCCGCAGTTGCTTGACCTGCTCGGGCTTCTCGTACTGGATGATCATGTCCTTCTCGAACCGGCGGGCCTGCCCCAGTTCGGCGCGCAACTCCGCCAGATTGCCCATCGAGGCATAGGAGTGGGTCATGAAATCCTCACTCATGGTCTGGATGCGGAACATGCCCAGCATGCCGGCGCCGCCCAACAGACTCAAGAGTCCCAAGACCACCGCAATGGCGCCGATCATCCGGAAGCGGATGGTGAACAAGCGCATCAGCGCAAACACATTCATACAAGAACCTCCGGGTGGCACTCAGAAATGACAGGCCTCACCTGTGAAATCTGGACAGGGCACAACGTGTGAAGAATTCCCCAGTTTGCCAGACTTTTACGTCTGAAACAGGTCCAGAACAACCCGAGCGACTTCAGGGTCTCCAGCGCTTGAGCAACAGGGCATTGGTCATCACGCTGACCGAGCTCAAGGCCATGGCAGCACCGGCCACCACCGGGCTGAGGAAGCCCAATGCCGCCAGGGGCAGGCCCGCCACGTTGTAGGCAAACGCCCAGAACAGGTTCTGCCAGATCTTGGCCACCGTGCGCCGTGACACCTCCAGCGCCTGGCCGACCAGGGCCACGTCGCCACGCATCAGCGTGATGCCGGCAGCGTGCATCGCCACATCAGTCCCGGTTCCCATGGCCATGCCCACATCGGCCGCGGCCAGAGCCGGGGCATCGTTGACGCCATCGCCCACCATCAGCACCGTGGCACCCGCCTGTTTCAGATCGCGGATGTGCGCCGCCTTGTCGGCCGGCAGCACCTCGGCCACCACCTCGTCCGGGCCCAGGCCCAGGCGTTGGCCCATGGCCAGCGCCGCGACCCGGTTGTCCCCCGACAGCATCAGGATCCGCAGCCCACGATCGCGCAGCCCCGACAGGGCCTGGGCCGCACCCGGTTTGGGTTCATCGGCAAAACCCAACAAGGCGCAGGCCTCCAGCCCCTCGGGCCGGCGGCGCATCAGCACCGACACCGTCGCGCCCTGGGCTTGCAAGGCGGCCAGCGGCGCCGGCAACCAGCCGGGGGCCAGCCCCAGTTCATTCATCCAGCGCAAGCTGCCCAGCAGCCATGCCTGGCCGGCCACCTCGCCCTGGCTGCCGCGCCCGACCACCGCCTGCACCGCGTTGGCCGCCTGCAACACCAGCCCACGCTGTTGGGCCTCGGCCAACACCGCCCGGGCCAGCGGGTGCTCGCTGCCGGCCTGCAGACTGGCCGCCGCCAGCAACAAGGGCGACGGCGCCAGGCCGGGTGCGGGCTCGAACGCCAGCAAGCGCGGCTGTCCCACGGTCAGGGTGCCGGTCTTGTCGAACACCACGGTGTCGACCCGGCGAGCCAATTCCAGCGCCTGGGCATCCTTGATGAGAATGCCATGGCGTGCCGCCACCCCGGTTCCGGCCATGATGGCCGCCGGTGTGGCCAGGCCCAGCGCACAGGGGCAGGCAATCACCAGCACCGCCACCGCATGGATCAGCGCCGGCTCCAAGGCCCCGGCATGCCACCACCAGGCCCCGAGGGTGATCAGGGCCAGGCCCAGCACCACCGGCACAAACACGGCAGACACCTGGTCGGCCAGCCGCTGGATGGGCGGCTTGCCCGCCTGGGCGTCCTCCACCAGCCGGATGATGGCTGCCAGCACCGTCTCCTGACCCACGGCCGTCACCTGCATCAGCAATCGGCCTTCGCCATTGATCGAGCCGCCGGTCAGGACTGCGCCCAGCGCCTTGGGTACCGGCAAAGGCTCGCCGGTGAGCATGGATTCATCGACCTGGGACTCGCCCTCTTGCACCAGACCGTCCACGGGCAGGCGTTCGCCCGGTCGCACCACCAGCCGATCGCCTACCAGCACCTCACCCAAGGGCACGTCCACCTCGCCCTCGGCCGTCAACAAGTGGGCCTGATCGGGACGCAGGGCATGCAAGGCGCGGATCGCTGAGGTGGTCTGGCGTTTGGCGCGGGCCTCCAGCCACTTGCCCAGCAGAACCAAGGTGATCACCACGGCCGAGGCCTCGAAATACAGGTGGGGCATCTGATCGGGCGGCGTGTTCAGCCACAGCCAGATCGACAGGCCATAGCCTGCGGATGTGCCCAGCGACACCAGCAGGTCCATGTTGCCCGTGCCCGCTTTCAAGGCATGCCAGCCAGCCTTGTAGAAACGGGCGCCAAGACCGAACTGCACCGGCGTGGCCAACAACCATTGCCACCAGGCCGGCAGCATCCAGTGCCGGCCCGCCAGGTCGCCCAACATGGGCACCACCAGGGGCAATGACAGCAGCAAACCCAAGGCCACCGGCCCGAAACCCGACCACGGCGACAGCTCGGCGGGATCTTCCAGGCCAGCCACCCGGGGCTCATAACCGGCGTCCCGCACCGAGCGACGCAACAGGGCTTCCGCCTGGGGGCTGGCCTGCACCACCACCCGGGCCGATTCGGTGGCCAGGTTCACGGTGGCCTGCTGGACACCAGGCACCTTGCGCAGCGCACGCTCAACCCGGCTCACGCAAGAGGCACAGGTCATGCCGCCAATGCCGATGTCCAGCGTGCAGACGTCGGTCGAAGCCGGCTCGGACCGGGGGGAAGCGTCAATCGAAGATGGAGAAGTCATGTTGGCAAGCCTAAAGCCTCCCACCATGGCAAGGTCAATGAAAAAGTTGGATATCCAGATCGGGCTGTGTTTGAAGATTCACAGCCGCCTGTATTCCAGTCCCTATGTGTTTATGTCGGCCCCGTAGTTCTTCGATGGCTCCGGTGGAGCGGGCGGGAGTTCAGCCTTCGAGGTGCTCTTCCTAGGCATCAGAACTGGCTTCCCGATGCGACTAGGGGAAGCTAGAGCCGTAGCGTCATCTGGTGTACCGTAACCCGCAACTTTATCCACCATCGCCAGGTTAGGTTCACCTCGCAATTCGAACTGGGGTCGAGATAGATCGTGCTTTTATGCGCCTTCGGTGAACAGAATCTTGGCTCGCAGCGACTCTAAGCTGGAGCCGCGCCCCAGCCGGTTCATCACACGGATTAGGCTGTTCAGGAGCTAGGTCAAGGCGTTCGTAAACAGATGCTTGAAGTCGTTGAGGATGAACAGCTGCTCAATCGTGAAGACGCGGATGCCACTCCCACAGATATCTCGCACCTAGGACACCAGCAACCGAGGGGTTGCCGGACCTTTCACAAACGGCGTAAAGGCCTTCCTTGAGGAAGTTAGCGGAACTCATCTATTGAATTCAGTTCAGGGGAATGGGTTGAACGCCATACCGTTGCATCGCAGAGTTGATCTGGGAAGCCTCTTGGGTATCAGGAAACAATCGATAGCTTGGCGCAACAATTGGCTCAACTGATTGCACATCAATCACGAACAGGGACATGAACGAAAACCGTTCCCCAGCAAGAGCGGCGAGGGGAGAGGCAAAGCCCGGGAAGGCTTCGTCTCCAATTCGTATTGCAGAAGCTTTGCCTTTGATCTTGAACCCTTTCTGAGTGAATACATCCACAAAGCTCACGCACACCTGTGGGTTCGTTTGAATATTCCTCAGACTGCCTGGCGAGGCAATATTCGCAATCAGCAGCAAACCGTTGCCAGATGCACAGAAAATTTCCTTCGGAGAAACGTTAGGACAGCCGTTTTCGTCGATGGTTGCCAGCCAACACAGCACTGACTTCTGCAGATAGAGCAAAACGGTGCTGTCCATCACCGAAGGATGTCTGTCAATGGTCATGGTTTCATCCATTCTTTATTGGGATTGCGAGGTAGGGGGCACGCTCACCTGATTGACTCACGCGTACGGGCGGGTAGGCCACCTTGGATCGTTTTCCAGACGATTTCCAAATCCACCTAGTCATAGCCGTGCGAGACGCGATGGGTCATCGCGCAAATGACCTGCCAGGGTATGTCGTCGTGCTGCGCGGCGAATGCCGGGGCCACGTGCCGCGTGTTGTTCGATGCCTCGTCGAAGATCTCTATATTGCGGATTGAGGCAACGGCTCAAAGGGTTTTACGGCTTCTTCTCCCGCAACACAAGGCAGCTTTGCAACAAGGTGACAGAGGCCGATTTAGGCGCAGGAAACACCGTCAAACCCAGATCCCTAAAAATGAAACCCGAAAATACAGCGCAAGGCTTGACCTTCCCACGGTGGCAAGCTTGATCATCACCCCCACGGTCTGAATCCAGACCCCTTCAGGAGAAAGCTCATGGAACATCAATTTCAAGTGCAGGGCATGACCTGCGGCCATTGCGAACGCGCCGTCACCCAGGCCGTCAAGGCTGTCGACCCTCTGGCCCAGGTGCAGATCGACCGCCCAAGCGGTCAGGTCACGGTACAAAGCGAAAAACCTCGCGAACCCCTGGCCGCGGCCATCGCCGAGGAAGGCTACGCCGTCGCCGCATGACACCGAGCCCACAGCGCCGCCAAGACACCGGGCCCGTGCAGATCGGGGAAGCGGCTCGCCTGGCCGGGGTGTCAGCCAAGATGGTCCGTCACTACGAATCATTGGGCCTGCTCGCTGCCGTGCAACGCACCGACAGCGGTTACCGCCTGTATGGTCAGGCCGATGTGCATCGGCTGCGCTTCATCCGGCGCAGCCGCGAGCTGGGTTTTTCGATGGCCGAGATCGCCGAACTGCTGGGCCTGTGGGGCAATCAGGAACGCACCAGCGCCAGCGTCAAACGCATCGCCCAACACCATGTGGATGAGTTGTCGCGCCGCATCGCGGCCATGCAGGCCATGCAACGCTCGCTGCAACACCTGCTGCAGTGCTGCTCGGGTGACGAACGCCCGGAATGCCCGATCCTGGACGACCTGGCGGGCCTGCATGAGGCCGAAGCCAACCCCTGTGCGGGCTCGTGCCCATCGGTAGAACATTGACACAGATCATGTCGATGATACCCCGTGGGGTATCAAATTCAGTCTTCAACAACCCTTCTGGAGCTATTCATGACCAAGAACGTCGGCGGTATCGACCGCATCCTGCGCATTGCCGTGGGCGCCGTGCTGGTGGCCCTGGCAGCCACGGGCACCGTGGGGCTGTGGGGCTGGATCGGTGTTGTGCCGCTGGCCACCGGTCTGCTGGGCTGGTGCCCGCCTTACCAATTGCTGGGCTGGAACACCTGCGGCCTGCGCAAGGATTGAAGCGGTTTCAGCGCCACAGCGCATAGGCCACGCCGATGGCGGCCAACAGGCCCACGGCGTCGGCCACCAGGGCACACACCAGGGCATGGCGGGTGTGGCGGATGCCCACGCTGCCGAAATACACGGCCAGCACGTAGAACGTGGTTTCAGTCGATCCCTGGATGATGGCGGCCAGGCGTCCCACAAACGAATCCACGCCGTGGGTCTGCAACACGTCGACCATCAGCCCACGCGCCCCGGCACCTGAAAGCACCTTCATCAACCCCACCGGCAAGGCGGGCAGAAAAGCCGTGTCCCAACCCAGGGCCGACACGCCCTGGCCCAACCAGCCCATCAGGGCATCCATGCAGCCAGCCGCACGGAACGCCCCCACCGCGACCAGCATCGCCACCAGGTAGGGCACGATCTGCACCGCCACGCTGAAGCCTTCGCGAGCGCCTTCGATGAAGGCCTCGTAGACCGGTACCCGGCGCCAGCTGCCCACCCCAAGGAACAGCATCACCAGCGCCACAATCAGAAAAGCCCCCACCGCCCCCGTGAGGCGAGAAGCCTGCTCGGCTGGCAGGCTGGCCAGGCCGGCCACCACCGCCAGCAGGCCAGCCACCGCCGCCAGCCCGGTCAGCCAGAAACGGGGCCGCCACCAGGCCATGCGCTGGGCCACGGCCACCGCCAGCACGCCGGCCAGCAAGGACGTGAGGGTGACCACCAGGGTGGGCAAGAAAATATCGGCGGCATTGAAGGACAGCAGGCCCTGCTTCAAGGCCACGCTCTGCCGGATGGCAATCACCGAGCTCGGGATCAGCGTCAGGCCGGCGGTGTTGAGCACCACGAACATCACCTGCGCATGGCTGGCCACCTCCGGCTGGGGGTTGAGCGTCTGCAACTCCCGCATGGCCTGCAAACCCAGTGGGGTGGCGGCGTTGTCCAGACCCAGCAGGTTGGCCGACAGATTGAGCGTCATCGCCCCTTGCGCCGCATGCCCAGCCGGCACCTCCGGAAACAGACGTCGCAGCACCGGGCTGGCCAAGCGCGCCAGGCTGGCCACCATGCCGGCCTTTTCGCCGACACGCATCAGGCCCAGCCACAAGGTCATGATGCCGGCCAGGCCCAGCGACAACTCAAAGCCCGACCGGGCTGAATCAAACATCGCCCCGAGCAGGCCCGGAAAGGCCGCGGCATCCCCCCCCACCAGCCAACGCCACAGCGCTGCGGCAAAAGCCGTGCCGAACAGACCGACCCAGACAAGGTTCAAGGCCATGGCGAAATTTCAGTCAAATGTCAGCAAATATCAGCAGATTTCAGCCGAAGTCAGCGCACTCAGAAAGGCGGCGAATCGTCCTCGTCTGCCGAGGCTGCCGCCCCCGGGGCCACCGGCTGCGCGGCCTGGGCCTCCGCCGGGGCCAGGCTGGGCCGCTGGGCTTCCCCCCCCAGCGCATTGATCAGGTCGGGCAGCATCTGCACCAATTCACCGGTGGCGATGGCCACATCGGCGTCAAAACCACCGTCGTCGGCCGATTTACCCTCGAACACCACGTCCTGGAAACTGATTTTCTTGAGCTGCATGCCCTCGGTCAGCATGAAGGAGACCCGGTCATCCCAACTCAAGGCCAGCCGGGTGGGCAGCTTGCCCTGGGCGATGTGTTGCTTGACCTCGTCGTTGTCGAGCGGGTGGCGGGCGTAGCGCACCACCGACTTGGATTCATCTCCGGCCTTGAGCTCGCATTCCTGCTCAATGGCAAAGCCCGCCGGTGGCTCCTGGGTGGTCAGCCACTCGGCCATGGCGCTCACCGGGCTGATCTGGGTGTCGAGCAGGGCCACGGCAAAACCATCGAGCGACTTGACCAGAGCGGTCACCACCTCATCGGCCCGCCCCTGGCTGCCCGCTTCGATCATCAGCAGGCGCGCCGACTGATCGATCCAGACCAACACCGAGCCCTGCTTGGAAAAGGCCATCGGCAGCAGGCTGTGCTTGATCTCTTCCTTGAGTTCCTTGGTTTCCTTCTTGCCGGGCTTGCGGCCGGTGGTCTGCTCGATCTGCTGGGCCCGTTCCTTGGCCTTGCGATTGAGCACCGAGCCGGGCACGCTTTTCACCTCGATCATGAACTTCAGGATCCACTGCCCGCCCACCGACTCCAGCAAGGGGCCGTGGGCATCGCCACGGGGTTCGACCCAGCCGACGGATTTCTCCTGGCTGGCACCGCATTCCACGTAGCGCACCTTGTCGAGCGCCGCTTCCACCTCTTCCATGGAGGCCGTCCAGCCTTCACCCAGGCGGTAAACAATCAAATTCTTGAACACTGAAATCCCTTGAATCAAAAAGGCATCCGGGAACTGTGAATTTCGACAGGTCCCCACCCCTCCATTGTGAGGGCTGGCGGGGGCCTGCAGCTTTACTTAGTCTCACCGCCCACTCATGGCCGCGAAACAGCATCCCAGCAGACTGGGAACCCTGTTGATGTGCCCCCCGGCACGCCAGCTCCCCTGAAAGGAAAGCCATGAAATCACTGACCAAGATCGGATGGTCTGCCTACCTGCTGGTCGCCACGGCCTGCATCGGTCTGGCCCAGGCGGCCCCCACCACGGATGGGGTGACCAACACGCCCTCCCCACGCAGCATGCAGTTCAGCGACTCAGGCCACCATCGACCCGACCCGGCCCGCCGACTGGCCCGATTCGAACGCCACAGTGCCGAACTCAAGGCCCGGCTCAAATTGCGGGCCGATCAGGAAACCGCCTGGACAGCCTTCACCAACGCGATCAAACCGCCGGCCTCCCCACCCACCCGGCCTGACCGGGCCGAATTGGCCCAGCTCAGCACGCCTGAGCGCCTGGACCGACTGGAAACCCTGCACCAGCAGCGCGCTCAAAGCATGGGCCAGCGGCACCAGGCGACCAAGTCGCTTTATGCAGCACTCGATGCCGAACAGCAAAAAGTGTTTGATGCCGAAGCCCAGCGCCTGATGGCCCCCAGGTCAGGCCCAGAACACGGCATGCACCACCCCCATCACCCAGCCTGAGAAAAGGAGGCCAGCACAACACAGGACGCCAGACCCTTCCAAGATTGATCACGCGCAACCCCCCAGCACCGTCAGGTCCTGGGGGGTTTGTTTTTTGCATTATGAAATCCACGAGTCAAAAATGCCGCGGAAAACCCTGGGGATAGCGCAAGAACAACTCGGGGTTTGTCCACAGCCGCCGCGCAGCGATCCCAGTTGTCCCCGGCCAAGCCCGAAATTCCCAGGCCTCGTCCCACAAGGTTTGAAGTGTGACAAGTATTTGATTTAAATAGAAAAAAGTGACTTATCCACAGAAAAGTACCTTGCTTATTACTACTACTATTTAAATAAATTAAATACAAAGAAGAAGTCAGGGACACCCGCACGGGTCCATGGAAGACGCGTTTTTCTTGAATGGGGTGCTGTGGTGAGCAACGAATCGGGCGTCTGAAAAACAAGTTCAAAGGTCTTCGGCCACCCTGACCACACAGGCCGCCCGACCTGAACAGCCTTGATGACCCGGTTGTGCGCTGCCCAGAGCACCAGAAACCCCTGCACAAGCTCTTTTTTTCCAGGTCCGGCAGGGTGACCCCTTGCATCACAGGCCAGCTTTCGCCAACTCAGGCGCTCCAAAATCGTTGAAGCAGGGCTCAGGCCACAGCAGATGGGCAAAAAAACCCTGTCGCGCGTCCCTTCAGCCAACGGCGTTGGTTGACTGTTGTTTTATTGATCAACGCTGTTCGAGCCCTCCAAAGAGGGTCTGCACGGGACAAGTTTGGGGATAAATCCAGAACAAGCCCCTGCTTGTCCACAGGCTGGCGCATCAAGCCAAAGTTGTTGATGAAAGTGAAACACCTTGAGAGCAGAGCTGCGCACAGGCTTCAATCATCTGCAAGTTATTGTCAAAGATAGAGAAAGATGAGTTATCCACAGACTAGGACGCCCCTTACTACTACTACTATTTCAATATATTGAATACAAAGAAGAAGTCAGGGACAACTGGGTGGCCCCAAATGTGATTGAAATGCGGGTCATAAATGATTTCCGCTCTTTTCCGTCGGTCTGGAATGTAAAAATTGCCCGTTTTGGCGCTTTGAACGCGTTTTTGTCGCCAGAATCACGGTTCGCTGCTGGGTCTGTGCCCTGGCAAAACCTGTTTGTCCTCCCTTTTTTGATGCTTTTTTCTGTTCCAAACACGGATGGGTCCGGTGAACGTCGCCTGCATGGGTGGTGCTTTCACACGCCGATACCCATGCGCTGCGATGCCAACCGGTTACGGTGGACGGGCTGCGCACGTTCATGAACTGGATGGGAAACCCGGGGCAGGAGCAGGCCCGAAAGCTCAGCTTGCAGCGCTATCAAGTGCTCGACACCGAAGCCGAGGCCCCTTTTGACGAATTGACCCAGTTGGCCACCCGTTTGCTGGGGGTGTCGACGGCCTTGGTGGGCTTTCTGGATGACCCACGCTGGTGGTTCAAGTCCCGGGTGGGGTTTTCGCTGGAACAATTGCCCCTGGAGCAGTCGTTTTGCCGCGAAATGTTGTCCACAGGTCAAATGCTGACGGTGGATGACGCCAGCATCGACCCCCGTTTTGCCCAGCATCCTCTGGTGTTGGACGGGCCCCAGATCCGCGCCTATGCCGGCGTGCCTTTGATCAATGATGAAGGCCATCTGCTGGGCAGCCTGTGTGCTTTGGACTCTTCGCCACGTCAGTGGCTCGAAGCGGATCGGGTCCAACTGCGTCTGCTGGCCGACCTGGTCATGGCACGCCTGGAATTGCGCCGTCGCCAGATCGAGCTGGCGGCGACCCATCAACGGCTGAGCCACAAGGAGCGCCTAGGGGCGGCCTGTGAACAACAGCTGAACCAGTTGGCCCGTTGGATGCCGACGGCGATCTATCAATTTCGCCTGTCTTCGCCCGGTGTCGGGTCGTTTCCTTTTGCCAGCCATGCGTTCCTGGATCTGTTCGGCTTGGCGCCGGAGATCTTGAAAGCCGACGCAGCGCCGTTTTTTGAGCAATTGCATGTCGATGACCGCGAAGCGATGAGGCAATCGGTGCTGGCTTGCGAAAAGACGCTGACGCCCTGGTCCATGGAGTTCCGCAGCCATCTGCCAGACGGCCGGCTGGAGTGGTTTCAGGGCAAGTCGAGGCCGACCATGGAGCCTGACGGCTCGGTGCTCTGGCACGGGCTTTTCATCCGAATCTCTGACCGCCGCCGTGCCGAGCAGGAACTGCGCGAGGCCGAGGCACGCTGGAAATTCGCACTCGAGGGGGCTGCTGCCGGGGTCTGGGACTGGAACATCGAAAGCAACGAACACTATTTTTCGCCTCAGTACCGCGCCTTGTATGGCTACGGCGAGGCTGAAGCGTTGCCGGGCGATGATCCCGATGCTTGGGTGCATCCGGAAGACCTGGCCGCCCACCAGGCGGCCCGCCAGCAGCATTTCGAGGGTGTCGCCCCTTTGTTTCGCAGCGAGCACCGGGCACGTTGCCGTGACGGACAATGGAAATGGATCCTCAGCCGTGGTCTGGTGGTGGCCCGGGATGCCCAGGGTTGCCCCTTGCGCATGATCGGGACCCACACCGACATCACCGAACGCAAGTTGACCGATGAGGACAACTTCCGGCGTGCCTACTATGACCCGCTGACCAGCCTGCCCAACCGGGCGTTGATGGTGGCCAAGCTGTTCGAGTGGCTGCAGGCTTGCCCGCCCGAAGGGTCGGGTGCCGTCATCCATGTGGATCTTGACGGCTTCAAGCGCCTCAACCATGCGCGAGGCCATGGCCAGGGCGATGTGCTGTTGCGCAGTGTGGCGCGGCGGTTGAGTGAATCGCTGGGCCCGGACGCCATCCTGGCCCGCCTGGGAGCCGACGAGTTCGTGGTGCTGTTGCCACATCTGCCGCGTTCTGCATCGTTGCTTCCGTGGCAACAGGCTCAGGCCCTGGCCGAGCAGTTGCGGGTGGCCTTGCTGCAACCCTTGCCGCTGGGAGACCAGAGCTTCAGCGTGACCGCCAGCCTGGGCGTCACCGTGTGCCCACAACTCGATCAGGGGTCGGATCAGGGGGCCTACCCCGACGCTGAAGATGTGCTGCGCCAGGCTGACGCCGCCATGAACCATGCCAAGGCCACCGGGGCCAACCGGGTGGCCTTGTTCGAGCCCGGTATGCAGACCGAGATCGAAAAACGGTTTTTGATCGAAGAAGACCTCAAGCACGCGCTGCAGGATCAGCAACTGTCGCTGCACGTGCAACCCCAGTTCAGCACCGGGCAGGTGGTGATCGGGGCCGAATTGTTGATCCGTTGGCAACACCCGGTGCGAGGAGCGGTGTCGCCGGTGGAGTTCATCCCGGTGGCCGAGACCTCGGGCCTGATCGTGCCCCTGGGTGAATGGGTGCTGGAGCAGGCCGTGCAGGCCTTGCTGCAGTTGCAGGCGGCCGGGCTGGCGTTCCCGTTGTCGGTGAACGTGAGCCCCAGGCAGTTTCGCCAGCCTGATTTCGTGGAGCGGGTGCGCGCCCTGTTGCAACGCAGCGGTGCCCCGGCCAACCGCCTGATCTTCGAAATCACCGAAGGCTTGCTGCTGGAGCGTTCAGACAGCGTGCAGTCGCAGATGGACGAGCTGATCGCACTGGGCATCCGTTTCTCGATCGATGATTTCGGCACGGGTTTTTCCAGCCTGGGCTACCTCAAGCGGCTGCCGATCCATGAGATCAAGATCGATCGCAGTTTCATCGATGGCATTCCAGAGGATGATGGCGATGTGGCCATCGTGCGTTCGGTGCTGTTGATGGCGCGCCAGTTCCGGCTGCAGGTGATTGCCGAAGGGGTGGAGAACGAACGCCAGGTGGCGTTCCTGTTTGCCCACGGATGCGATGGGCTGCAGGGGTATCACTTTGCGCGCCCCACCCCCTTGTTGCCCTGGCTGGCCAGCTGTACCCGGGGCGAGGCCCCGGCCTGACGCCGGGACCCGCAGGCCTGCCCTGCACTTCAGTGCATCGGCTGCAGGTTCTGGTTGCGGCTCAGGAACTGGCTCAGTTCCTGATCGGCCATCGGCTTGCCGAAGGCGTAGCCCTGGAAGGCATGGCAGTCGTGGCGTGCGAGAAAGTCTTGCTGGTCACGTGATTCGACGCCTTCTGCGATCACCGCCAGACCCAGGCTGCGGCCCAGGTTGATGATGGTGCGCACAATGGCCGCGTCGTTGGGATCGGTGAGCACATCGCGCACGAAGGACTGGTCGATCTTGAGCTGGTCCAGCGGCAGGCGCTTGAGGTAGCTGAGGCTGGAGTAGCCGGTGCCAAAGTCGTCCAGCGAGAATCCCACCCCCAGGTTTTTCAACTGACCCATGCGTTCGATGATGGCGTCCATGTCGTCCACCAGCAGGCTTTCGGTCAGCTCCAGCTTGAGCCGGTCCGGTCGGGCTCCGTGGGCGTCCAGTGCGCTGATCACGTGTTGCACAAAATCAGGGTGTTTGAATTGGCGCGAACTGACGTTCACGGCCACGCTCAGGGACTCGGTCTCGACCTGTCCGGCCCAGCGTGCGAGCAGGCTGCAGGCCGTGTCGAGCACCCAGCGCCCGATGGGAATGATCAGCCCGGTATCTTCGGCCAGCGGGATGAACTCGGCAGGTGACACCATGCCGCGCACCGGGTGGCGCCAGCGCACCAGTGCTTCCACCCCACTGACATGCCGGCCCTGTTCGGTCTGTGGCTGGTAGTGCAGCATCAGCTCGCCCCGGGCCAGTGCCTGGCGCAGTGCCGCTTCCAGGGTGGCGCGGGCACTGACTTCGGCCTGCATGGCCGGGTCGAAGAAGCGCAGCGTGTTGCGCCCGGCCGTCTTGGCCTGGTACATGGCCAGGTCGGCCTGCTTGAGCAGTTCGCTGATGCCGCTGTTGCCATCCATGAAGGGGGCCACGCCAATGCTGCAACTGCTTTCATGCTGTTGGCCGGCCAGCAGGAACGGCGCCGCCATGGTGGCCAGCACCTTGCCCCCGATGCGGCTGGCGTGTTCGATCACGTCCTGGTGGGCCTGGCCCAGGTTTTCCAGCATCACCACGAACTCGTCCCCACCCAGGCGGGCCACCGTGTCCGATTCACGCACGCAGGCGCTCAGGCGCCGCGCCACCTGGCGCAGCAGCTCGTCACCCTGGTCATGGCCCAGGGTGTCGTTGAGGGTTTTGAAGTTGTCCAGATCGATGAACAGCAAGGCCCCGCCTGCGCCGGTGCGTGTGCTGCTGGCGAGTGCATGCTGCAGGCGGTCCATCAACAGCTGGCGGTTGGGCAGCTCGGTCAGGGCATCGAAGAAGGCCAGGCGCTGGATCTGCTGTTCCGCCTGTTTGCGGGCCGTCACATCGGTGTTGATCGACAGAATCGCCTCAGGCGTACCGAAGGCATCGTGCACCAGGGTCCACCGGCTCTCCACGGTGAGCGAGCTGCCATCTTGGCGCTGCTGTTCAATTTCGCCGCTCCATTCGCCGTCTTGCAGCAGGTGCGCGGGATCAAGATCGAAGTGCAGGTGCTCACGTTCGATGCACAGGCCGATCTCGGGGTCCAGGGCCTGGGCAGCGGTGAAGCCGTACAGGCGTTCAGCCCCCTTGTTCCAATAGCTCAGCCCGCCATCGATGCGGCGCACGATGATGGCGTCTTGGGCCTTGTCCAGCAGCGAGGCCTGATCGCGGATCTGGCTGTCTGCGGCCAAGCGGGCCAGTTCGGCGCCGGCGCGCGCGGCAAAGATGTGCAGGGCCGACACCAGAAAGCTGGTCTGGGCCAGCGGTCGCTCGAACAGGGCAAACACCAGGCCCACCGGTTCACCGGCCGCGTTGTCCAGGCGCCGGCCCACATAGGCCACCGCCGGCGCGTGCCCCGCCATGCCGGGATAGGCACAGGCCAGTTCTTTGCGCACCAATCCCATGCCGTCTTTCAGCACTTGTTCACAGGGGGTCCCGGCGAGCAGGTAATCGGCTTGGGCGATGGCCTGCCCAGCCACCTGGGCCGCAATCAGGCGCAGGCGAGCGGGTGAGTCAGCCGTGGCCGGTAGCAATCGGGCCACGAAACCGGCCTGCGCATCCAGGGCCTCGGCCATGTTGCGGGCCAGTTGATCGAAGAACGCCGTGCCGGTGCTGGCCGACACGGCCGTGGCCAGCTTCAGTACGGCATGTTGCAGGCGGTTCTGCTCTTCCTGGGCCCGCAGGTTGCTGATGCCAAAGGCCAGATCGTTGGACAGGGACTGGAGCAACTGCTCTTCGGCATGGCTGATCCGGCACGCTTCGTCCGAGTGCAGTGTCAACAGGCCCAGACGGCGAGCGCCGACGCGCAGAGGCAGGCACACCAGGCCGCGCAGCCCATGTTGCAGCGCCTTGGATCTCCAGGCCGCCCAGTCCGGGCTTTGCTGCAGATCCGCCAGGATCAACAGTCGTCCGTCGAGCAAGGCCTGGGCCATGGGGCTTGGCGGGGCATCGGCCTGGTCCAGTTGTTCCAGAAATCCACCACCCTGGCCGTATCGGGCCACGGCCCTGATCTGCTGCTGGGGCTCGTCCAGCCCCAAGTAAGTCACCCAGGCCAGGCGGTAGCCGCCGATGTCGACCAAGGTGCGGGTCACGTCCTCCAGCAGGCCCAGTTCGGTGCTGGCGCGCACCAGCGCTTCGTTGCAGGCGCTGAGGGTCAGTTGGGCCCGAGTCAGGCGCTGCTGGTCGCGCGCGGCGCGTTGCCGTTCGGTCACGTCGGTGGCGATCACCAGCCGGGCCGCCTCACCGTCGAAGGTGATGGTGTTGGCTGTCACTTCCACATCCATCAGCGTGCCGTCGCGCCGGCGGTGGCAGCGTGGCGTGTTGATCTGCACGTCACCGCGCTGGATCGATGCCAGTCGCTCCTGACGCGAGGCTTCGCTGTCGTCGACCCAGAATTCGGGCGCCTTCATGTGGCGCAGTTCCTCATGGCTGTAGCCGTAGTGCGCCACCATGGCCTTGTTGGCGGCCAGCATGCGCATGTCACCGATGCTGTGCACCCACATGGGCTGTGGGTTCAGGTCGAAGAGCAATCGGTACTGGGCTTCCGAGGCCTGCAATTTGGCCCCCAGGCGCTGGCGCTGAATCACACCGCCCAGTGTCAGGACCAGGATCTGCAAGTTGGTTTCATCGCGCAGGCTGAAGGCCTCGGGTCGGCCCGAGACCACCCGGATCACCCCCAGCACCTGCTCGCCCGCCTTGAGTGGTGCCACGATCAACGAGCGCACTCCCAGTGCGCGGGCCAGCGAAACCTGGACGCGCGGGTCTTGCTCAGTGTCTTGGCAGCGCACGGTGTTGTTTTGCAGCAGCACCTGGCCTGCCAACGTGTCGTGCAGCGCGATGCGCCGGCCCACATAGGCACTCAGCGTGCCGGCGCAGGCCATGCAGACACAATCCAGCGCGTCCACCAACTCGACCGAGCTGCCTTCGGCACCGGTCAACTCGGCAGCGCGCCGGGCCATCAACTCCAGAACGCCGTCCAGGTCGAGTTCGGCGTTGGCGATCTCTTGCTGCATGCGCACGATGGCCAGCCGGGTTTCAACCTCACGCTTGCGGGCATCGATGTTCTCCAGGGCCCCCTGCACTGCCACGGTGGTTCCCTGTTCGTCGCGCACGGCTTCGCCGATCAGCCGTACCCAGATGGCCTGGCCGTCGGCGCGGCGCAGCATCAGTTCAAGCTCGAACCGGGCGCCCTCGCGCACGCAGGCCCGGTAGGCGGTGTTCAAGCGTTGCTGATCGTCGGGCAGGTAGAAGGCAAAGGCCTGTTCCGCCGTGATGGTGGTTTCGGGACTCACACCATGGATGTGGGCCACTTCGGGCGACCAGACAAACTGGCGATCCGGCAGGGTCAGGATCCACCCGCCGACTTCTGCCACCTGCCCGGCAATGCGCTGGGCCTGTCTTTGCAGTTGCTGCCATTGGCGGGCCTGGCGGTTCTGTGTCTCTGCGTCGTTCCAGCGGGATTGCTGGCGCCCGAACTCCAGCAGCAGCAAGGCTTGCGAGGCCAGGGCGTCCAGGGCTTCGCGTTGTTCTGTGTCCAACTCTCGTGCCTGCGAATCAGCGACACACAGCATGCCCATGCGTTCGCCGTCACGGCTGCGCAGGTCCACGCCGGCCAGAAAGCACAGGCCGGGCGGCCCCTGCACCCAGGGGTGGCCGGCCCAGGCCGGGTCCTGTTGCGGAGAAAACTGGCGGATCGTCCCGTCTGCGGCCTCGGACCATGCGGCATGCAATGCACTTGTCCACCGCATGGGGCCCAGTGTGACCCCGGTGCCGGCCACCACCACGGGGACCTGGTCCTGCCACACCGCAAACCAGGCCTGGCGCGTACCGCACAAGGTGGCTGCCAGGCGCACCAGACGATCAAAGTGGGGGGCAGTGGCCAGATCGGGCAAGTGGGGGGTTGACGCTGCGGAGACCGGACGGGTGTCCGTGCTCATGACCGTGCCCGAGCGGCACATCGAAGATGGCACCGGAGACCGGTCGGCAGGGCCGGCTGCCCAGGCGAGAGGGAATAATCAATGAAGGCGCTCAAACGGACAACTCACAGCCCTTGCGAAAAAGTAAAGCAAGGAAATTGTGACCAATGGTTTCAGATGGCAGAGGGGTCGTCAATTGGGGCTCGACACAGGACTGACATTTTTGCAACGGAATCCAGCAGCAGCGTTTTTGGGGCGAGTGTGTTACATTGCGGGATCGCCCTTGGCGACTGACTGCGCCTGTTCACTGGTTGAGCGGATGCGCCCACCCCCGGCAGAGGGGGTTGTCGGTCCAGCCCTGCTTGTGGCGTGTCCGTCAGCTCACGCACCATGCGGGGCGCTGGCGGCTTTCCCCTTCTGTTGACGCTGCCACTGCTGGCGCGTTGCCGGGTTCGCGCCAGTTGTGGCCGGGTTCTCTGGTTGTTCAGGACGGGCTCCCTAGGCATTTGGGGCTGCCAGTATTTTTTGTCCGGGACCATTTGGTCACAGCTGACCCAGGTCTTTTCAACCCCTTGATGATTTTCAACTCGAACTCAACAACTGCTTCAGACCCCATTCAGATGGGCAAGTACCGAATTGCTGCCTGCGCCCGCGAACTGGAAGACGGCGCTTTTGCCTCCCAGGTTTCCATCGCCAGTGGCCGTGGCAGCGCCAGTACCGACCGGGTGATGCGTTTCACCCCCCAGTTTTCGACACGTGCCGCTGCTTCGGGCTATGCCATCGAACAGGGCATCCAATGGGTACGCGACCTTGCGCGCCCTCAACTCCTGACACCGTAATTAAAGGAAAGCACCATGGCCAAGGAAGAGCTGATTGAAATGATGGGTGTTGTGAACGAAGTGCTGCCTGACACGCGTTTCCGTGTCACGCTGGACAACGGTCACGAACTGATTGCCTATTCGGCCGGCAAGATGCGCAAGAACCACATCCGCATTCTGGCTGGCGACAAGGTGTCGCTGGAACTGTCGCCCTATGACCTGAGCAAGGGCCGCATCAAGTTCCGCCACATCGAAGGCCGTGGCCCGATGGTGCCGCGCCGTCCGCGTTGATCGCTGCCAAGGGCTGAGTCGCTTCAGCCCAAGGTCTTTCAGCGATTGAGCTGTCAGGCCATCCATGACCAGTCTGCCTTGCGTGCGGGCGTGGTTGCAAACCCCACCTGGCGTGGGGTTTCGTGTTTTCAGGGACGCTTCAGTGGCGATGCCCAGCTCAGGGCCACACCGTGGCTGAGTTCAAAAGGCAGTTCGACCGGTTGGGCTGCGGGTTCGCCGCGCAACACCAGGGTGCAGGGGCCTTCGCCGCGTGTGGCCAGGCGGTGTTTCAGTGCCTGGGCCCGTGCATTGCCCGCCTCGTCCGGGGCAGGGCTTTGCAAGCGCAACTCGGTGGCCCCCAAGAACAGGCTGATTTGCTGCACGCCTTCGTCGAGCAACACAGGGCTGGCTTGAAGATCGGGGCCCAACAAGGCCTGGTAGCGTGTCAGCGAGGTTGGCAAGGCCTGCACGGCGATGTCCAGTCTGGCCACGCCCAGGCTGCCATTGGGGTGCAAACGATCGGCTGGCAACTCGGACACCCGCAGCGCCCGCGGGCTGATGTCACCGCACAGAAACGGCAGGTCGGGGCTGGCATGGCGCGCAGTCTGCCAGCGCAGTTGGGCCCCGTCGGGGCGCAGGCGGGCGCCGTCAAAGGGGCCCTCCAGGCTGAGCAGGCCACGGGCGCGCGCCGCGTTCAACACCTCGGTGGTGTCGCCGGGCAGCAGGGCGAAGTCGACCAGGCCTTCGCCGGCATTTTGCAAGGTGTTGTACCAGCGCTCCTGGGGGGCTGGGCCCTCCCAGGCGATCAGTTCCAGGTAGCTGCCGTCCTGGAACACCACCAGCGCGTTGTGCGAGGTGCGTCCGTTGTGCCGCCCACCGATCAAGACCTGAAAGCCCAGCGCCCGGTAGTCGGTGATGGCCTGATCCAGCCTGTGCACGGCAATGACGATGTGATCGAGTGGCAGGGGCATGGCGGTTCTTTCTAGTCGTCGAGTTTCAGATGGGTCTGGCGCACGAACAAACCCCAGCGTTCGTATTCATCCTTCAGGTGGCGGTCGAGGGCTGGGCCGTCGGTGGCCATCACCTCGAAACCCGCCTGGCTGAGTTTCTGGTGGATGTCCGGGCTGTTGAGTGTGGCCTGAAAAGCGTCGGTCAGTTGCCGTACCGTGGCTGCGGCCGTGCCCGAGGGGGCAAAGATCCCGATCCACGAATAGGCCTCGAAGCCGGGATAGCCCGATTCGGCCACGGTGGGGACCTCGGGCAGTTCCGGCAGGCGTCGTGCCCCGGTGACGGCCAGTGCCTTGAGTTTGCCGGCTGCAATCTGACTGCGCAGCGCGGCATAGCTCAGCAGGGTCAGGCTGGTCACATCGCCGAGCACGGCCTGCACCGCCGGGCCGCCGCCGCCGAAAGGCACGTGCAGCACAAAGATGCCGGCGCGCCGCTTGAGGTCTTCCATCACCAGGTGGTTCATCGAACCCAGCCCGGTGGAGGCATAGCTGAATTTCCCGGGCGCTTTGCGGGCCGCTTCGATGAAGCCGCGCAGATCACGCGCCGGTACTGAAGCCGATGCAGCAATCACCAAAGGGAAACGCAAGGCCAGCGACACGCCCGTGAAATCCTTGAATGTGTCGTACGGCAGGCGTGGTTTGGCGATTGGGTTGATGGCATGGGTGTCGAAGCTGACCAGCAGGGTGTTGCCATCGGGGGCTGATTTGGCGACGTATTGCGTGGCCACCTGGCTGGCGGCCCCCGGGCGGTTTTCGATCACCACGGGACGGCCAAGCTTCTCGGACAGGCGCGGCTGCAGGATGCGCGCCGCGATGTCGGTGCTGCCTCCGGGTGGAAAGGTGATCACCAGCTTGAGCGGGGTGTCGCTGTCGGCTCGGGCCACGGGCGACAGCGCCAGGGCGGCTGCGCCCAGCAGGCTCAGGGCGTGGCGGCGGTGCAGAGGGAGATCGGACATGGGCAGACTCCTGGTGGGTGGCAATGTTGGAGAGGGGTCAACCCATCCACTGGCTGACAGGTACGGCAGTGTCCTGCAATTCCTGCGAGATCACGTCGACCAGGGCGGGGCCATCATGCATGAGGGCCGCTTTGAGCGCGGCTTCGAGTTCGGATGGGTCTTCCACCCGCCAGGCCTTCACCCCAAAGGCTTCGGCCACGCGGGCGTGCTGGGTGCGGTTGAAGTCGACTGAAAAATAGCGCTGTTCATAGCCCGTCTTCTGGCTGGCCTTGATCCAGCCATACACCGAGTTGGAAAACACAATCATCTTCAGCGGGACGTTGCGCCGGACGATGGTCTCCAGTTCGCCGCAGGTGAAGCCGAAGCTGCCGTCACCCATGACCGACACCACCACCGAGTCGGGCTGCCCGAAGGCCGCCCCCACACCGGCTGACATCGAAAACCCCAGCGCGCCGTGCGCCCGGTTGGTGATGAAATGCCGCCCTGCCTGGGGGGCATTGAAGTAGGCCGAAAAGTAAGGGCAAGGTGTGCCCGGATCGGCCACCACGATGGCCCGGGCCGGCAGCAGCCGGTTGAGCAGATCGACCACCCGCTCGGGCTTGATCGGGCGGTCCAGCGAAGCGGCCAGCGGGGCAAAGAAAGCCTGCTTTTCAGCCCGTGCCCGTGCGGCCAGGGCTCGGCCATCGGCCGCATCAGCCGGTCGCCGGGCGGCCCGCTGGGCCACTGCGGCTGCCAAGGCCTGCAGGCCCAGTAGGGCATCGCCCACCAGAGCGACGTCGGTGCGGTAGTTGGTGGCAATGGTCATGGGGTCCACGTCCAGGTGCACGATGGTGACGCTGCGCGGCGGCATCTGCCAGTGCTCGGTGGTGGTCGAGCCGGCGCGGCAGCCCACAAACAGCACCAGGTCGGCTTGCGCCACCACGGCGCGGGTGGCGGCCACGCCGCCGTTGGTGCCCACCACCCCGGCATTCAGGGGGTGCGTGTCGGCCAGGCTGCCCTGGCCACTCACGGTGGTGCACACCGGCGCGTTGAGGTGGGTGGCCAAGGTGGCCAGGGCCTCGCAGGCGCCAGCAATCACCACCCCGCCGCCGCAGATGATCACGGGGGAGCGAGCGGCCACCAGGCGCTCGGCCGCCTGCTCGATGGCCGCCGGATCGGGCGCGCTGCGGTAGGCCGGCACGTGGTCGTGCCCGGGCTGGGCCCAGACATCGGCAGCGTCGAGCGCATGCTTTTGCACGTCGTAAGGCAAGGCGATGTGGGCCGCCCCGGGGCGGCCCGTGGTCATGGCCCGAAAGGCGCTGCGCACCGCGCCGGGGATCTGGTCCACCCGGTCGATGGTGGTGTTCCACTTGGTCAGCGGTTTGTACAGCGCCTGCTGATCCAATTCGGTCAGCGGAAACTTGCCACGGGCCCCCACCGACACATCGGAGGTGATGCCCAGCACCGGCACCGACGACTCATTCGCTTCCACCAGGCCCGGCAACAGGTAAGTGGCGCCGCCGCCACTGGGGCCTTCGCACACGCCCACCTTGCCAGTCACCCGGGCATAGCCGTCGGCCATGTAGCCGGCACTGCGTTCGTCGCGCGTCAGGATGTGGTCGATGCCGTGGTCCAACCGGGCCATCGCGTCATAGAAAGGCAGGCTGGTATCACCGCACAGGCCGAAGATGTGCTTCACCCCATTGAGTTGCAGCATGCGCACCAGGCCGTCGGCGCCGTTGAAAGAAGAGCTCATGGACCATCCATTGCGTGAAAGTGGGGCTGCTGCCAGCAGCGGGTTGGCCTCGAAAGGCGTGTTTCGATTTAAGTATACTTAAATCAGGCGACGCGTCCAGAGGCACAATCCAGACCCATGAAAGCCCCCATTTCCTCGATCCGGCGCGAACGCGGCAGCGGTGTGTTCAATACCTTGCGTGAGATGGCCATCAGCTGCCAGCTCAAGCCGGGCGAACGCTTGAGCGAGATTGAACTGGCGGCCCGCCTGGGTGTCAGCCGAACCCCCGTGCGCGAGGCACTCAACCGGCTGGTGACCGAGGGGTTTCTGCAGCCCTGCTCGCGGGGTTTCATGCGGCGCCCGCTGGATGTGCAGGAGACGCTCGATCTGTACGAGGCGCGGGTGGCGGTGGAACGCGAATGCCTGCGCCTGGCCCTGTTGCGTGGCACCCCCGAGCAACTGGATGAAACACAGGCTTTTTTGAGCCACAGCCGTGGCGTGCCTGCCGATACGCCCATGGCTGAGTTGGTTGCCCTCGACGAAGCTTTTCACCAGCGTCTTGCCGCCATGTCGGGCAATGCTGAGTTGCAGCGCATGCTGGCGAGCCTGAACGACCGCATCCGTTTCATCCGTTGGATTGACATGGAGCACGTGGGCCGTGACTCCACCCAGCAAGAACATCAGGCCATCCTGGAGGCCTTGCGCCGTCGCGATGCGGCGGCGGCCGAACAAGGCTTGAGTGAGCACATTGCCCTGCGCCGTGACCAGATTGCCGAGGCCATCCGCCTGGCGCTGGCCCGTCTCGAAGCCGCCTGACGCAAGGCCGGCGGCACCGGCTCAGTCGCTGAACCACACCCCTTTGGCGATGGCTGCGGCATTGATGCCGCCATAGGCGGCCAAGGCCAAAGCCTGGGCCGCAAACACCCCGGCCAGCCCCCAGCCGGCGCGCCAGGCCAACCAGCCGCCCGCCGCTGCAATCACCAGCCGAGCGATGTTGCCCAGCACCGGCCACAGCAGGCGCCCCGCCCCTTGCGAAGCAAAGTACAGGATCAGACCCAGGCCGAACAGCCCATACACCGGCCCCACGATGCGCAGGTATTGCGCCCCCACCGCCTGCATGCCGGCATCGCTGTCGAACAGCGACAACCAGGCGTGTGGAAAGGCCGCCGCTGCCAGCCCGATCAGCTCGCACAGGGTCACCGCCATGGCCGCCCCGATCCAGGTGGCGCGCAAGGCCCGGTCACGCCGCCCTGCCCCCACCGCTGTCCCCACCATGGCCACCAACGGCCCCCCGAAGCCAAACACCAGCGGGACCAGCAGGTACTCCAGCCGCGATGCCGTGCCATAGCCGGCAATGGCCTCAGGCCCGAAGCGCCCGGCCAACCCGGTGGCTATCGCGATGGCCACATTGGTCGCCACCGTTGAGATTGCACCGGCCAGGCCCACGCGCAAGATGTCACTGAACAAAGGCCAGCGCAGTCTCGCATCGGCCCAGGTGGGGCGCAGCAGGCTGCGGGGCGACAGCAACCACAGACCCAGCGCCACCGAGCCGCCTGCGTAATACAGCAGCAGAGCCAGGGCGCCGCCGGCAATGCCCATGGCCGGCACCGGGCCCCAGCCGAAAATCAGCAGCGGTGACACCGGCAGCAGCAGCAGCGTGCCCACGCTGATCACCTGAGCCGGCAGGGCCATGTTGCCGGTGCCCCGGATCACCGAGGCCAGCGAGTTGAACAACCACACCAGCACGGCGCCGGCAAACACCCAGTTCGAGTAGGTCAGCGCGGCTTGAAGCGACCCTCCCTGTCCGCCCATGGCGGCATACAGGGGGGCTCCACCCAGCAGCGCCGCCGCCGTGAAGGCCAGGCCGAACAGGCCCGACAACACCAGCGCATGAAACACCAGCGCGTGGGCATCGTGGCGTCGATGGGCGCCCAGCGCCCGGGCAATGGCCGAGGCAATGCCCCCGCCCATGGCGCCGGCCGACATCATCTGCATCAACATCACCACCGGAAACACCAGCGCCATGCCCGCGAGCGCATCGGTGCCCAGCCGGCCCACAAACCAGGTTTCGATCAGGCCAGCGGCGGCCTGGGCCACCATCACGACCACATTGGGAGCGGCCAGGCGCAGCAAGGTGGGCGCGATCGGCCCTTCCAGCAGCAGCCGGGTGCGCGGGTCCATGGCTGGGGGCTGGGTGGGGGCCGCCGTAGCGGCGGTGGTGGCGGTGGCCAGGGCAGGTCTGGGATGCATGGTGTCTCGATGGCCAACGGACCGAAGGGCCTTGGCTTAAATAGATGTATATGCATCAATTATGGGTGACTTGTCCATTTCCTGCTGGCGCGCGCAAGACACGGGTCCGCGCGCGCCGGATCAGGGGGGCTTGGACGGCAGGCCGATCAGCCTGGGGCGGCTGCAGAGTCGACCTTGTGCAGAAAGGCCAGCGTCACGCGTGGGCTGGCGTTGAGCAGCTTGGCCAGTTCCTCGATGTCGCTGCCCAGAGCCGGGTTGTCCCAGCCTTTCATGGTGTGGCGGGCCAAGCGTGAGGCCAGCACCACGTTCTGCACACTGGGGTGATCGGCATGCTTGCCGTCACTGATGCGGATCAGCAGCCGGGGCAGGTGCCACAGGCGCAGCAGCGCCTGACGCAGGTCGTCGAGTTCGACATTGAGCAGGCTGCGCTGCGCCAGCACGCTGCGCAGACCCGGGTCGCGTTGCTGGGCATGGCGCACCTGCAGCATCAGGTCAGGCGCATGGCACCACATCAGCAACTCTGCGAAGTCGTGCAGAAAGGCGGCCTCGTGGATCATGTCGATGTCGGTGTCACTGCGGTGCACAGCAAAAGCCATGGCGAAATGGGCCGCGCGCTCGCTGCGTTGCAGCACCTCGTACAGGGCCTCCAGTGCCTCGGGCTGTTCACGCAGGCGATCCTCGACCGTGGGTTGCGGCCCGAATCGGTTGAAGAACGGCGTGATGCCTGTCATGACCAGCGCACTGGTGATGCTCTCGGTTTCCGTGTCGTCTTCATCGCGGCGCAGTGTCGCCACATGGGCCATGAACTTCACCGTCATCAAGGGGTCGGCGCGCAGCACCGGCCCCAGGTCGCCAGGCCCGATGTCGTCCTCGCGGGCACGCAGTTCCTCCAAGGCCTGGGCCGTGCTGGCCAGCACCGGAATTTCGGCCCGCATGAAGTGCCGTACCCAGGTGCGCAGGTCGCGCAAAGGCCACTTCAGGAACACGGGGGCCGGCGTTTCATCGCTGGCGTGGGGGGCGGTGATGTCCATCGGTGGATTGGGCAGGGGAGAGTCCGGCTAGTGTCATTTTGTGACTGCCGCAGGTCAAGGTCTTCGTGGGACCGTGCTTACCCTGGCCTCCCGTGTTCGACGGCCCGGGTTGTCAGACCCGGGCTTGCATGGGTTGCCAGCGCCAGCCGGCCTCTTCCTGAGCCGCCCCATCGATCACAAAGCCCAGCTTTTCGTAGGCCGTCACCGCATTGAGCGAGGCATTCACCGTGAACGGTGCCATGTCGGCCTGCTGCTGGAGTGCGTGTTCGCGCGCCACCTGCCACAGGGCACGGGCGATGCCCCGGCCTTGCCAGCGTGGGCGCACGAACAGGTACTGCAGCTTGCGCACGCCCTGCAGGGCGATCACGCCGCAGGGGTCGCCGCCTTCGGCGTCCAGCGCCACCCAGAACGGCTGCTGTCCATCGCCCAGGCGCTGGCGCAGCCCGGCCCGCGCGTAGCTCGCCAGCACCCGATCACGGGCACTGGCTTCCAGCGTGGGCCAGATCGAGCGGATGGTGGCAGCCACCATCAGGGCCTGGATCGCATCGGTGTCACCCGGGCCCGCGGGCCGGATGGGCCAGGCCAAGGCACTCTGTGGCTCGCGCGCGCTCATGCGTCCACCTTGGCATTCGTTTCGGCATCCCGCGCCGGGCGACGCTCCTGCAAGCGGTTGGCCACGCTGATCACGGCCTGGATCGAGGCGGTCACGATGTTGTGGCTCATGCCCACACCAAAGCCGCTGCCGGCCACGCCTTCGAGTGCGGCCTCGACGATGGCCAACGCCTGGGCATCGGCACCGCTGCCGGTGGCGCGTTCTTCGTAGCTGTCCACCCGCATCGGCAGACCCAAGGCATCCACGGTGGCGGCAATCGGGCCGTTGCCCTGACCAGACAGGCGTTGGCGCACGCCCTGGATGCTCAGGTCCAGCTCGATGCCCTGGCCGCTGCTGTCCAGGGTGTGGCCGTGGTACTGGATGGCATCGGTGCCGCTGCTGCTGCCGCGCAGATAGGTGTGACGGAACAAGGTCCAGATGTCTTCGCCATTGATCTCGGTTTCGCTGGCATCGGTCTGGCGTTGCACCACCGCGCTGAACTCGACCTGCATGCGGCGCGGCATCACCACGCCACGCTCGCGCTCCAGCAAGAAGGCGATACCGCCCTTGCCCGATTGGCTGTTCACCCGGATCACGCTGTCATAGGTGCGGCCGAGGTCGGCCGGGTCGATCGGCAAGTAGGGCACCTCCCACAGGCCGTTCGGGTCCTGGGCGGCAAAACCCTTCTTGATCGCATCCTGGTGCGAGCCCGAAAACGCCGTGAAGACCAGGTCGCCTGCATAGGGGTGGCGGGGGTGCACCGGGATCGAGGTGCACTCTTCGGCCACACGGGCCACGGCGGTGATGTCCGAAAAATCGAGCTGAGGGTGTACGCCCTGGGTGTACAGATTGAGCGCCAGCGTCACGATGTCCACATTGCCGCAGCGCTCGCCGTTGCCGAACAGGCAGCCTTCCACCCGGTCGGCGCCCGCCATCATGGCGAACTCGGCCGCCGCCACGCCTGTGCCCCGGTCGTTGTGCGGGTGCACCGACAACACAATGTGCTCACGTGGCACCAGGTGGCGGTGCATCCATTCAATCTGGTCGGCAAACACGTTGGCGGTGGCGTTCTCCACGGTGGTGGGCAGGTTGATGATCACCTCCCTGCCCGGGCCCGCGCCCCAGCTGTTGATGGCCGTGTGGCAGGCCTGGAGCGACACTTCGAGCTCGGTGGCGCTGAAGGTCTCGGGCGAGTACTGCAAGGTCCAGCGGGTGTCGGGCTGGGCGTCGGTGAGCTGCTTGAGGTAGCCCACGTGGTGGGCAATCAGGCCCATCACCTGCGGCACGCTCATGCCGAACACGATGCGGCGCCAGGCGGGTGCGGTGGCGTTGTACAGGTGCACGATGGCACGTGGGGCGCCTTTCACGGCCAGCACCGTGCGGGCAATCAGGTCTTCGCGCGACTGGGTCATGACCATGATGGTCACGTCATCGGGAATCAGCTTTTCCTCGATGAGCTTGCGCACAAAGTCAAAGTCGGTCTGCGAGGCGGCTGGGAAGCCCACCTCGATCTGCTTGAAGCCGATGCGCACCAACTCCATGAACAGACTCATCTTGCGCTCGGCGTTCATCGGCTCGAACAAGGCCTGGTTGCCATCGCGCAAGTCGGTGGACAACCACAAGGGGGCCTGGGTGATGGTGCGCGAGGGCCACTGGCGATCGGCGAGGGCGATCGGGGCAAAAGGGGCGTACTTGGCGGACGGGTTGGCAATCATGTCGGGCTCCACGAACAGTTGGCGGCGCCGGGGTTTCCGGGCGCGGCCGCAAGGGTCGAAACAAAGAAAACTAAGAGAAGGCGACGACATCCCCTGCAGCCCTTTGCGCTAGGCAAAGGCTGGTTCGTGGGCCGGGGTCAGGGGGAAGTCTTGGAAGAGCGCGAAGCTCAGGACACGAACGCGAGCAGACCCCGGCCGAGCACTAGGCTTAGCTTCAGGGTGGTGGATTGCTGGCGTTGCATGGGCGAAATGCTATCACAGCTTTTTTGGCAGCGCAGGGGCCAGGGGCCTATCGACGCGATAGCCCCATCTGCCGGGACGCTATACTTTTGGCTTGGGTGCCAGGGGGCGCCCCCCCGCAAAAGAGGCTCTCACCCCTGCCGAACGTGCCTGGTGTGCACCACCGCGATGCGCTCGGTAAACGATGTCTATGGACAGCTATGGTTGATTTCGTCTGACCCAGCGGGAGGGTTGAACACACGAAACAAGAGCTGCTCATGAACTCCAATTCTGTTCCTTCCTCCCCTCAGGCCCTGGTGGCCGAACTCAAGGTGCGCGCCCGCCTCGGCCTCAAGGCCTTGCGCGCGGGTGACACCCGATTGCTGGAGCGTGCCCGCCTCGGCGGACACCGTCAGAACGACCCGGCCGAATGGCGACTGGGCCATTGCCTGACCCTGGTGGCGCGCAGCCTGGGCTATTCCGATTGGGATCAGGCGCGCCGGGTGCTCGGCGGCCACGCTCAGCCCGGTGATGACCTGGGGGCCTTCTGGCACGCCAAAGCCTGTGACCGGCTGCTCAACCACTGGTTTGCCGACCTGGACCGGGCCCGCGAACTGTTGAGGCAGTCAGGGCCGCAGCGGGTGCTGCTGCCTTATCGGCGTCAGTTTGTGGTGGTCGAAGAACCCTACTTGCGTGAGCTGGGTCTGAGCCTGCAACACCTGTCTTCGGGCGCGGGCCAGGACCTGGTGCAGGCCTATGGTAGTCCGGCCTGGCGGGCCTTGTGCTGGCAGCGCTTGCAGGCCCCGCCTGAATGCTGGGGCTGAGACAGCCGCCGCCGCTGCATCGTCTTTTTCAGCGCTGGCCTCGTGGCCACATCAAGGCCAGCAGAGACAGGCCGCAGAACACGGCGCCGGCCACAAAAGTCGTGGCCGGGCCCTGGCTGTCCCACAGCAGGCCGGCCACCGTGCTGGCCAGCAGCATGGCCAGGCCGCTGACCAGGTTGAAGAAGCCGAAGGCCGTGCCCCGCAGGTCATCTGGTGCCGTGTCGGCCACCATGGCCGCCAGCAGGCCTTGTGTCAGGGCCATGTGCACGCCCCACAGCGCCACGCCGGCCAGCAGGCCGGCGGGCCCGGCCTCGGTGGCCAGCAACAGGTCGGCCAGCAGCAGCACCAGCACCCCGGCGGCCAGCAGGCCACGGTGCCCGATGCGATCCGACAGTTTGCCGAAGGGGTAGGCCAGCAGCGAATACACCCCGTTCATGGCCACCATCACCAGCGGCACCAGGGCCATGGCGATGCCGCTTTGTTGGGCGCGCAGCACCAGAAACGCTTCGCTGAAGCGGGCCAGCGTGAACAGTGCACCCAAAGAAACTACCCACCAGTAGGCCGCCGGCAGCCGGCGCAGCTTGGCGCGCTGGATCGGATTTTCGCGGGGTGTGCCAGCAGGCCGCGCGGGTTCCTTCAAGCCCAGTACCAGCAAGGCTACCGCCAGCCAGGCCGGCACCGTGGCCACCCAGAACACGGCGCGGAAATCATTGGCCCAGAGCAGCATCAGGCCGGCAGCGATCAGCGGGCCGGCAAAGGCCCCCACGGTGTCGAGCGACTGGCGCAGGCCAAAGGCCGCGCCGCGCAGATGGGCCGGTGCGATGTCGGCCACCAGCGCATCGCGCGGGGCCCCGCGGATGCCCTTGCCCACGCGGTCCAGCAGGCGGGCTGTCACGATCAGGCTGGCGCCGCCGGTAAGGGCGAACAGCGGCTTGCTCAAGGCCCCCAGGCCATAGCCCAGCACGGCCAGCGATTTGCGTCGGCCCCAGTAATCGCTGAGCACGCCCGAGAACACTTTCACGATCAGTGCCGTGGCCTCGGCCAAGCCCTCGATCAGGCCGACCGTGGCCATGCTCATGCCCAGCGTGCCCACCATGAACATGGGCAGCAGGCTGTGGATCATCTCGGACGAAATGTCCATCAGCAGGCTCACGAAGCCCAGGGTCCAGATGCCTGCCGGGATGTGGCGCAGTCCGCTGGCAGGCGATGTCGGATGGGCGCTCATGGTCTGGGCGGTGTCAGAGGCCCAGGGGCGACACGCCGATCAGCCACTGGTGGCCCCAGAAGGCAAAGGCCGCCCAGGCCAGCAGTCCGGCCAGCACCGTCATGGCGGTGCTGCCACTGTGGGCTGCGGGGTAGACCGTGCCCAAGGCCCGGTCGCGTTGTCGGGCGCTGCGGAAATCCAGCACGGCCCAGGCCAGAAAGCTGCCGAACAGCAGTCCGTCGGCCAGGTTGCCATTGGCCAGCAGGTGCGCCAGCGCCCACACCTTCACCGCCAGCACCATGGGGTGGTGCAAGCGGGCCTTGAATCCGTTGTGGGGCACATAGGCCGCAGCCAGCAACACGAACGAGATCAGCATCAGCAAGGCCGCGCCATGGCGAGTGGCCACCGGGGGGACCCACAGCACCACAGGGCTTTGCCGTGCCAGGCCGTAGCCCCACACGGTCAAGGCAAAGCCCAGCAGCGACAGCAGTGAGTAAAGGCCTTTCCAGGCGCCCTCACCCAGTCGCGTGCGCGTGCGGGTGCGCCAGCTTTCGGCCACGATGCGCACCGAATGGACGCCCAGGAACAAGATCAAGCCCAACACCAACCATGTCATGGATTCACCTCCTCACGCCACCCGGCGACTGGCTGATTATGGGTGCCTTGGCGCGGCTTTGCATGTCAGGTGTGTACAAGGTCGACTCCTTTGCCTGGGGTGGCCGCGTCGCGCAGACACTGCACCAGCAGACTGGCTGCCGGGGACAGCCGTGCGCCGCGGCGGGTGACGATGCCGTAGGCCTCATGGCGTGAGCGGATCGCCAGTGGCAGTCGGCGTGCGATCCGGTGCTCTTCGCAAAAGGCCATGGTGCCCTCGGCCATCAAGGCCACCAGGGTCGGGTCCTGCTTGAGCATCAGCATGGTGGCCAGCGATGAGGCTGTCTCGATCGGATAGGGGGGCAGACCCAGGCCTGCCTCGCGGAACTCGCGCTCCAGCAGGGTGCGCAGGGGCATGTTGCCGGGGTAGAGAATCCAGCGGCACGAGGCCAGTTGGGCCAGCGTCACCCGTCGGGCCTTGGCCAGGGCGTGGCGCGGTCCGACGGCCACGGCCACGCTCTCATCCTGCAAGGCTTCGTAGTCGAACTGGTCGGCCTGTTTGGCCACCGTGGTGCGGCAGATGGCCAGGTCCAGCCGCCCCTCGTTGAGCAGGTTCAGCAGCTCGCTGCTGATGCCTTCGCGCACCTCGATCGACAAGGCCGGCTGGGTCTCGCGCAACTGGGCCAGCGCACCGATCAGCACCGAGTGCAGCGCGCCGGTGATGGTGCCCACGGCCACCCGGCCGCCACTGCCCCGCAGCACCCCGTCGATCTCTTCGCGCAGGTGGTCCAGGTCGGACGAGATCACGCGGGCGTAACGGATGATGCAGCGCCCCAATTCATTGGCCAGCACGCCCTTGGGCGAACGCTCGAACAAAGCCATGCCGAAGGTCGACTCGATCTCGCGCAAGGCCTTGGTCAGCCCCGGCTGCGTCATGCCCAGGCGATCGGCCGCCCGGTGCAGCGAGCCCGCTTCGTCGAGCGCCACCAGCAGGGTGAGTTGGCGAAAGCGCAGGCGAGAGGTGATCGAGGTGAGGCTGGGGACCATGGGGATTCCAAAAGGTTATTGCCAGATCAAAAGCTCTCACTATGCAGCATGGCGGGGCCCTCCCAGAATCCCGCAGCACAAGGAGACAAGGCATGAAACTGCTTCGCTATGGCCCCCCGGGCCAGGAGAAACCCGGCCTGCTGGATGGGGCTGGCCAACTCAGGGATCTGTCGGCCCAGGTGGTCGACATCGAGGGCAGCACCCTCGACCCCAACACCCTCGATCGGCTGCGCGCCATCGACCCCTTCAGCCTGCCTCTTGTGGCCGGTACGCCTCGCCTGGGGCCTTGCGTGGGGCGCATCGGCAAGTTCATCTGCATCGGTCTGAACTATGCCGATCACGCGGCCGAATCGGGCATGCCCGTGCCCACCGAGCCCGTGGTGTTCAACAAATGGACCTCGGCCGTGGTGGGGCCGAACGATGATGTGCGCATCCCGCGTGGATCGCTGAAAACCGATTGGGAGGTCGAGCTGGGGGTGGTCATCGGCCGTGTCGCCAGCTACGTGGAAGAGGCCGAGGCCATGGCCTACGTGGCTGGCTACTGCGTGGTCAATGACGTGTCGGAGCGCAGCTACCAACTGGAGCGAGGCGGCACCTGGGACAAAGGCAAGGGCTGCGACACCTTCGGCCCCACCGGGCCCTGGCTGGTCACCGCCGACGAGGTGCCCGACCCGCATGCGCTGCACCTGTGGCTGGAGGTGGATGGCCAGCGCTACCAGGACGGCAACACCCGCACCATGGTCTTCAAGGTGCCCCAGCTGGTGGCTTACCTGAGCCGCTTCATGACCCTGTACCCCGGTGACGTGATCTCGACCGGCACCCCACCCGGCGTCGGCATGGGCTGCAAGCCCGAGCCGGTCTACCTGCGCCCTGGACAGACCCTGCGCCTGGGCATCGAAGGCCTGGGTGAACAACAACAACGCACCGTGGCCGCCTGAGAGGAGCCGACACCATGAACCAGCAAGAATTTGAAGGCCGCACCGCTGTCATCACGGGCGGCGCCCAGGGCATCGGCCTGGCTGTTGCCCAGCGCCTGCTGGCCGGTGGCGCCCGGGTCAGCCTGTGGGATGCCGATGCCTCGGCGCTGGCCGCGCAGGCCCATCTGCCCGTGCACCGGGTGCAGGCCAACATCACCGATCCGGCCGATGTCGAGGCGGCCCTGAGCGAGACCGAGGCCCGATGCGGCCCCGTGGCCCTGCTGGTGCACAGCGCCGGCATCGCGGGGGCCAATGCCCCCTTGGTGGATTACCCCACGGCCGAGTGGTTGCGCGTGCTCGATGTCAATCTCAACGGCACCTTCCATGTCAACCGGGCGGTGGTGGCGGGCATGATCCGGCGCAACTACGGCCGCATCGTCAACATCGCCTCGATCGCGGGCAAGGAGGGCAACCCCAACGCGGCGGCTTACAGTGCCTCCAAGGCGGGGGTGATCGCCCTCACCAAGAGCCTGGGCAAGGAAACGGCGCAGTACAACATCGCGGTCAATGCCATCACACCGGCCGCCGCGCGCACCCGAATCTTCGAGCAGATGTCGCAGCAGCACATCGATTACATGCTGTCCAAGATCCCGCGCGGCCGCTTCGTCGAGGTGGATGAGATTGCCGCCATGGTGGCCTGGCTGCTGACGGCCGAGAACTCGTTCACCACCGGTGCCGTGTTCGATCTGTCAGGCGGCCGCGCCACCTATTGAGACCTTGAGACCTTGAGACATCGAGACCGGCCCCGCCCGGCGCGCCCCCGCTGATTCCAGCCATGACAACAGGAGACAACACCATGACCATCCCTCGCCGCGGCTTTCTGGCCGCCAGCTGTGCCCTGGGCATCGCAGGCCCTTTCTCGTCGGCCCGCGCCGCCAGCGACTACCCTTCGAGACCGATCGAGCTGATCGTGCCTGTGGCGGCTGGCGGCGGCACTGATCTGGTGGGCCGCGCCTTTGCCGAGGCGGTCAAGAAGTACCTGCCGCAACAACCTGTGGTGGTCACCAACAAGCCCGGGGCCAGCGGCGCCATCGGCACCGCCGAACTCATCAATGCCAAGCCCGACGGCTACAAGCTGGGCATCATCATCTGCGAGCTCACCATCATCCCCAACCTGGGCATCACCAAGCACACGGCCTCCGACCTGCGCCCCATCGCCCGCCTGAATGCCGACCCGTCGGCCATCACCGTGCGCGCCGACGCCCCCTGGCAGACCGTGGACGAGTTCCTGGCTGACGCACGTCGCCGCAAAGACCCGGTAGCCATCGGCAACGCAGGGGTGGGTTCGATCTGGCACATGGCGGCTGCCGCACTCGGCGACAAGACCGGCATCGCTTTCAACCACGTGCCCTTCCTGGGCGCGGCCCCGGCCGCCGTGGCCTTGCTCGGGGGGCATGTCGATGCGCTCACGGTCAGCCCGGGCGAGGTAGCCCAGCATGTGGCGGCCGGCAAGATGCGCACGCTGGCCGTGATGGCTGAGCAGCGCCTGGGTTCGGCATTGTTCGAGAAAGTGCCCACCCTCAAGGAACGCGGGGTGGACCTGTCGGTGCAGGTCTGGCGCGGCCTGGGGGCGCCCAAGGCCCTGCCGCAGGACCTGGCCGACCTGTGGGCCGACGTGGCCCGCAAGGCCGCCGATGACACGGTGTTCCGTGAGGCCCTGCTCAAGGCCAACCTGGGCTGGGCCTATGCCGATGGGCCCAGCTTCCAGGCCGCCATCGACAAGGACCGGGCCTTCTACAAAGACCTGGTGCCCAAGCTCAACATCCCGAAGGCCTGAGTGAGCTCAGCGTGCAGCGTGGCGCTCGCGTTGCTGCGCCAGCCACCCGGGCACCGCGGCCTTGCTGCAACGTTGCAGGGTGCTCAGCAAGCCGTGGTCGGCCTGCAGTTGCCAGCGCTGCTGCAGTTGCTGCTGCAGGTGGGCCAGCAGCGATGCGGCCATCTCGGCATCGGCCAGCGCCCGGTGGGCGCGGCCGGCGGGCGGCAGGCCCAGAAAGGAGATCAGCGAGCCCAGCTTGTGGCTCGGGGCCTGCGGGATCAGCCGGCGTGACAGCAGCACCGTGCAGGCAAAGGCTTGCGGCGCGCTCAGGCCGGCCCGAGCCAGCTCGGCCACCCAGAACTTGCGGTCAAAGGCCGCGTTGTGCGCCACCATGGGCGCGTCGCCCACAAAGCGGCTGGCTTCGCCCATCACCTGCTCGGCCGGCGGCGCGGCGGCCACCATGGCATTGGTGATGCCGGTGAGCTGGGTGATGAAGGACGGGATGCGCACCCCCGCATTCATCAGGCTCTGGAAACGGTCCACCACCCGCCCCTGCTCCAGCAGCACGATGGCCACCTCGGTGGCACGTGCGCCTTGCTCGGGTGAGATGCCCGTGGTTTCGAAGTCGATGACAGCAATGGTGGACATGGGATGGGGCCGAAAACAGAGGAAGTCAGGGGTCGCATCGACCCGGGTGGCACGGCTGCAGAACGAGCGCAGCTCAGTCGCGGCGTCGATCGGAGTCCTGGCTCTGGTAGTAACGCGCCTTGGCCGCATACATGGCCTGGTCGGCCCGTGACACGGCAGCATCAAGCGACTCGCCCTCCTGACAGGTGGCCGTCCCCATCGACAGGGCCAATGGCTGGCCCGGGTAGAACTGGTTGTTCATCTCGAGCAGCGACTGGATGCGCTCCTGCACCGCGGTTGCGGCCCGTGCATCAGAGGCCGGCAGCAGCAGGGCAAATTCGTCGCCCCCGATGCGGGCCGCACAGGCCGGTGCATCCACCGCCTTGCCCAGCACTTCACCGGCGCGGCGCAACATGGCGTCGCCGGCGGCATGGCCTTCTTCGTCGTTGACCCGCTTGAGCCCGTTGAGGTCGACGATCAGCAGGCTGACGGGCCAGGGGCCACGCCGGGCCAGTCGATTGAGCTCGTCGGCATAGAAGGCGCGGTTGCGCAGCCGGGTCAGCACGTCGTGCTTGCCCAGGTACTCCAGGTAGGCTTCGGCCTTCTTGCGGGCGGTGATGTCCACCAGCGACACCAGCACCAGGCTCCAGTCGTTCTCATGGCCTTCCAGCACCGAGAACTGCATGTGGATGTGCAGCTTGTCGCCGTTGAGCGTGTAGTTGGCTACTTCGCGGTGTTGCACCAGCTTGTTCTGCCACAGGTCGATCAACTGGTCGGAGAACGAATCCACCATCTCGCCGCGGAACAGCTGGTCGAGCCGGCTCAGCAGCTCGCCCTTGGACTGGGCACCGAACATGTCCAGCGTCAGCTGGTTCACGTCCACCACCCGGATCTCCTGCATGCAACGGGTCACAAACTCGGGGTGCACCCGGATGAAGGTGGGAAAGTCGGTGATGCCCTGGCGCCGCGCCTCGTCCAGCAATTGCTTGACGGCGCTGAAGTCCTCCACCCACAGCGACACGGGCGAGTGCTCGAAAAGATCGCGCGCGTACTGCTCGCTGTTGGCCAGGCGCTGCAGGTTGCGGGTGGTGTCGGTCACGTCTTCCAGCGACACCATCACGCGGTCCCATTCGGCCTCGTGGCCCTGCAGGATGCGGGCCCGCACCAGCACGTCGAGGCGGCGCCCGTCCAGCGTGTAGTTGACGGTCTGGTTCACGAACTCATGCTGGCCGTTCCACAGCTGCGTCCACTCGGCCACCACCTGCGGGAACATGTCGTCGCGGAACACCTGGCCCAGGTTGGCCAGCAGATGGGTCGCATCGGTGGCACCGAACAGGCTCAGGGTCTTGCCATTCACCCGCAACACCTGGATGCAGCCCGTGCCCTCGGCCACCAGCTCGGGGTGTTGTGCCAGGTGCGCGGCCAGGTCTTGCACGCCCTGGTTGCGCAGGCGCTCGAAAAAGCGCTTGAGCTGGCTGAAGTCTTCCAGCCACAGCGACACCGGCGCCAGCTCGAAGATGCTCTCGAAATCAGTGGCGGCAGCGGTCGGTGTCAGGAGGCTCATGGGCGTGGGGTCGGACGCGGGTGGCGTCCCTGGAAAATGCGGTTCTGGCAGTTTAGCGGGGCCATGTGAAGCCTGGTTGACGGGCTACACAGCGTCGTTTCAGGCGGCTGTGCCTGCGTCGTGGGCCTTGCGTGCGCTGGCGCGCCGCGCCCGCACCGCTTCGGCCAGGCCTTGCAGCACCGGCAGCGTCTGGGCCATGCTGATGCAGGCATCGGTCACCGAGACGCCGTGCTGCAGCGGTTGGCCGGGCACGATGTCCTGGCGCCCTTCTTCCAGGTGGCTTTCGATCATCAGGCCGGTGATGCGCACATCGCCGGCCGCGATCTGGCGCGCCACGTCGGCAGCCACCTCGATCTGGCGGCGGTGCTGCTTGCTGCTGTTGGCATGCGACACATCGATCATCACCTGTTCGCGCAGGCCGGCCGACTTGAGCATGGCGCAGGCCGCGTCCACGTCGGCGGCACTGTAATTGGGCTGCTTGCCGCCGCGCAGGATCACGTGGCAGTCCTGGTTGCCACGGGTCTCGAAGATGGCCGACTGACCCATCTTGGTCATGCCCATGAAGGCATGTGAGGCCTGGGCGGCCTGGATCGCATCGGCCGCCACCTTCACCCCGCCGTCGGTGCCATTCTTGAAGCCCACCGGGCAACTGAGCCCGCTGGCCAACTGGCGGTGGCTTTGGCTCTCGGTGGTGCGCGCGCCGATGGCGCCCCAGCTCACCAGGTCGCTGATGAACTGCGGGCTCAGCAGGTCCAGGAACTCGGTGCCCACCGGCAGGCCCACCTCCAGCACGTCAAGCAGCAACTGGCGGGCCAGCTCCAGCCCTTCGTTGATGGCAAAGCTGCCATCCAGGTGCGGGTCGTTGATGTAGCCCTTCCAGCCCACCGTGGTGCGGGGCTTCTCGAAGTACACCCGCATCACGATCAGCAGGTCGTCGGCCAGCGCATCGGCCTGTTGCTTGAGCTGGCGGGCGTAGGCCATGGCCTGCGCGTGGTCGTGGATCGAGCACGGGCCCACCACCACCACCAGCCGGTCGTCTGCACCGTGCAGCACGCGCGAGATGGCGCTGCGGCTGTGTTCCACCAGAGCCTGGGCCGAGGCGGGCGTGGGCAGCCATTCCTGCAGCAAGGCGGGCGTGATCAGCGGGCGCACCGCACGGATGCGGGTGTCGTCGATGCGGGTGGTGTCGTGGGTGTGGTCGGCCGAGGCGGTCGAAGCGCGAACGTGGGCAGTCATGGTGGCAGCGTTGGGGTTGTTCGGAGGACGGGCTGGGGCTCAGGCCTTCTTGAGGAAGACCGACTTCAGCATGAACTGACCCTGGTCGGTCTTGCAGTCCACATCGTGGTCGCCGTTGTCATGCACCAGGCGGATGCTTTTGACCTTGGTGCCCTTTTTCAGCACGGTGGAGCTGCCCTTGACCTTCAGGTCCTTGATCAGCAGCACGGCGTCGCCGTCGGCCAGCGGCTGGCCGTTGGCGTCACGGATCACGCCGTCGCCCGGGGCGGTGTCTTCATCGCTGGTTTCGGCCTGGGCCGGCCACTCGAAGGCGCAATCGGGGCAGATGAACTGATCGCCATCGGCGTAGGTGTTCTCAAGCCCGCATTGGGGGCAGGCGGGCGGGGTGGTACTCATGGTAGGGTGATCCGGGGAAGCAATGAAAGCCCGATAGTTTAGGCCCCCAGCCTCAATGCCCGTGACGGGGCCTGGCGCGAGGCCGGGCATCGGCCGTGGAGGAATGCACGGGTTCCAGCAGCGCAAAGTCGATGAACCCGCGTTCCACGTCGGTGTGTTTGAGCTCCACGCGCAGCAGCTGGCCCACGCGCAGCGGCGGCAGGTGCCCGATCAGCCGCCCCTCCACCGGGGGCGCCAGCAGACGCACCCAGGTGGCCGAGGCCTCGGTGCCAGTCACCAGCGCGTCGAACGATTGGCCCACAAAGCGCTCCAGGTACAGCGCGGCCTCGCACTTGCGCAGCTTGCGCTCCACCTTGCGCGAGGCGTCTTCCTGGCGGGTGCAGTGCTGTGCCAGCGCCTGCAGTTCGGCGTCGCTGTAAGGCATGGGCTGCTGGGCCAGCGCGGCCTTCACCATGCGCTGCGTGATCAGGTCCGGAAAGCGCCGGTTCGGCGCGGTGGAGTGGGTGTAGTCGCGCAGTGCCAGCCCGAAGTGGCCCAGCGGACGCTGGCCCGCCTGCTCGACCACGTATTCGCCCGAGCCCATCAGCTTCACGATGACCAGCGACAGGTCGGGGAAACGCAGCGGGTCGGCCGCGTGCCGCCGCGCCAGAAAGGCTTCCAGCGCGCGTGAGTCGGGGCTGCCGGGCAAGGTTTCGCCGTACCGGGCCGCCACCTCCACGATGCGCATCCAGCGCTCGGGCGAACGCACCACCCGGCGCAGCGAGCGCCCGCTGTGCCGCGCCAGGAAGTGGGCGGTGCAGGTGTTGGTGGCGATCATCAGCTCTTCGATCAACTGGCGCGCGCGGTTCTGCACCTGCTGCTCGATGCCCACCAGTTGCCCGCCGTCAAACACGGCCCGCGGCTGGAAGGTCTCCAGCGCCAGCGAGCCCTGGGCATGCCGGGCTTGGCGCAGGGACTGGGCCACCTGGTCCTGCAGGCGCAGTTGCTGGTCCATGCCGCTCACGCGGGCTGCGGCCTCGGGCAGCGGGCCCTGGCCCTCCAGCCAGGCGGCCACCGCGTCATAGGCCAGCTTGGCCTGGTTGTGCACCCGGGCCCGGTACAGGCACGCAGCGTGCACGCTGGCATCGGCATGGATCACCATCTCGGTCACCAGGGCCAGCCGGTCCGCCTCGGGGTTGAGCGAGGTGAGGTCATAACACAGGGCCTCGGGCAGCATCGGAAAAATCCGCGCCGACGTGTAGACCGAGGTGGTGTTGAAACAGGCATGCTCGTCGATCGCCGAACCTTGAGGCACCACGCTGTCGACATCGGCAATCGCCACCCACACGCGGGTGGCGCCGTCGGGCAGGGCCTCGGCCACGGTGAGCTGATCCAGGTCGCGCGAATCGTCGTTGTCGATCGAGCACCACAGCAAGTTGCGCAGATCGGGCAAGGCCTCATCAGGCGCCGCCGGGGCCTGCCGGATCGCGTCGACCTGGTGCTGCACGGCAGGCGAGAATTCGGGCTGCAGGCCCCGCTCGGTCATGCTGGCAGTGGCGATGCGTTGCAGGTCGGCGTAGCGGCCGGGCCGGTTGGCGTAGGGAGCAGACATGGGGCACAGCGGCCGGGGCAAGCCCGGGCAAAAAGGGGAGACAACTCATTTTGCAGCAAGCCGACCGGGTGAATGGGCTGGACCGACGCCACCCTGTGCAGGGGGCGACAGCGCTGGATCGACTCGGGCTGTTAGAGTTTTGCGCTTCAAGCGGTGCCCATTCCGGCTGCCGTCCTTGACCCGACCGCACCTGACCCGACCGCATCTGATCTGACCGCACATGACCGCACACCGCAGCGCCTCCGCCCCCTCCTCCGCTCCCGCCGCGCCGCGCCACCCTGGCGCACCGGCACCGGGCCCTGCCAAGCCCCTGTGGCGGGTGTTCCTGAGCTTTCTCGGGCCCATGTTGCTGAGCAACATCCTGCAAGCCCTGTCGGGCACCATCAACAACATCTACATCGGCCAGATCCTGGGCGTGCAGGCCATGGCTGCGGTGTCGGGCTTTTTCCCGGTGGCCTTCTTTTGCGTGTCCTTCATCATCGGCCTGGGGGCGGGTTCGTCGGTGCTGATTGGGCAGGCCTGGGGGGCCCGCGACACCGGGCGCGTCAAGGCCGTGGCCGGCACGGCCTTGTGCGTGGCCCTGCTGCTGGGCCTGATCGTGGCGCTGGTGGGGGGCAGTTTCACCCCGGCGCTGATGCGTGCCCTGGGCACCCCAGCCAACATCCTGGACGAGGCCACGGCCTATGCCCGCATCGTGCTGCTCAACATGCCGATGATGTTCCTCTTCCTGCTGATCACCGCGATGCTGCGGGGCGTCAGCGACACCGTCACGCCACTCAAGGCGCTGCTGCTGTCCACCGCGCTGGGCCTGGTGTTCACGCCGGCCTTCATCCTGGGCTGGGCGGGTCTGCCGCGCATGGGGGTGGCCAGTGGTGCCCTGGCCTCGGTCTTGTCCACGGCCTGCGCGCTGCTGTGGCTGGGCTGGCACCTGCGCCGCCGCCTGCATCCCCTGGCACCCGATGCCGCATTGCTGCGACACCTGCGCATCGAGCCCCGACTGCTGGCCACGGTGCTGCGCATCGGTGTGCCCACGGGGCTGCAGATGATCGTCATCTCGCTGGCCGAACTGGCCCTGCTGTCCCTGGTCAACGGCTTTGGCTCGGACGCCACGGCGGCCTATGGTGCGGTGAACCAGATCGTGGCCTATGTGCAGTTTCCGGCCATCTCGATCGCCATCACGGCCTCCATCCTGGGCGCCCAGGCCATCGGGGCCGGGCGCAGCGAGCGCCTGGGCGACATTGCGCGCACGGGCCTCTTGATGAACCTGGTGCTCACCGGGGCCCTGGTCACCGTGGCCTATCTGTTCTCGCGCGCCGTGATCGGGTTTTTCATCACCAGCGCCCCGGTGCTGGAGCTGGCCCAGAACCTGTTGCACATCATGCTGTGGAGCAGCGTGATCTTTGGCATGGCCAGCGTGTTGTCGGGCGTGATGCGGGCCAGTGGCTCGGTGCTGGCGCCCACCGCCATTTCGATCTTCTGCATCCTGGGGGTCGAGGTGCCTGTGGCCGTGCTCATGAGCCGCCACATCGGCGTGGAGGGCGTTTGGGTGGCCTACCCCGTGGCCTTCATCGCCATGCTGCTGTTGCAGAGCCTGTACTACCGGCTGGTATGGCGGCGGCGTCCGATCCGCAAGCTCGTGTGAAAGGCCCCGCGCCCCAGGCCCTCTTGGTGCTTCACAGCGTGGCCACGTAGCGCACTGCCGCCATGGCAAAGGCAAACACCAGCCCTTGCATGAAGCGGTTGCGCACTGGCACCGGGGAGCCGCGTTGGGCACGCCAGTGCCCGATCCACGCCAGCACGGCGCCCGACAACAAGGGCGACAGTGCCAGATTCGCCAGGCGAAGGCCCTTGCCCGGCAGCAGCGAGTGGGGCAGCACCAGCAGGCTCAGGGCCCCCACGGCCAGGCCCAGCAAGGCATAGCCCAGCAAGGTCACCAGCGGGTGGGGTGGTGCCCGGCGTTCGGGCTTGCGAACCAGGTGCAGGCCCCATTCCGCCAGCAGTTCGCCCATCACCTGCAGCACCACCTCGCCGAAGATCTCGAACACCAATTCGAACAGAAATTCCATCGTGGCAGGTCCTTGGTTCAATGAAAGCGCTGATCGAGCCAGCGCCGGGCCAGGGCGGCGATGTCGGCCGGGCTCAGGGGCTCGGTGGTGTCCACCGACAGCACCCAGGGCAGCTCGTCCGCCTCGGGCCCGCCGGGGCCCCTCAACTGGCTTTGCAGCACTTCGGGCGTGGCCTCCGAGGCATCATCGCCGCGGGCCTGCCGCGCCTGGATGCGAGCGCGCATCAGCGCGGGGTCGCAGTGACAGTGCAGCACTCCAAAAGGCCGGCCCAGCGAACGGGCCAGGGCCTGGAAGCGGTCGCGTTCACCGCGCCTCAAAAAGGCCGCATCCACCACCACGGGCCAGCCCGCGCGCAAGGCCATGTCGGCCTGCTCAAGCAGACGGTCAAAGGTGCGGCGTGTGGCTTCAGGCGTGTAAAGCGACAGCCCCAGTGCCTCGGAACGCTGCAGCGCCTGCAGGCCGAACAAGCGCTTGCGCTCCACGTCCGAGCGCAGGCGCACGGCCCCGGTGGCTTGCAGCAATTGCGCCGCCACCGTGGATTTGCCCGAGCCCGACAGGCCCAGCGTGATCAGCAGGCGTGGCCCGCCTGGCTGGCCCTGGCTCAGGTGTTGCGCGCAGGCCAGGTAGTCGGGCGCGCCCGACTGCGGTGGGCTCAGGGTGGCCACCAGGGCGCGCACCAGAGCACGCGCCACCTCGTAGAAACGCAGCACCGCCAGCCCTGCATGGTCGCCAGTCTGCTGCAGGTAGTGGTCCAGCACCCAGGCTGCCAGATCAGGACGACCGTGGGCGTGCAGGTCCATGGTCAGAAAGCCCAGGTCGTTCATCACATCGATCCAGCGCAGGGCCGGGTCGAACTCGATGCAGTCGAAACCCGTGGCGCCTTCATCGGTCAGCACACAGTTGCTCAGGTGCAGGTCGCCATGGCCTTCGCGCACCCAGCCCTGTTCCAGCCGGGCCTGCCAGACCGGGGCCAGCACCCCGGCCTGGGCCTGGAGCCACTGGCGCAGTGCCGCCACCGAGCCTTCACCCTTGCCCAGGGCCGCCTGCAACTGCGCCTGCAACTGCGCCAGCACCTGCAGCGCCACCTGTTCGATCTGGGGTGCCTGGCCCCAGCCCTGCCCGGGGCGGGCCACGGCCGCCTGCTGGTGAAAGCAACCCAGGCGCTGCGCCAGGTCCTGCAGCTCTTCGGCGCGCAGCAAACCGGCGGCCAGCCGTTCGCTGAGCAGGGCACCCGGGGCAAAGCGGCGCATGTGCACCGCGTACTCGATGGCGGGCCCCTCGCCGCCCAGCACCGGGGCCTCGGGGGTGCCGGTGATGGCCTGCACGCCGAGGTACAGCTGCGGTGCCAGGCGCTGGTTCAGGCGCTGCTCCTCTTCGCAGAAGTGCCTGCGCAGCGCCAGCGTGCTGAAGTCCACAAAGGGCAGCCGCACCGGCTTCTTGAGTTTGTAGGCGCTGGGGCCTGCCAGCAGCACCCACGAGATGTGGGTTTCGATCAGGCGCACGGGCTGCCCGGTGCTGGCCTGCAGCCCGGCCTGCAGGGCATGGATCAGCACGGCGTCCGCACCGGGAAGGATGGGCTTGCTGGGGTTCATGGGGCCCCAGTGTGCCGCACCACGCGGCGGCCGGCTTGACCTGGGGCAAGCCGGCCTTGCGGGCCAGCGCTGGCTCAGTCCATGGGTGCCCGGGTGAACACTGCCAGCCCCTCGGCCCAGGCGCTGAAGTCGGCCAGGTGCGGGCAACGTGTCGCGCCGATCTGCCCTGGCAGCATTCTTTGCGCAAACGACCAGGCGACGGTGGCACTCACGCCGGCCTGGGTCAGGGCCGGGGCCTGGCGTGGCCAGGGCGCACGTGCCAGGTCGGTCTCGAGTGCATCGAAGGCAGCCAGTGCCTGGCCACGCACCCGCTCCAGCCAGGGGCCGTGTTGTTTCTCGGGCGGGCGCAGCTGCAGCTCGTAGACGATCTGAACTGTTTTCTCGCAGGCTGCCAGGGCCAGCCCCGTGGCCCGCAGGGCCTGCAGTCGAGCTGGGCCGGCTGCAGGCCACAGACTGGTGGTGGCGAGTGATTCGAGGTGGTCCAGAATCAGCCCGGAGTCCATCAGCACCGTCCCGTCGTCGCACACCAGGGTGGGTGCCTTGACCACCGGGTTGATGGCCGAAAATTCGGCGTACTGCCTGAACACCGACACCGGCCGATGTTCAAAGGGCAGGCCCAGCCAGTGCATCGACACCGCAACGCGGCGAACATAGGGCGAATCCAGCATGCCTATCAATTGCATCTTCAGGTCCTTCAGAGGAAAGATGCTGACGATAGGCCGGTGGTGCCGATATCGGAATGGGCAACCATCGAAAATCAAGCCCTGGCGCCGATGCCTCATCGGTGGCGTTGGGGTCTCCTGAAAGCGTGTATGAAACTTGACCCCAAAGACCTTCAGATTCTGCAAGCCCTGCAACGTGACGCGCGCCAGAGCCTGGCCGCGCTGGGCAAGCGCATCGGGCTGTCGCAGCCTGCCATGAGCGAGCGCGTGCGCAAGCTTGAAGACGCAGGGGTGATCGAGGGTTATGGTGCCCGGGTCAATCTGCGGGCCCTGGGCGTGGGCTTGCAGGCCATCATCCGCATTGAGACCACGCATGCCTACATCGCACGGTACGTGGCCTTGTTCGAGTCGATGGACGAGGTGCTGGAGGCCGACCGCGTGACCGGCGAAGACTGTTTCATCGTGCGCTGCGCGATTGCCGAACCCGCCGACCTGCAACGGGTGGTGGACACCCTGGCTGCCCATGGCAGCGTCACGACCTCTCTGGTGTTGTCGAGCCCAGTGCGCAAGGTGGTGACGGTGCAGGCAGCGCTTCGTTAGGGCGCCCTCCGGCAGGCTCAGTTCTTCAGGCCCCACCAGCCGGGCAGCAGGCGGCGCACCTCGGGCCGGGCAAAGCGGTCGTCCAGCAGGTGGATCACGCCTTGGTCGTCGGGCCCGCGGATCACCCGTCCGGCGGCCTGCACCACTTTCTGGAGACCGGGGTAGAGGTAGGTGTAGTCGTAGCCGGCATGAAACTGGGCCTGCAGCCGGCGGCGGATTTCTTCGTTGACGGGGTTGAGTTGCGGCAGGCCCAGGGTGGCCACAAAGGCACCGATCAGCCGCCGGCCCGGCAGATCGATGCCTTCGGCAAAGGCCCCGCCCAGCACGGCGAAGCCGATGCCCTGACCCTCGTCCTGGAAGCGAGCCAGAAAGCCCTGCTGCTCGGCTTCGCTCATGCCCCTTGATTGGCTCCAGCAAGGCAGTTGGGGGTGACGTTGGGCCAGGCGGGCTGCGGCCTGCTGCAGGTAATCGTGGCTGCTGAAAAAGGCCAGGTAATTGCCGGGCCGGGCCTGGTACTGCGCGGCCATGCGATCCACCAGGGGGTCGAGCGAGGCCACGCGGTGCTGGAAGCGGGTGGACAGGTTCAGGGCCGTGTGCACCTGCAACTGGGCGGCCTGGAACGGTGACTCGACCTCGATGCAGGCGGTGTTGTCGGGCAGGCCCAGCAGGTCGGCGTGGTAGTGCATGGGTTGCAGCGTGGCCGAGAACAGCGTGGCGGTGCGGGCACTGGCAAAACGCGCGCGCAGAAAGTGCGCCGGCACCAGGTTGCGCAGGCACAGCACCGATTGCCCGGGCACGGGGCTGGCCGCCGGGCCGGGGCTTGTGTCCACCATCGAATGCGGGCCGAACTGCTCCAGCAGGCGGCCCAGTTGCAGGGCTTCGAATTGAAAGTCGAGCAGGGCCGGGTCGTTGTCGCTGGGGTGTTCGGTCTGATGCTCGGCCAGGGTGCTGAGGGCTTGTTGCAGGGCGGCCAGCAGCTTGGGTGGGAAGTGGTCGTGTACCTGGTAATGCGGGCCTTGCGCGTTGTCGTGTGCCTTGTCGTGGGCCACCCAGGCCCGGCCGACCCGGGCCAGGGCCTGGCGCACCGGCACCGACTGCTGGGCGGTGGGGCTTTGGCGTGCCCGGCTCAGGTGTTCGGGGCGCAGCGTCACGCTGTACATGCTGCGGGCCCGCTCCAGCAGGTTGTGGGCCTCGTCCACCAGCAGGGCCACGCGCCAGTGGTTGGCCTGCATCAGGCCGTGCAGCAGGCCGCCTGCGTCGAAGTAGTGGTGGTAGTCGCCCACCACCACATCGGCCCAGCGAGCCAGCTCCTGGCCCAGGTAGTAGGGGCAGACCTGGTGCTGCAAGGCCACGCTGCGCAGCGTGGCCTGGTCAAGCGTTGCGGTGTTGTCGAGCGCTGCGCTGCGGGCCGCGGGCAGGCGGTCGTAGAAGCCGCGGGCCAGCGGGCAGGACTCGCCATGGCAGGCCTGCTCGGGGTGTTCGCAGGCCTTGTCACGGGCCACCAGCTCCAGCACCCGCAGCGGCCAGCCCGGGGCGCGGCCCAGGCGTTGCAGCGCCGCCAGGGCGAGTGGGCGGCCCGAGGTCTTGGCGCACAGGAAAAACACCTTGTCGATCTGCTGTTCGGGTGTGGCTTTGAGCAGCGGGAACAGCGTGCCCACGGTCTTGCCGATGCCCGTGGGCGCCTGGGCCAGCAGGCAGCGCCCGCTGCGTGCGGCCTTGTACACCGCCTCGGCCAGAGGCCGCTGGCCGGTTCGGAAGTCGGGGTGCGGGAAGCCCAGTGCTTGCAGGGCCGTGTCGCGCGTTTGGCGGTGGGCCTGCTCGGCCTGGGCCCAGGCCAGAAAGCGCGCGCACTGGGCCTCGAAATGGGCTTGCAACTCAGCGGCGCTGCAGTGCCGGGTGAACACGGTCTCCTGCTCGGTGCCCACGTCCAGGTAGACCAGGGCCAGCGTCAGCCGGTCCAGGCCGTGTTGTTGGCACAGCAGCCCGCCGTAGACCAGGGCCTGGGCCCAGTGCAACTGGCGCTGGGCGGGGTTTTGCCGCTCCAGCGAACCCTTGTGGGTTTTGACTTCGTCGAGCCGGCCCTGCTCGGCATCGAAACCATCGGCGCGGCCACGCACTCGCAGCAGGCCCTGGTACAAGCCGCTGAGGGGGAGCTCGGCCTGGTAACCCGGGCCACGCCGGCGCGCCACCAGGGTGTGGCCGGCCATGCCCTCCTGCGCGCTGGGGGCGGGGGTGAAGCGCAGGTCAAGGTCGCCTTGCTTGACGGTGAACTCGCACAGTTCGCGAACGGCCACGGTGTAGACCACGGCAGCCTCCGCCTGGGGCGGTGCCGGGGCTGCGTCGCTCACACCAGCTCCTGGTTCGGGTCTTCGCCCAGGCGGGTTTGCAGTTCGTCGCCTTCACGGCGCAGCGGGGTGGCCTTGGACAGGGCCAGCCAGACCGGAAAAGGCAGCGTGCAGCGCGTGTGGCGGGCCGCACGCAGCATCTCGAACTGGCCATCGGCCAGGTTGCCATGCAGCACCCAGATCCCCAGGTGTTCAGGGATCTCATTGGGCCGTGCCACCCCGGCCGGAAACACGTAGTAGCAGGCCTCGCTCAGCCACTGATAAGCCTGGCGTTTGGCGCTGTGGCGCAGGTCGGACAGCAGATCGGCGCGGCTGAACTTGATCTCATGCACCATGGGTTGCAGGTAGGCCTCGACCGAGGTGTTGCGTACCGAAAACAGGTCGGGTCGGGCCATGCGCCACACGTGGGGCGCGGAGGCCGGCGCAGGCGGGGCTTCGTCGGGCCAGAGCGTGGGTTCTGCGGGGGCGGTGTGGGTGTCCGTGTCGGGCCCGGCTGGCGGCATCGGTGGGTCAACCTCCGGGGTCTGTCCTGGCGGGTCGATGGCGGCGCGCAACGAGAGTTCGCGCCACACGATGCGGCCCGTGGCCATCAGGTGCTCGGCAAAGCGTTGCGCCAGCCGGTCGTGGGCACTCAGGGCCCGCAGGCTGCGCTGGCGCGCCTGCGCCAAGGTCTGGATGCCGGCCTCGGTCAGGCGCAGGCATTCGTGGCCCTCAGGGGTGGTCTGCATCGCCACCAGGCCCGCGGCCAGCAGGTCGATCTCCAGGCCGTCCTTGCTCGGCCAGCCGGCCGAGCGCCAGATCTGCATCAGGCGGGTGCGGTGAAAGCGGGTCAGGGTCAGTTCCGTCATGGGGTGCGGCGTCAGCGGTGCGGCGGGCGATGGCTGATTTTATATACAGTATGACGCGCCGACCATGGTCGCTTGTGGGGGCCCGGTTGGCGGGTGGGGTTCCCTCGGGTCTCCATGACATCTTGATGGCAGGATTGTTGTCGAAATTGAAATTCTTATTTGAATATCTAGCGGTTTTGTTGTGGTGATTGCTTGTCTACAGTCGCGTCATTCGGGGTCAGGCCCAAGGCCGGCCCGGTTTGATCTTCCAACGCCACTGACCGCGAGAACCTGACACCATGAAGCCCACTCAACTCACCGCCCTCTTGTTTGCAGCCCTGGCCGCCGTGGCCAGCGTGTCGGCCCAGGCCGATGTGCGCAGCCGCGCCGAAGTCGAAGCCGAAGCGGTCAAGGCCGCCAAAGATTCGGCCGTGTCGGTCGACTCCAAGTCCAAGGTCGCGCCTGTGATGAACAGCACCCGCACCCGTGCCGAGGTCGAAGCCGAAGCCATCAAGGCGGCCCGCGATTCGGCCGTGTCGGTGGATTCCAAGTCCAAGGTGGCCCCGGCCTTGCCCAACAGCCGCGACCGGGCCGAGGTGGACGTGGAAGCCGTCAAGGCCGCCAAGGATTCGGCCGTGTCGGTCGACTCCAAATCCAAGGTGTTCCCGGTGCTGCGCTGAGCCCGGTCCCGCTTGTCACCCCGCAAAAAAGGCTGGCCTGTTGGTCAGCCTTTTTTTCGTCTGTGCGGCCTCAGTTCAGGGCGGCGCGTCGGGCCAGGGCCAGGGGGCGTGCGTGGCAGCCTTCCAGGTGGTCATTGACCAGGCCCATGGCCTGCATGAAGGCATACATCGTGGTGGGGCCGACAAAACTCCAGCCCCGCTTTTTGAGGTCTTTGGACAGGGCCACTGATTCGGCCGAGGTGGTCAGGCCCTGCAGGCTCAGCGAGGTGATGGCATCGGGGCGGCTGCCGGCCGGAGGCTCGAAGCGCCAGAAGTAGGTCGCCAGGCTGCCGAACTCGTCGCGCAGCGCCTGGGCACGGCGTGCGTTGTTGAGCGTGGAGGCGATCTTGCCGCGATGCCGAACGATGCCCGGGTTGAGCAGCAGTCGGGCGATGTCGGCTTCGCCCAGGGCCGCCACGCGGTCGATGTCAAAGCCTTCGAACGCCTGGCGGAAGCCCTCGCGCTTGTTCAGGATGGTCAGCCAGCTCAGGCCGGCCTGAAAGCCCTCCAGGCAGATCTTTTCGAACAGCCGGGTGTCGTCGTGCACCGGAAAGCCCCACTCGGCGTCGTGGTAGCGCTGGTATTCAGGGGTGGCGCGGCACCACACACAGCGCAGGGTCTGGTGATCGTCCTTGAACAGGCCGGCAGGGGGGGGGCTGAGGTCGGGCATGGCGAAGACTGTGATGGTTGGGGTGGCTGTAAATAATCACAGTATAAAAGCAGGAAGCCGGCTTGGGCACCCCCCTGTGCGCCGGGCTCAGTCCTGGGCCGTCTTGCAGAAGATGCAGTCACGTTGCGGGGCGGCGGCGGGCTCGGCGTGGTTGCAGCAGTGCTCCAGCCAGGCGCTGACCAATTTGTAGGCCGACAGGTTGGCGCGTGCGCTGGGGGCACACAGGTAGTAGCCCAGAGGGCTTTGGTAGCGGTCGCCCAGGGGCTCGACCAGGCTGCCCGCCTGCAACTCGTCTTCGACCAGGCAGGTGGGCACGATGGCCACGCCAAAGCCCGACACCGCAGCGCGGATGATCAGCGAGTACAGGTTGAAGCCCGGCCCGAAGCGGCTGCCCGTGGTGTCGCACTGGTGTGCCTGCAGCCAGTCGTGCCAGGCCAGCGGCACCTCGATGTGCTGCAGCAAGGTGGCACGCTGCAGGTCTTGCGGGCAGCGCAGCGCCAGGCTGTCACGCAGTTGCGGGCTGCACACCAGGCTGGTTTCCTGGCCGATCAGGTAGCGTGCGTTGGCGCTGGGCCAGTTGCCATAGCCGAACTGGATCGCAGCATCGAATTCGTAGGGCACCGCAAAGTCATGGGCATGCTGGTAGCGCACAAAGTTCAGCGTGACCTGCGGCAGGGTGCGCTTGAAGTGGCCCAGGCGTGGGAACAGCCATTGCGCCGCAAACGTGGGGGGCACCGACAGGTTCAGGGCTCCGCCATTGCCGCCGTAAGACATCAGCTGCGCCGTGGCCGATTCAAGTGCGGCCATGGCTGGGCGGGTGGCGTTGAGGTAGGTGGCCCCAGCCTCGGTCAGTTCCAGGCCGGCGCTTTTGCGCATGAACAGTTTCTGGCCCAGGTAGTCCTCCAGCGAGGCAATGTGGCGGCTGATGGCGCTTTGGGTCACGCACAGGTCTTTGGCCGCCATGGTGAAGGCCTGGTGCTTGGCGGCGGCATGGAAGGCGTTCAGTTCCGAGATGGTGGGGCACAGTCGTCGCATGGCGGCCTATGAGTAGAAGTCATGGTGTGGTGAGATTTTAGGCATTGCAGCCAGGCGCGATTGGCCCGATAAATGCAACATATTCAAGCCATCAACGGACATTTTCAGAGGGAAAGCCCTGGTCTAACCGTTTGATTGCCGGAGTGCCAGGCCCGGGCATTGAACCCGAAGCCATGAGTAATTTGCTGTGTCCAACTGATTTTTGAACGCCCATGACCCACTTGCTGATCGTCAACAGCCATGTTCTGGATGTGCATGCCCTCACGCTGCGCAGCGGCCTCTCGGTGCTGGTCTCGGACGGGCGCATCGCCGCCGTGGGCACCGAGCTGAGCGTGCCCGCAGGCTGCACCACGCTTGACGCCCAGGGCATGACGCTGATGCCTGGCCTGATCGACTGCCATGTGCACACGGTGGCCTCGTCGTTCAATTTGGGCGGGGTGGCCCGCCAGCCCAACGTGTTCGTGATGCTGCGCGCCCTGCCCATCATGAAGGCCATGCTTGAGCGTGGCTTCACCTCGGTGCGCGATGCCGGGGGGGCCGACTGGTCGCTGGCTGAAGCTGTGCGCACCGGACTGGTGCCGGGTCCGCGCCTGTTCACCTCGGGCAAGGCGCTGTCGCAGACCGGGGGCCACGCCGACTTCAGGCCGCGCAACGACGATCTGGACGCCTGCTCGTGTGCCTACAAGCTGGGCAACATCGGGCGCGTGGTGGATGGCGTCGACGCCTGCCGGCTGGCCGTGCGTGAAGAGATTCTCAAGGGGGCCAGTCAGATCAAGGTGATGGCCTCGGGCGGCGTGGCCTCGCCCAATGACCCGATCGGCAACCTGGGCTACTCCGAAGCCGAGCTGCGCGCCATCGTTGAAGAAGCCGGCAACGCCAACACCTACGTGATGGCCCACGCCTACACCCCGCGCGCGATCGCCCGCGCCGTGCGCTGCGGCGTGCGCACCATCGAGCATGGCAACCTGGTGGACGCACCCACCGCCGAGCTGATGGCTGAACAGGGCGCCTACATGGTGCCCACCCTGATCACCTACGAAGGCCTGGCCAATGAGGGCGAGCGCTACGGGCTGCCGGCGGCCTCGATCGCCAAGATCGAATCGGTGCGTGGCCAGGGCCGACAGGCCATCGAGATCCTGGCGCGGGCCGGCGTGAAGATGGGCCTGGGCAGCGATCTGCTGGGCGAGACCCACCCGCTGCAATCCGACGAGCTGCGCCTGCGCGCCGACATCCTGGGCAATGGCCCGGTGCTGCAGCAGGCCACCCTGATCGGGGCCGAGATCCTGGGCCAGACCGGCCAATTGGGCGAGGTCACGGTCGGGGCCATCGCCGACCTGCTGCTGGTGGACGGCAACCCCCTGACCGACATCAGCTGCCTGCTGAACCAGGGTGAACGCATCCGCGTCATCGTCAAGGATGGGCAGATGCACAAGAACACCCTCTGACCCATTCCTAGTCTCCCAAGGCTTCCGCATTTCCAGCCCCCCTCTTCCCTTCTTGGAGAACCCTCATGCAACGTCGTCAACTTGTCCAGCTCACCGGTCTGGCCGCCGCGCTCTCGTGCCTGCCCCGCCTCAGCTTTGCCCAGCAGGGCGAGGCGTTCCGCATCGGCTCGCTCACGCCCATCACCGGGGCGGGCAGCCCCTATGGCCCGGGCATGCAGCAGGCCATTCGCCTGGCGGTGGACGAGGTCAATGCCGCCGGGGGGGCTGGCGGCCGCAAGCTCGAACTGTTCACCGAAGACACCCAGACCAAGCCCGATGCCGCGGTGCTCGCTGCCAAGAAGCTGATCGAGGTGAACAAGGTGCAGGCGGTGCTGGGAACCTGGGCCTCGGGTGTGACCTTGGCGGTGATGCCCTTGACCGAGGCGGCGGGTCTGATCGAGATGAATGTCTCGGGTGCACCGGCCATCTCCAACCTTGACACCAAAGATCTGGTGTGGCGCTTTCAGGCCACCAATGACCGCTTCGGCGCTGCCTTTGCAGAGATCTGCGCCAAGCGCGGTTTCAAGCGCCCGGCGACGATGGCCTTCAACAACGCCTCGGGCCTGGGCAATACCGAGGGCTTCACCAAAGTCTGGAAGCAGCGCGGCGGCCAGGTGGTGGCGCATGTCACCTACGAGCCCAACCGCCCCAGCTACCGCAGTGAACTGCAGAAGATCCTGGCGGCCAAGCCCGATGTGATCGTGACCGGCTCGTACCTGCCCGACACCACCATCCTGCTGCGCGAATGGTTCCAGGCCGGTGCCGACAACAAATGGGTCATCCCCGGCTGGGCTGCCAACCCCGATCTGGTGAAGGCCCTGGGCGCCGAGGTGTGCGAAGGCATCATCTCCGTGGACACGGTCTCGAACGAGAAGAGCCCGGCCTATGCCCATTTCGACGCCCTGTTCCAGAAGGCCAGCGGCAAGCCCGCCTCGACCAACATCTACGCCGCCATGGCTTACGACATGGTGATCAGCCTGGCCCTGGCCATGGAGGCCGCCGGCCCTGGCGCCAGCATCGAGCAGATCAATGCCCGCATCCGGGATGTGAGCAACACCCCCGGCACGGCCGTGGGCAACTTTGCCGAAGGCAAGGCCTTGCTGGCCAAGAAGGGTAAGGTGAACTACGAAGGCGCCTCCAGCAAACTCGACTTCGACAAGTTCGGCGACGCCACCCCCGATTTCGGTGTGTATGTGATCGAAAAAGGCCAATTGGTGCGTCGCGACGTGGTGTCCATCAGCGCTGCGTGACGGGCCGGCGGGCCGGCCGGGCGCCTGACCCGGTGCCGGCCCGCAGGGCATGTGGCCCCACCCCGGTGAGGGGCCCAACGGGCATGACCCATGAGATGACTTGATGACCTGGATCGAATTCGCAAACCTCTTGATCAATGGCTTGATCGAAGGCCTGGTGGTGGCCTTGCCCGCCCTGGCCATGACCCTGGTGATGGGGGTCAACCGCTTTCCGAATGCGGCCAGCGGCGACCTGCTCACCACCGGTGCCTATGCCGCCGTGGCCGTGCAGTGGCTGCTGGGCTGGCCGCTGTGGGCGGCTGCCCTGCTGGGGGCGGTGATCACCGCCGCGGTGTCGGCCACCGCTTACCGGCTGATCTTCCGCCAACTGGCTGGGCGCCCCATGGTGGCCTCGATGTTGGCGGCCATCGGGCTGGGCTTTTTGCTGCGCAGCCTGATCTCGTTCTTTGCCGGTCACGACCAGCGCACCTTCGACCTGCCCCTGGTGCGGGCCTGGAACTTCGGTGGCGTGCGCCTGCTGCCCACCGACCTGGTGATCGCTGCGCTGGCGGTGGCCTGTCTCGCGCTGGTGTTCGTGCTGATCTACCGCACCAGTTTCGGTCGCCAGTTGCGCGCCGTGGCCGACAGTGCCGATCTGGCCCGGGCCAGCGGCATCCGGGCCGGGGGCTTGATGATCAGCCTGTGGTTGCTGGTGGGGGCGCTGTCCGCGGTGGGGGGCGTGCTGCTGGGCATGAAAGCCGTGGTCACCCCCGACATGGGCTGGGAAAGCCTGATCCCCGCCTTTGCCGCCATGGTGCTGGGGGGCATCGGCAGTCCGGTGGGTGCCGTTTTGGGGGCCTTGCTGCTGGGGGTGGTGCAGGAGCTGGCCGTCCCCTTGCTGGGCCCGTCGTACAAGCTGGTGCTGGCCTTTGCCGTGCTGGCCGGTGTGTTGTTGCTGCGGCCGGCCGGCTTGATGGGCCGGGTGCAGCTGGTGAGGTGAGGACGCCATGACCGCTTATCTTCTGGCCATCGGCATCGTGGCCCTCATTTATGGCTTGCTGGCCTTGGGGTTGAACCTGCAGTTCGGCCTGACCGGCCTGGTCAACTTTGGCGTCGTGGCCTTTTTTGCCGTCGGCGCCTACACCTCGGGCCTGCTGTCGCTGCAGGGCGTGCCCCTGCCGCTGAGCTTTGCGGCCGCAGCCTTGCTGGCTGGCCTGCTGGCGCTGCCCATCGGCCTGTTGTCGCTGCGTTTGCGCGACGATTACCTGGCCATCGTGACGCTGGGCTTTTCCGAGGCCGTGCGCATCACCCTTCAGCAGGAAAGCTGGCTGACCCAGGGGGTGCAAGGCCTGCCCGGTCTGCCCAAGTTGTTCGCCAGTTGGGGCCCTGCGTCGGACGCCGCGATCTTCGCTGTCCTGCTGACCGCGGTGGCCGTGGTGGCCTGGGGCACGGTGCGCCTTACCGGCAGCCCCTTCGGGCGCTTGCTCAAGGCCATCGGCGATGACGAGGCCGCCTTGTCGGCCCTGGGCAAGGACCCGGCGCGCTTCAAGGTGCAGGTGTTCATGCTGGGGGCGTCGCTGGCGGGCTTGGCGGGGGCGTTCTATGCGCACTTCATCACCTTCATCACGCCCGAGCAGTTCATTCCGCTGATCACCTTCTATGTGTGGATGGGCCTGATCATGGGCGGGGCAGGTTCGGTGCGCGGCGCCCTCTTCGGTTCGCTGTTGCTGATGGTGTTTCTTGAAGGCTCGCGCTTTGCCAAGGACTGGGTGCCCGGCGTGTCCGAAGTGGGCATGGCCAGCCTGCGCCTGGCCGCTGTGGGGCTGGCGCTGATCCTGATCACCTTGTATCGCCCCCATGGCTTGTGGGGCGGAGGAAAAAGCCAATGATGCTGAGCGTCGACAACGTGACCCGGCAGTTCGGGGGCTTCAAGGCCGTCGATGGCGTGTCCCTGCAACTGGCCGAGCGCGAGATCCTGGGCATTGCCGGCACCAATGGGGCGGGCAAGAGCACGCTGTTCGCGGCCATCGCGGGCCAGCAGCCGGCGGACGCCGGGCACATCCGCTTTGATGGCCACGATATCACCCGCCTGCCGCCCTACCGGCGTGCCCGTCTGGGCCTGGTGCGGACCTTTCAGGTGCCGCGCGAGTTCAAGAGCCTGAGCGTGCACCAGAACCTGCTGGCCGCGGCCGCCAACCCCCAGGGCGAGCGCCTGCTCAATGCCTTTGTGCGCACCCGCAGCCTGCGCGAGCACGAGGAGCAACTGGTGGCCAAGGCCGACGGCGTCCTGCAGTTCCTCAACCTCAGTCGGGTGCGCGACAAGCTGGCGGGGGGCTTGTCCGGGGGGCAGAAAAAGCTGGTCGAGTTGGGCCGCGTGCTGATGCTCGATCCACGCTGCATCCTGCTTGACGAACCCTTTGCCGGCGTCAACCCGGTGCTGATCGAGGAGATCTGCGAGCGTGTGCGCGAACTCCATGCCCGAGGCATTGCCTTCATCGTCATTGAACACCACCTGCAGGCGCTCAAGGCGCTGTCGCAGCGCATGATCGTGATGGACCGAGGCCGCATCCTGGCTGAGGGCGATCCGCACACCGTGCTCGATGATCCCCGCGTCCAGGAAGCCTACATGGGAGGCGTGGTATGAGTGGCTCTTTGCTTGAGATCCGTGCGTTGCGCGGCGGCTATTCCGAGGTGGACATCATTCAGGGCATCGATCTGAATGTGGCGCCGGGTCAGATCGTCACCATCGCCGGCACCAATGGCGCTGGCAAGTCGACCCTGGTGAAGGCCTTGCTGGGCTTGCTGCCACGTGTGCAGGGCGAGATCGTGCTGGACGGGCGCTCCATCACGCGGCTGGGCGCCGAAGACCGCTTTGATGCGGGGCTGGCCTACGTGCCCCAGGTGGCCAATGTGTTCGCCTCGCTCACCGTGCGCGAGAACCTGCAGGTGGTGCGTGGTGTGCCCGACCTCAAGCGCCGCATGGACGAGGTGCTGGCCGATTTCCCGGCCCTGGTCGAACGCCTGGGCCAACCTGCCAGCAACCTGTCCGGCGGCGAGCGCCAGCAACTGGCTTTCGCACGCGCCCTGATGCCCTCGCCGCGCATCATGGTGCTGGATGAGCCCACGGCCGCCCTCGCGCCCTCGCTGGTGGGCAAGGTCTTCGACATGGTGAAGGCGCTGCCTGCGGCCGGCGTGGCCGTGCTGATGGTCGAGCAGCGCGCCCGCCAGGCGCTGCAGATCAGCCAGCAGGGCTACATCCTGGACCAGGGCCGCTGCGTGCTGGCCGGCCCGGCCCATGAGCTGCTGGGCGATGAGCGCATGGCGCAGCTGTACCTGGGGAGCCATTGAGAGGGGCCTGACATGGGGCTCGGTACACTTTCAAGTTTGTTGAAAGTGAATGCCTCGCCCATGTCAGAACCCTCTCTTCGACCCAGCGTCTCCTACCGCCCAGACATCGACGGCCTGCGGGCCATTGCGGTGCTGGCGGTGCTGGTGTTCCACCTGCACGCCAGCGCCCTGCCGGGCGGCTTTCTGGGCGTGGATGTGTTCTTTGCGATCTCGGGCTATGTGGTGACCGGCTCGTTGCTGGGCCAGCGCGGGTTGGGGTTCTGGCGCCTGATCGGTGAGTTCTATGCCAAGCGCTTCGCCCGCATCTTGCCGGCGTTGTGCGGGGTGCTGCTGGCCACCTCGCTGGCCGCCTCCTTGCTGGTGCCGCAGTCCTGGCTCAGTGGGTTCAGCGAGAGCACGGGTTTGTATGCCTACCTCGGCCTGAGCAACTGGGTGATGCAGAGCAACGCTGACACCTACTTTGCCCCGCGGGCCGAATTCAACCCCTACACCCACACCTGGTCTTTGGGCGTCGAAGAGCAGTTCTACCTGCTGGCGCCGCTGCTGATCTATGCCTTCATGCGCTGGGGGCAACATGGGGCCCGCGCGCGCGCGCTGGCCTTGGGTGTTGCCAGCATCCTGTGCCTGGCCTCGCTGGCCTACTTTGTGCGACAAAGCAGCCGCCAGCCCGATGTGGCGTTCTATTTCATCGCCTGTCGTTTCTGGGAGCTGGGGTTGGGCATGCTGCTGCGCTTTGCGCATCAGGTCTGGCCGCCGCAGCCGGCGCGCACCACACCCGGGGCTTTGATGAGTGCCAGTCTGCCCTGGCTGGGTCTGGCGGGCCTGGCTGCTGCGCTGGTGGGGGCCCGACCCGGCCCTGAGTCCTGGGTCTGGAACGGCTTGGCGGTCCTGGGTGCCATCCTGGTCATCCAGGCCGGCGCCACGGCGCAGGGCCGCCTCAGCGATCGCACCTTGGGCAGTGCCGTGCCGGTCTGGCTGGGCAAGCGCTCGTATTCGATTTACCTTTGGCATTGGCCGGTCTGTGTGCTGCTGCGTTGGACGGTCGGGCTGGACAGTGCGCTTTCCCTGGCAGCAGGGGGCTTGCTGACGTTGCTGCTGGCGCTGGTTTCGTACCATTGCTTGGAGCTGCCCTTGCGGCACCACCGCCGGCTTGAGGCGTTGCCCAGTGCGGTGCGCATCCTGATCTTCGCAGTGTTTCCCTTGCTGGGCTACCAAGCCAGCCAGGCCTTGTTCCTCCATCGCAATGACATCAGTCTGAGCACCGTGGCGCGCCATGCGGTCGACTGGTATGCCGGCGGCCAGATGCCTTACGTGGACCCGGCCCAGCGCAAATGTCAGGTGAGTCTGCAATCTGTGCCATGGTTGGGTGGTGTGGAATATCGCTATCAGGTCCAGTCGTGCACAACCCCGGGGCGGCACCAGTTCCTGAGTGTGATCGGTGACTCCCATGCCACGGCCTACCTGCCCATGTTGGAGCAGCTCAGTGCCGACACCGGCATGAACGTGGTTCTTTACACTTATCCGGGTTGCTCTTTTCTGAACCTAAAACTTTTGCAGACGCGCTACCTGGATCCAGGCTGCCTGCGCTTCATGCAGACAGCGGTGGGTCGGATCGCCGATGAAAGCCGGCCGGGCGATCTGGTGTTCATGCCCAGCCTGCGCATGCCGCGGTATGGGGACCAATGGGCCAGCTTCCACATCCCGGACATGCGAGCCGCGATTTACAACCAGGGTGCGGAGCAGGAGCGGGCCGAGGCGCTCGCCGAGGCGCGCTCCTGGTTGACCCCGCTGGCCCAGCGCGGCCTGCGCCTGATCTTCGAGGCTCCCAAGCCGATCTTCCAGGCGCCCACCTTCCGCTGCGCCGATGCGTTCAACCGGCACAACCCGATCTGCGTGGGCGACAACCAGCAGCCGCGCAGCACCCTGTTGGATCTGCGCGCACCCGTGCTGGCGGGCATGCAGCGCTTGAGCCAGCAGGTGCCAGGCCTCAGCATTTGGGACCCGCTGCCTGTGCTGTGCCCAGGCGAGGTTTGCAGCAGCCTGCGCGACGGTCGCCCCCTGTTCTTCGACGGTGACCACCCCAGCGCCTATGGCAACTGGGTGCTGTACCCCGATTTCAAGCGGATGATCCTGAGCTTGCCCGAGGCGGCGCCTGCCCCTTGAGCGGGCCTGGGCGTTGAAGGCGGGCGACAATCCTCCGATGCTGCATGCCAATCGCCTCTCGCCACGCCCTGCCCTGTCTCGCCCCCTGTGGGCTTTGAGCCTGGGCGCAACCCTGTTGTTGGCCGCCTGTGCCAGCCGCCCTCCCGAATCCGCGCCGACCTCGGCCGCTCCGGTCACGGCCAACTCGGCTGCGCCTCAGGTGGCGGCTCCGCCTGCTCCGGGTCCCGGCGCTGCCAACCCCGAGGCGGGCTTTGCCCGTTGGGTGGAGGGCTTCAAGGCCTCGGCGCGGCGCGCCGGCATCAGCGAGGCCACGCTGCATGCGGCCTTCGACGAGGTGCAGTTTCTGCCCCAGTTGATCGAACTGGACCGGGCCCAGCCCGAGTTCAACCGCCCGGTGTGGGACTACCTGGACCGCGCCGTCACCCCGCAGCGTGTGACCAATGGGCAGAAAAAGCTGCAGCAGGTGCGGGCCGAGGCCGATGCGGCGGCAGCGCGTTACGGCGTGCCGGCCAGCATCCTGGCGGGCTTCTGGGGCATGGAGAGCGACTTCGGGCGCAACTACGGCAACACCTCGGTGATCGATGCCCTGGCCACGCTGGGCTACGAGGGCCGGCGCGAGGCCTGGGCCCGGGGTGAGTTGCTGGCCGCGCTGAAGATCCTGCAAAACGGCGACATCGACCGTGCTCACATGATCGGCTCCTGGGCCGGGGCCATGGGCCAGACGCAGTTCATGCCTTCGATTTTTCTGGCTTATGCCGTTGATGCCGACGGTGACGGTCGCCGCGACATCTGGGGCAGCATGGCCGACGTGATGGCCTCCACCGCTAATTTTGTGGCTCATTCGGGCTGGCTGGCTGGCCAGCCCTGGGGCGGCGAGGTGGTGTTGCCGCCCGGTTTCGACCTGGCCCGAGCCGATGGTGAGTTCAAGCAGAGCAGCGATCAATGGGCCACCGAGGGCCTGCGCGGCCCGGGTGGCGCACCCTTGCCCGTGTTGGCCCAGGCGGCGGTCTTTCTGCCCGCAGGCGCGCGTGGCCCGGCCTTTCTGATCGGGCCCAACTTCAAGGTGATCCTGCGTTACAACAACGCCACCAGCTACGCCTTGGGCGTGGCCCTGCTGGCCCAGCAACTCGATGGGGGCCCGGCGGTGCAGGCCGCCTGGCCCCGCGATCTGCAGCCGCTCAGCCGCAGCCAGACCCGCGCCCTGCAAACCGCCCTCAACGAGCGCGGCTTTGACAGCGGCACCCCCGACGGCCTGATGGGGCCGGCCACGCGCGACGCCGTGCGCCGCTACCAGCGCAGCGCGGGTCGGGTGCCCGACGGCTACCCCACGCTGGAGCTGCTGCAGAGCTTGCAGCCCTGATCAGTCCGCCAGCTTGACGGAAGTTGTCCGCCAGATTTTCTCGGCGTACTCGGCAATCGTGCGGTCCGACGAGAACGGTCCCATGCCGGCCACGTTGCGCAGCGCCATGCGGTTCCAGGCTTCGGGTTTCTGGTACAGGGCGTCGACCTTCTCCTGCGTGGCCACGTACGAGGCGTAGTCGGCCAGCAGCATGTAGTGGTCGCCCCAGTTCACCAGCACGTCGTAGATGGCCTGGTAGCGGTGCGGCTCTTCGGGGCTGAAGCGGCCGTCGCGGATGGCCTCCAGCACCCGCTGCAGCTCGGACTTGCCGGCCAGCACCTGGCGCGGCTGGTAGCCCTGGCTGCGCAGGGCGGCCACCTCGGGTGTGGTGTTGCCGAAGATGAAGATGTTCTCCGGACCCACCGCCTCGCGGATCTCCACGTTGGCGCCGTCGAGCGTGCCGATGGTGAGTGCGCCGTTGAGCGACAGCTTCATGTTGCCCGTGCCCGAGGCCTCGGTGCCGGCGGTGGAGATCTGCTCCGACAGGTCGGCCGCCGGGATGATCAGCTCGGCCAGGCTCACGCTGTAGTTGGGCACGAACACCACCTTGAGCAGATCGCCCACGGCCGGGTCGTTGTTGACGGTGCGCGCCACGTCGTTGATCAGCTGGATGATCAGCTTGGCCATGTGGTAGGCCGAGGCGGCCTTGCCCGCGAACACCACCACCCGAGGCACTTTGACGGAGCCGGGCTGCTCGATGATGCGCAGGTAGCGCGTGACCACGTGCAACACGTTGAGCAGTTGGCGCTTGTATTCGTGAATGCGCTTGATCTGCACGTCGTACAGTGCATCGGCCGGCAGGGCCAGGCCCATGTGCTGCTGCACCCAGGTGGCAAAGCGCTGCTTGTTGTGCTGCTTCGCGTTGCGGAAGGACTGCAGCAGGATGGGGTCGTCCAGCCGGTCTTTGAGCTGGCCCAGCAGGTTCAGGTCGCGCCGCCAGCCCGGGCCCACGGCGCCGTCCAGCACGCTGGCCAGGGCCGGGTTGGCCTGGGCCAGCCACCGGCGCTGGGTGATGCCATTGGTCTTGTTGTTGAAGCGCTCCGGCCACAGGCGGGCGAAGTCGGCAAAGATCGACTGCGTCATCAGCTCGGAGTGCAGGGCCGACACGCCATTGACCGAGTGGCTGGCCATCACCGCCAGGTAGGCCATGCGCACGCGGCGTTCGCCGCCTTCGTCGATCAGTGACACGCGCCGCATCAGGTCGGTGTCGCCGCCGTGGCGCTGCGCCAACTGGCCCAGGAAGTAGGCATTGATGTCAAAGATGATCTGCAGGTGGCGTGGCAGGACGCGGCCCAGCATCTCCACCGGCCAGGTCTCCAGGGCCTCGTGCATCAGGGTGTGGTTGGTGTACGAGAACACCCCCTGGCAGATGCGCCAGGCGTCGGCAAACGGCACGTGGTGCACGTCCAGCAGCAGGCGCATCAGCTCGGGCACCGCCAGCACCGGGTGGGTGTCGTTGAGGTGGATGCTGACCTTGTCCTTGAGCTGGTCGAAGGTGTCGTGACGCGCCAGGTAGCGGCGCAGCAGGTCTTGCACGCTGGCGCTGCAGAAGAAGTACTCCTGGTGCAGGCGCAGCTCGCGGCCCGAAGGGGTGGAGTCGTCGGGGTAGAGCACGCGCGACACGTTCTCGGAGTGGTTCTTGCGCTCCACTGCCTCGAAGTAATTGCCCCGGTTGAAGGCGCCCAGGTCGATTTCTTCGGTGGCCTTGGCCGACCACAGCCGCAGCGTGTTGGTGGCCTGGGTGCCAAAGCCCGGAATGATGGTGTCGTAGGCCATGGCACGCACGTCCTGGGTGTCGACCCATTCGCAGCGGTCACCATGGCGCAGTACGTGGCCGCCGAACTGCACCCGGTAGACCACCTCGGGGCGCGGAAACTCCCAGGGATTGAGGTTGTTCAGCCAGTAGTCGGGTACCTCGACCTGGCGCCCGTCGACGATGGTCTGGCGGAACATGCCGTAGTCGTAGCGGATGCCGTAGCCATAGCCGGGCACGCCCAGCGTGGCCATCGAATCGAGGAAGCAGGCGGCCAGCCGGCCCAGGCCGCCGTTGCCCAGGGCGGCATCGGGTTCGAGTTCGGCCATGGCTTCGATGTCCAGGCCCAGCTCGGCCAGGGCGGTGCGCAGCGGCTGCTCGATCTCCAGCGCGATCAGTGCATTGCTGAAGGTGCGGCCGATCAGGAACTCCATCGACAGGTAATAGACGTTCTTCACGTCCTGGGCCGCCTTGGCGCGGGTGGTGGTCATCCAGCGCTCGACCAGCAGGTCGCGCACCGTGTAGGCCGCAGCGTTGAGCCAGTCCACCGGGCGGGCCGTGGCCGGGTCCTTGCCGACGGTGAACATCAGCTTGTTGGCGATGGCACGTTTGAGCGAGGCCGCATCGTGCTGCGGCGCGTCGTAGTCGAAGACGGACGGGGTGTGGGTCATGGCTGTCTTTCGCTATCAGAAAGGGGCGTGGGTGGGTCGGGCCGCCGTGTGCAGCAAGGGGGTACGCCCCGGTTCAGGGCTTCAGCAGGGACTGGTACAGCGCCACATAGTGCCGGGCCGACTCGTCCCAGCCGCAAGCACGACGCATGCCTGCCTGGCGCACCTTGGCCCAGGCCTTGGGTTGCCGGTACAGCGCAAAGGCGCGGCGCAGGGCGTGGCGGTAGGCGGCCTCGGAGAAATCGTGGAACACAAAGCCGTTGGCGCTGCCGTCGTCCAGGGTGGCCAGGTCGGCATCCACCACCGTGTCGGCCAGGCCGCCCACGGCCCGCACCAGGGGCAGGCTGCCGTACTGCAGGCCGTACAGCTGGGTCAGGCCGCAGGGTTCGAAGCGCGAAGGCACCAGGGTCACGTCGGCGCCGGCAAACACCCGGTGGGCCAGGGCCTCGTCATAGCCCAGGTGCACCGCCACGCGCCCGGGGTGGCGCTGGGCCAGCAGGGCAAAGGCGTGTTGCAGCTCGGGGTCGCCGGTGCCCTGCACCAGCAACTGGCCACCGGCGGCCACGATGTCGTCGCCGCCGGCCAGCACCAGGTGTAGGCCTTTTTGCTCGGTCAGCCGGCTGACCACGCCGAACAGCGGTGCCCCGGGGTGGGGGTCGAGCTTCATCTCGTGCTGCAGCGCCGCTTTGCACGCGGCCTTGCCGTCGGCCTGGTCGGCTGTGTATCGCCGGGCGATCAGCGAATCGGTGGCGGGGTTCCAGACAGTGGTGTCGACCGCATTGAGGATGCCGCTGAGCACGTCACGCCGGTGGCGCAGCAGGCCGTCGAGCCCACAGCCCTGCTCGGGCTGCTGGATCTCGTGGGCGTAGCTCGGGCTCACGGTGGTGATGCGGTCGGCAAAGTGCAGACCGGCTTTCATGAACGAGATCTGGCCGTGGAATTCCAGGCCTTCCACCCTGAAGAAGTGAGCCGGCAGGCCCAGCTCTTGCAGGTGGTGGGCCGCGAACACGCCCTGGTAGGCCAGGTTGTGCACGGTGTACACACTGGGCACCGGCCGGCCGGGCCAGGTGTGCAGGCAGGCGGCGGCGAGCCCGGCATGCCAATCGTGGCCATGCACCAGCTCGGGCCGCCAGGCCGGGTCCAGGCCGTGTGCAAGGTGGGCCGCAGCCCAGCCCAGGGCGCCGAAGCGGCGCGCGTTGTCGGCATAGGGCCGGCGCTCAGCGTCTTCGTAGGGGTTGCCGGGGCGGTCGAACAGGCCGGGGGCGTCCAGCACATAGGCCTGCAGCGGCCCGTCCGGGGTGGGCACGGCGGCCAGGGTGCCGCGGCGCAGGTGGAGCCGCTCGCCCCAGGGGGCATCGAAGTGGCCCACCAACGTGTCATCGCTGAGGCCGGCTCGGATGGCCGGAAAGCCCGGCAGCAAGGCCCGGGGTTCGACGCCGGCCGCCACCAGGGCCGAGGGCAGGGCCCCGGCAATGTCGGCCAGGCCCCCGGTCTTGAGCAGGGGGAACAGTTCGGCACTGACTTGCAGGATGCGCATGGTGGGGTCCTTCCGGGCGTTCGGGGGCATTCTCGGGTTTCAGGGCTTGGGCTCGGTGGCCGCCGGCTCGGCCGCCAGACGCGCCAGCATGGTGCGGGTGACCAGCACCACGCCATTGTCCGTGCGCTCGAAGCGCTGCGCGTCCAGCACCGGATCTTCGCCGATCACCAGCCCCTCGGGCAGCACACAGCCCCGGTCGATCACGGCCTTGCGGATGCGGCAGCCTCGGCCCACGGTGATGTTGGGCAGCAGCACCGCCTGGTCGATCTCGCAGAACGAATGCACCCGCACGCTGGAGAACAGCACCGAGTTGCTGACGTGCGAGCCCGACACGATGCAGCCACCCGACACCATGGTGTTGATGGTCTGGCCATGGCGCCCCTCGGCGTCCTGCACGAACTTGGCCGGTGGCAGCTGGCGCTGGCTGGTCCAGATGGGCCAGTCGGTGTCGTAGATGTCGAGCTCGGGGGTGACCGAGGCCAGGTCAAGGTTGGCCTCCCAGAACGCATCGATGGTGCCCACGTCGCGCCAGTAGGGCTGGGCCTCGGGCGAGGTCGACACGCACGACAGTGAGAACGGGTGCGCCTGGGCGCGGCCCTCACGCACCACACGCGGGATCACGTCCTTGCCGAAGTCGTGGCTGGACTCAGGGTTGGCCAGGTCTTCCTCGAGCAGGTCGTACAGGTATTGGGCGTTGAACACGTAGATGTCCATGCTGGCCAGCGACACCTGGTCGTTGCCGGGCATGGCGGGCGGGTCGGCGGGTTTCTCGACGAAGTCGGTGATGCGCCGTTGCGCATCCACCGCCATCACGCCAAAGGCACTGGCCTCGGCGCGGGGCACCTCGATGCAGCCCACGGTGCAGCCGGCGCCGCTGTCCACGTGGTCTTTGAGCATCAGCGAGTAGTCCATCTTGTAGACGTGGTCGCCAGCCAGCACCACCACGTACTCGGGGCGGCTTGACTGGATGATGTCCAGGTTCTGGTAGATCGCGTCGGCCGTGCCGCGGTACCAGTGCTCTTCATCCACCCGCTGCTGGGCGGGCAGCAGATCGACCATCTCGTTGAGCTCGGCGCGCAGAAAGCTCCAGCCTCGCTGCAGGTGGCGCAGCAGCGAGTGCGACTTGTACTGCGTGATCACCCCGATGCGGCGGATGCCCGAGTTGACGCAGTTGGACAGCGCGAAATCGATGATGCGGAACTTGCCGCCGAAATACACCGCCGGCTTGGCACGGCGGTCGGTCAGCTGCTTCAGGCGTGAGCCACGGCCGCCGGCCAGCACCAGCGCAATCGTGCGGCGCACCAGCATGTGGGGTTGTTGCAGTCGGTCGGCAATCAGGGCCGCCTGCTGGCTGTGGGTGTCGTTCATCTCGGTCTCCTTGCTGTTTTGTCGGTGTGTCTTGGTCAGGCGGCTTCAAGGGCCTTCAGGTGGTCACGGTGGGCTGCTCCATGCCGGTGAAGTGGCGCACCCGGGCCAGTTCTTCGGCCAGGGCGATCAGAGGGGCCAGGGCCTGCTGGGCGTCCAGTCCGTGGCGGGCCGGATCGGCCTCGTGCCGCTCCAGGTACAGGCGCAGGGTGGCCCCTTCGGTGCCAGTGCCCGAGAGTCGGAACACCAGGCGCGAGCCATCGCTGAGCACGATGCGCACGCCCTGGCGCTGGCTGATGCTGCCGTCGACCGGGTCGGTGTAGGCGAAGTCGTCGGCCAGTGCGATGGTCAGCGGCGTGGCAAAGCCGGCCACGCTGCGGCCCGGCAGGGTGGGCAGCTGCTCGCGCAGGCCCTGCATCAGGGCGTCGGCGCGCTCGCTGGCAATGCCCTCGTAGTCGTGGCGCGAGTAGAAGCAGCGGCCGTCGGTGCGCCACAGGGCCTGAACCAGCTCGGGCACGGTCTGGCCGGTGGCAGCGATCAGGTTGAGCCAGAACAGCACGGCCCACAGGCCGTCTTTTTCGCGCACGTGGTCCGAGCCGGTGCCATAGCTTTCTTCGCCACACAGGGTGGCCCGACCGGCGTCCAGCAGGTTGCCGAAAAATTTCCAGCCGGTGGGGGTCTCGAAGCACGGGATGCCGAGGCGGCGCGCCACCCGGTCGACGGCGGTCGAGGTGGGCATGGAGCGTGCCACGCCCTGCAGCCCGCGGGCATAGCCCGGCACGCGGGTGGCATGGGCGGCCAGCACGGCCAGGCTGTCCGAGGGCGAGACCGCGAAGTCCCGCCCCAGGATCATGTTGCGGTCAGCGTCGCCGTCCGAGGCCGCGCCCATGTCGGGCGCATCGGGCTGGGCCATGTGCTGCACCAGGTCGGTGGCGTTGACCGGGTTGGGGTCGGGATGAAGGCCGCCAAAGTCCTCCAGGGGAACGGCATTGACCACCGTGCCTGCAGGCGCGCCCAGCTCGCCTTCGAGCAGCGCCCGGGCGTAGGGGCCGCCGACGGCGTTCATGGCGTCGTAGCGCAGCCTGAAGCCCGAGGCGAACAGGGCCCGGATGGCGTCGAAGTCGAACAGCTCTCGCATCAGGTCGGCGTAGGTGGCCACCGGGTCGATCACCTCGACCACGGTGTGGTGCAGGGTGTGGCTGCCCAAGGTGTCCAGCGGCAGGTCGGGGCTGTCCAGGCTGTGCAGGGTGCTCACTTCCAGGCTGCGGCGGTAGATGGCTTCGGTCACGCTCTCGGGGGCCGGGCCGCCGTTGCCGATGTTGTACTTGATGCCGAAGTCGCCGTCGGGCCCGCCCGGGTTGTGGCTGGCCGACAGCACGATGCCGCCGCTGGCCCCGTGGTGGCGGATCACGGCGCTGACCGCCGGGGTGGACAGGATGCCGCCCTGCCCCACCAGCACACGAGCGTAGCCCTTGGCTGCCGCCATGCGCAGAATGGTCTGGATCGCCACCCGGTTGTGGAAGCGTCCGTCACCGCCCACGACCAGGGTCTGGCCGCTGGCATCGGGCAGCACGTCAAACAGGGCCTGCACGAAGTTGTCCAGGTAGCGGGCTTGTTGGAACACGCTGACCTTCTTGCGCAGGCCCGAAGTGCCGGGGCGCTGGCCTGGGTAGGGTTGGGTGGGCTGGGTGGTCAACGGGGGCATGGCGACGGGGTCTCCTGAAAACGTGGGCATCAAGATGGGTCGGCCAGCAGCAGCGCGAGGCTGCCTGCGGCCAGCGAGTACGGACTTGGCACCGGGGTGCCGGCGGCGTTGAGGCGGTCGGTCTCAGTATCGAGCGCGAGCCGCCAGGGCGCGGCGCCGGGCAGGCAGAAATCCAGCGCCTGCGGCCCGGGGTTGAGCAGCATCAAGACCGCTGTGGCGCGCGGCGCACGGTCGCGTGGCGGCTGCAGCAGAAGCATCAGGCTCGCGCCGCTGGGCTGGGCCCAGTCGGCATCGCCCAGGGGCTGGCCCGCGGGGCTGAACCACCGGGCCTGGGGGCCGGGGCCCTGCCCATCGTGGCGCCACCAGCCGACCGCTTGCAGCGGCCCCAACTGACGGCGCAAGGCCAGCAGTTGCTGCACAAAGCGGCACAGGCTGGTGTCGGCCTGCTGCCAGTCAATCCACGACATGGGGTTGTCTTGGCAGTAGGCGTTGTTGTTGCCCTGCTGGCTGTGACCCAGTTCGTCGCCGGCCAGCAGCATGGGGGTGCCCAGCGACAGGCCCAGCAGGGCCAGCAGGCTGCGACGCTGCAAGGCGCGCCGTTGCAGTACCTCGGGCTGATCGGTGTCGCCTTCCACCCCGTTGTTGGTGCTGAGGTTGTGGCTGTGGCCGTCGCGGTTGTCTTCGCCATTGGCCTGGTTGTGCTTGTGCTGGTAGCTGACCAGGTCGCGCAGGGTGAAGCCGTCGTGCGCGGTGATGAAGTGGACGCTGCTGTGCGCCGGCCGCTGGCCGAACTCGACGCTGGAGCCGGCCAGCCGGTGCGCCAGCGCGCCGCGCGTGCCGGTGTGCAGCAGCCACTGGGCGCGCATCTCATCGCGGAAGCGGTCGTTCCACTCCAGCCAGCCGCTGGGGAAGCCGCCCAACTGGTACCCGCCGGGGCCGATGTCCCAGGGCTCGGCAATCATCAGGCGTTGGCGCAACAGCGGGTCCTGGGCGATGGCGGACAACAGCGGGGCCTGCGGGTTGAAGCGGCCTTGCTGCCCGATGGGTTCGCGCGCCAGCACCGGGGCCAGGTCGAAGCGGAATCCGTCAACCCCGAACTCGCCTACCCAGCGGCGCAGGCTGTCCATCACCAGGCGCAGGGCCAGCGGCTGGTTCAGGTCCAGGCAGTTGCCGCAGCCGGTCCAGTTGACGTAGCGGGCCGGATTGGCGGGGTCGAGTTGGTAGTAATGCCGGTTGGCGATGCCGCGCAGCGAGAGCGTGGGGCCGAGTTCGTCGGTTTCGGCGCTGTGGTTGTAGACCACGTCCAGCACCACCTCCAGGCCCGCTGCGTGCAGGGCTTCGACCATGGCGCGGAACTCGGTGCGCGGGCTGCTGCCGGGGCGGCCGCTCCAGTAGCGGGTTTCGGGGGCGCTCCAGCCCACCGTGCTGTAGCCCCAGTGGTTGCTCAGCCCCAGGGCCTGCAGGCGCGCCTCATCGGCCCTGAAGGCCACCGGCATCAGGCTCACGGTGGTGATGCCCAGGGCCTGCAGGTGGGCGATGCTGGCCGGGTGGGCCAGGCCCGCATAGGTGCCACGCAGGGCGGGTGGCAAGGCCGGGTTGAGGGCGCTGAAGCCCTTCACATGCAACTCGTAGAGGACACGTTGGGCCGGGTCGATCTGGGGGCGCGGCTGCTGCAGCGGCGGCAGGTCGGCCACCACGCGGGCCTTGAGCGCGGTGGCGCCATTGTCCAGCGGGCAAGGGCGGCCGGTGGGCATGCCCTCCACGCGCTCGTCGCCCTGGTGCAGTGCACTGCCGTCGTAGCGGCCCAGCACCTCGCGCGCCCAGGGGTCGAGCAGCAGTTTGGCCGGGTTGAAGCGCAGGCCTTGCTCGGGTGCCCAGGGGCCGTGCACGCGCCAGCCATAGATCAGGCCGGTGGCTTCTGGCGCGCTGCAGGGCAGCAGGGCGTGCCACACGCCGCCGGTGGCGTCGCGGGTGTCGGGGCTCAGGGCCAGACGGGCCGTTTCGTGCCGGCCCTCGGGGTCGTACAGGCACAACTCGACGGCGCTGGCCTCGGGGGCCGTCAGGGCAAAGTGCACCCCACCGGGCACCAGGCTGGCGCCCAGTTCTGCCGGGGCAAGGTGGGGGGGCAGCGGCGCGAAGTTCATGCGCTCGGCGCTAGCACGATGCAGGCCAGCGGGGGCAGGTTCAGGGTGATCGACTGGGCCCGTTGGTGCATGGGCACGGCCTCGACCGGGCCGGGCTGCAGCGGATGGTCGCTGCCGCCGTACACCCCTTGATCGGTGTTGATCAGCGCGCGCCAGGCCCCGGCCTGCGGTAGACCGATGCGGTAAGCCGGGCGTGGCACCGGCGTGAAGTTGCACACCACCACCACGGGGGCACCACTGCGCGAGCGGCGCACGTAGGCGATCACCGACTGGCTGGCGTCGTCGTGCGAGAGCCACTCGAAGCCCGCCGGATCATGGTCGAGTTCGTGCAGTTCGGGGTGGGCGCGGTAGCTCAGGTTGAGGTCGCGCACCAGGCGCTGCATGCCGGCGTGCCCGGGCTGTTCCAGCAGGCTCCAGTCCAGGCTTTGCTCGTGCTGCCATTCGTGGCCCTGGGCGAATTCGCAACCCATGAACAGCAGCTTCTTGCCCGGGTGGGTCCACATGTAGCCATAGAGGGCTCGCAGATTGGCCAGTTGCTGCCAGCGGTCGCCCGGCATCTTGGCCAGCAGCGAGCCCTTGCCGTGCACCACCTCGTCGTGTGACAGGGGCAGCACAAAGTTTTCGTCGAAGGCGTAGACCATGCTGAAGGTGATCTGGCCCTGGTGGTGCCGGCGGTGTACCGGGTTGTGTTGCAGGTAATGCAGGGTGTCGTGCATCCAGCCCATGTTCCACTTGTAGTGAAAGCCCAGGCCGCCGCCTTGCAGATCGGCGCTGGGCGGGCGGCTGACACCGGGGAAGGCGGTCGATTCTTCGGCCAGGGTGATGGCGCCGGGGCGCTGCACGCCCACGGTGTGGTTCATCCAGCGCAAGAACTCGATGGCTTCGAGGTTCTCCCGCCCGCCATGGCGGTTGGGCAGCCACTGGCCGGGCTGACGGCTGTAGTCGCGGTACAGCATCGAGGCCACCGCGTCCACGCGCAGCTCGTCGATGCCGAAGCGCTCCAGCCAGTACAGCGCATTGCCCACCAGAAAGTTGCGCACTTCCAGGCGACCAAAGTTGTAGATCAGGGTGTTCCAGTCCTGGTGAAAGCCTTCGCGCGGATCGGCGTACTCGTACAGGTGGGTGCCGTCGAAGCGGGCCAGGCCATGCGCATCCGACGGGAAGTGCGCCGGCACCCAGTCGAGGATCACGCCCAGGCCGGCGGCGTGGGCGGCATCGACGAAGTATTGAAAGTCTTCGGGGCTGCCGAAGCGCGAGGTGGGCGCGAACAGCCCGATGGGCTGGTAACCCCAGGAGCCATCAAAAGGGTGCTCGCTCACCGGCAGCAGCTCCAGGTGAGTGAAGCCCAGGTCGCGGGCGTAGGGCACCAGGGTGTCGGCCAGCTCGCGGTAATTGAGCCAGCGCCAGCCGTCTTTCTTGCGCCACGAGCCCAGGTGCACCTCGTAGATGCTGATGGGCTGGTCGAACTGGTTGGCCCGGGCCCGCTCGGGGGCCATGGGCCGGTGGGCGGGCAGGCCCTGCACCACGCTGGCGGTGGCGGGGCGCAGCTCGGCCCGCAGGGCAAACGGGTCAGCCTTCTGCAGCCGACTGCCGTCGGCCCCCAACACCTCGAACTTGTAAAGCGCACCGGGGCCGACAGCGGGCAGGAACAGCTCCCAGATGCCGGCTTCGCGGCGCAGGCGCATGGGGTGGCGGCGGCCATCCCAGTGGTTGAAATCGCCCACCACCGAAACACAGCGCGCATTCGGCGCCCACACGGTGAAGCGTGTGCCGGCCACGCCCTCCAGCGTGACCGGGTGGGCACCCAGGCATTCCCAGGGGCGCAGGTGGCGGCCCTCGGCCAGCAGCCACAGATCGAGTTCGCCCAGCAGCAGGCCAAAGCGGTAGGGGTCATCCAGCAGCTGTTCGACCGGTGCGGCGTCCCCCTGCCCGGGCCAGCGTACCTGCAGCCGGTAGTCGGGCGGCGGGTTGTCAGGGCCTGCGGGGCCCAGGTCGGCGGCCCAGACCGCGCTGTCGCCCAGGCGTTGCAGGGCCTGAATGGCCTGCCCTTCGGGGTGGTTCATCAGGGTGACGGCCTCGGCCCCCGGCTGCAGGGTGTGCAGCCACCAGTGGGCGCCGCGCTGGCGCAGGCCCAGCGCGCCGAAGGCGTCGGGGTGGCGGGCCTCCATCAGTGGCGCCAGTTCTTCTTGGTTCAGCATGTCGGCTTGTCTCGTCAGGGGGCAGAAAAAGGGCTGGAAGGGGCTGGGCTCAGGCGGGCGGCAGGCGTTCGTAGAGCTGCGTCAGCCGGCGCAGCAGCGTGGCGTGTTCGGGCTGCACATCGCTCCAGCGCAAGCGCCAGGCCCAGTTGCCCTGGGGGGTGCCCGGCTGGTTCATGCGGTGGCTGCCGTCCAGGCGCAGCACATCCTGCAGCGGGCAGATGGCCAGGCCGGCCACGCTGGCCCAGGCCGCGCGGATGAAGCTCCAGCCCACATCGCTGCCGTCGCAGGCCAGGTAGTCGCGCACGTGGCGGCGGATGGGCTCGGGTGCGCTGGCCCACCAGCCCAGCGAGGTGTCGTTGTCGTGGGTGCCGGGGTAGGCCACGGTGTCGGGCTCGAAGCGGTGGGGCTGGTGGTGCGCCTCTTCCTGGTCTTCGCCCCAGGCAAACTGCAGCACGCGCATGCCGGGAAGGCCCAGTTGGCGGCGCAGGGCCGTCACTTCGGGGGTGATCACCCCCAGGTCTTCGGCGATCACCGGCAGTGGGCCCAGCGTCGCGCTCATGGCCTCGAACAGGCCGGCACCGGGGCCTGGCACCCAGCGACCGTGAATGGCGGTGGGTTCGCTCGCGGGGATCTCCCAGTAGCTCTCGAAGCCGCGGAAATGGTCGATGCGCACTTGATCGACCAGGCTCAGGGTCAGGCGCATGCGTGCCGTCCACCAGGCGTAGCCCTCGGCGGCGTGGGTACTCCAGCGGTACAGCGGGTTGCCCCAGCGCTGACCTTCGGCACTGAAGCCATCGGGTGGCACCCCGGCGACCACCTCGGGGCGGCCATCGGAGCGCAGCTCGAACAGATCGGGCCGGGCCCACACCTCGGCGCTGTGCTGCGCAATGAAGATGGGCACATCGCCCAGCAGCTTCACACCGCGCTGGTGGGCGTACTCGCGCAGGGCCTGCCACTGGCGAAAGAAGGTCCATTGGCAAAAGCCCCAGAAGGCGATGCGCGGCGCCAGCTCAGCCCGTGCCTGCGCCAGGGCAGCGCCTTCGCGCCGGGCCAGCGGCGCGGGCCAGTCCATCCAGTCGCGGCCGGGCTGGCGCTCGGACAGTGCCATGAACAGGGTGTAGTTGGCCAGCCAGGGGGCGTGTTGGGCGCAGAAACCGGCCAGTGCGGCCTGCTCGGCCGCATCGGCCTGCGCCTGAAAGCCGGCATGGGCCTGGGCCAGGGCGGCCAAGCGCCAGGGGATCACCGCCTCGTAGTCCACCCAGCGACCGTCGCCTGTCGGTGGGTGGGCCAAGGCCTCGGGTGGCAGCCAGCCGCGCTGCTGCAGCTCGGCCAGGTCGATCAGCAGCACATTGCCCGCAAAGGCCGAGGGGCTCATGTAGGGCGAGTGCCCCAGGCCTACGCCATTGAGCGGCAAAAACTGCCACCAGCCCTGCCCGGCCGCCTGCAGCCAGTCGATGAAATGGCGGGCATCGGTGCCCAGGTCGCCGCTGCCGTGCGGGCCGGGCAGCGAGCTCAGGTGCAGCAGGACGCCGCTGGCGCGTGGGGTGGGCTGGGTCATCGAGGCGAAAGCGTGTGGAGGGTGAAGGCCAGGGTCGGCGGCAGGGGGCGTTCGATGCCTGGGTGATTTTGTGACAGCCAATTGTTGCCTGCTGGTGACTTGAAGGTCTGATTGGTGAGTTGGGTGTCCATGCGTTCCTTAGGCCTTGGCAATCTTCATGCCAAAGCTGGCTTGTGGGTGCGGTCACCCAGGCGATTCCGTGATCTGCAACAAATCCGGCATCGCCGTAAACTGCCGCCAACCCATTCTGGCGCACCCTTGGGCGGTGCGCGTCTCTTTCTATGGAGCGACAGGCATGACGGATTCTTCCGCTTACACCCCCCCGGCCATCTGGACTTGGAACACCGCCAATGGCGGGCGTTTTGCCAACATCAACCGCCCCATTGCCGGGCCCACCCATGAAAAAGCCCTGCCGGTGGGGCGCCACCCGCTGCAGCTTTACTCGCAGGGCACGCCCAATGGCCAGAAGGTGACGGTGCTGCTGGAGGAGTTGCTGGCCCTGGGGCATGCCGGGGCCGAGTACGACGCCTGGCTGATTCCGATCCAGGAGGGCGCGCAGTTCGGCAGTGGCTTTGTCGAGGTGAACCCCAACAGCAAGATCCCGGCGCTGATGGACCGCAGCGGGCCAGAGCCGATCCGGGTGTTCGAGTCGGGCGCCATCCTCATGTACCTGGCCGAGAAATTTGGCGCCTTCCTGCCCCCGGTCAGCGAGCCGGCACGCCGCGCCGAATGCCTGTCGTGGCTGTTCTGGCAGATGGGCAGTGCGCCTTTTCTGGGGGGCGGTTTTGGCCATTTCTATGCCTATGCGCCGATCAAGATCGAGTACGCGATCGACCGCTACGCCATGGAGGTGAAGCGGCAGCTCGATGTGCTGAACCGCCACCTGGCCACGCACACCTACCTGATCGGCGACGACTACACCATCGCCGACATGGCCATCTGGCCCTGGTACGGGGCCCTGGTCAAAGGCCAGACCTATGGCGCCGGCGAGTTCTTGCAGGTGCACGAGTACACCGATGTGATCCGCTGGGCCGATCTGATCGCCCAGCGCCCGGCCGTGAAGCGGGGCCGCATCGTCAACCGCACGGTGGGCCAGCCCGAGGCCCAGCTGCGCGAGCGCCATGACGCCAGCGACTTCGACACCCGCACCGAAGACAAGCTCAATCCCCCCGCCTGAGGCCGCTCCATGACTGTCACCCTGTACGACTGTTCCACCGCCCCCAGCCCGCGCAGGGCCCGCATCCTGCTGGCCGAGAAAGGGGTGTCCCATGAGACGGTGCAGATTGACCTGCGCCAGGGCGAGCACTTCAGTGACGCGTTCCGGCGCGTCAACCCGCAATGCACCGTGCCCGCCTTGGTGACCGAGGAAGGCCCTGTGCTGACCGACAACGCCGCCATTGCCGCCTACCTGGAGGCGCGCTACCCCGAGCCCCCGTTGCTGGGCATCACGCCGCTTGAAAAGGCTGAGGTGGCGCACTGGCATTGGCGGGCCGAATTCGAGGGCTTGCTGGCGATTGCCGAGGCGCTGCGCAACAGCTCACCGGCCATGGCCAACCGCGCCCTGCCTGGCCCTGTCAACTACCCCCAGATACCGGCCCTGGCCGAGCGCGGCATCGCCCGACTGCAGCAGTTCCTGACCGACTTGAACCAGCGCCTGGAAGGCCGCGAGTTCATCGCCACCGATCGCTTCAGCCTGGCCGACGTCACTGCCGTGGTGGCGGTCGATTTTGCGCGCGTCATCAAGCAAAAGCCCGGCGAGCAGCACCCGCATGTGCTGCGCTGGCGTGCGGCCATGGGGCAGCGGGCCTCGATGGGTTTGTGAGTTCAGCGCCGGGTCAGCCACCAGGCCACATCGGCGGCCGGCACCCGGCCTTTGAGGCCGCCGGGCACCTCGACCCGCTGCAGCAAGGCCAGGTTCAGGGCGGCGCCGTAATGCTGGTGCAGCTCGGTCTCGTTGACGGCGAAAGGCGGTCCGGGCAGCAGACTTTGCTCGTACTCGAAACAGATCAGCAACTGCGGTGCCGCCGCAGACAAGGCCAGCAGCTGCGCCGCGTAGTCGCGCCGCATGGCCTCGGGCAGGGCCACCAGGGCGGCGCGGTCGTACACCGCGTCCACCGGGCCGAGTTGCTCGCGCGTGAGCGCAAAGAAGTCGCCCACAAAAACGTCCAGCCCCGGCGCGCTGTAGCGCTGCAGCGCCCCTTCAGGGCTGATGGTGGGGCGCTGTCCGAGTTCCTCGAACAGCTCGACCACCGCCTGCTCGCTCAGCTCCACCCCTACCACCCGGTGGCCCCGGGCCAGCAGCCAGTGGATGTCCAGCGTCTTGCCGCACAAGGGCACCAGCACCCGGCTGTCTTCTGCGAGCTTCAACTCGCGTTGCAGCCTGGGCCAGTGCGTGGCCAGCAGCGGGTGCACCGCGCTTTGGTGGAAGCCGATCTCTTTTTGGGCCCATTTCTGGTGCCAGAACGTTGCGTGCATGGGGTATTTCGGTCAAGACCTTGATCAGACGGAGGGAAGTGTAGAGCTCAGAGGATGTTCTTGCGGGTTCCGATACCATTCACCCCCTGAGAGTCAGACCAGCATCTTCAGGGGGCAAACGCCGTGACAGGCCCGGTCATTTTTTTCGAGGGTCCACGCGAGCATTTCTTCCGGCCGCTGACCTGGCAGGATCGCGAGGCTTGTGCGGCTGTGCTGCGCCGCCTGCACGACCGCGTGCACGGCCCCGAGGCCGACTATGCCGAGGTACTGACCCGTGAGTTGGTCCTGGAGGTCACGCTGGCCGTGGTGGCCCAGCGGGCCTATCGCCAGGGGGCGCTGGGGGCTGGTGAGGCCGTCGATGCTGAAGCCGAGCGCAGCTACGCCCTGGGCCTGTTGCGTGCGCTCAAGGAGCACGGCTGGCTGGAAGATTACAAGGACCCGATCGAACTGCAGCCCACCCTCAAACTGACCCGGGCCGGTAAAGCCTTTGCCGAGGTGTTTGCTGAACTCGACAACGCCCGCCACCGGACCCGGCAGCGCAACATGCGCTCGGCCCGCAAGGCGCTGCAAGCCTTTTTGGACACCCGTGATGAAGACGAGCTGCTGGATGCCCATGACTACGCCAGCCGCGTGGTGCAAGACCTGCAGGACGACATCGAGTATTTCCGCGGCCTGATGCAGACCCTCACGCGTGAGGCCTTGACTCAGCAACTGGCCTGGAGCGAGTTCAATGATTTTCTGGAACACCGCTTCGGCAAGGAGATGTCGGTGCGCCTGGTGGCCGATTCGGTGGACCGGCACCGCAGCCAGATCGTCGAGCTGCTGGACCAGATCCGGGCCTGGCCTGCCGAGCAGCGGCTGCGTCTGGATGCGGCGCTGGGGCAGCGTGCGGCCTGGTTGGCGCCCCTGCTGGAGGGCCGCAGTGCGGTGCTGTGGTTGTGTCAGCGCATCGAGGTGCTGATTGACGGAGCCTGTGCCGTCAAGCTGCCCATGCTGCGCAGCGAGATGCACAACTATGTGCGCCGCTTCACCAGCTTGCTGCGCCAGGCGCTGTCGCTAGACTACGGCGCCGAGTCGCCCATGGGGCTGACACTGGCCGGCATCAAGGCTGCCGATGCCCCTACCCGCGACGACTGGCTGGAGCGCCTGGGCCAGCGCCTGAGCACGGCCGAGGTGCGCCTGCCAGCCGGAGGGCTGCGTTGGACGCAGCGCGCGCGCCAGACCCAGCCCGATGACGAGACGGAGTGGCAGATCCGTGCCGGCAGTCGTCTGGAGGCCGCCATGCGCCGGGCTGAATCCGAGGCCTTCATCATCAGCGAGGCTCGTGTGTTGGCGCAACTGGATCAACTGGCCCCAGACCGGGCGCTGCGCCTGTCCGAATTGGCCACGCACCGTGCCGATCAGGTGCTCACGGCTTTGCACGCCGTGGGCGCGGCGCGCTCCACCCTGGGGCGTGCCCGCTGGCAGGTGAACAGGTTGCCGACCCGCTTTGAAACCGATAGCTTTGTGGCCGACGATTTCGAGTTGCAGCCCCGTCGCGACGATAGGGTCCTCCCCAGATGAACACGCCCACCACTTTTCACAGCCTGCTGGAGGCTCGGCTGGCCGAACGCACGGCCGCCAGTGTGTCGACCCGGCGCTTTGCCGAAATCTGCAGCCGGCTGCTGGCCAGCGGCATCGTCTGGCGCGAGTACTCCAAGCCTGAACAGGCCTTGTACGACGACGCCACCATTGCCGAAGAGTTGCTGCGTGAATGGTTCGATGTGCTGGGCTTTGCCCTGGTGCACGACACCGATGCCAACCTGATGCGCCTGTACCCCCCGGGCGATGATCAGGACGATGAAGACGGCGTGAAGCGCTTGCGCGCCCGCTTGCCCAAAGACGTGGTGGCGGCCGCGCTGGCCCTGCGTTTTCTTTACACCGAGGGGCTGACGGGCCAACGCGAGTTGGTCAACCAGGAACTCGCCATCAGCCTCGACGAACTGTCGCAGACTCTGGTGTCGCTGCTGGGTCTGACCTTGCCTGCGCCGATGGGCGAGCGCGCCCAGCTGTTGCGCGAGCTGCGCAAACACCGCCTGATCCGTTTCAAGGACGTCGATGGCCTGGGCCAGATGGACACCCTGGTCAGCGTGCTGCGTCCGGTGATGTCCTTTGTCAGCGACGAGGCCTTGAACGAGGTCTTGCAGCACATGGGTCAGCGCCGCGGTACCCGTGCAGGCCTGCCGCAGGCCGAGACCGACCCCCCTCAGGCCTGACATGCAAATCACCCGACTCATCACCCTGAACTGGGGCACGCTGGAAAGCCGCGACTGGCCACTGGCCGCCGCCACCTTGTTGACCGGCGAATCCGGATCGGGCAAATCCACCCTGCTGGACGCCTTGCAAGCGGTGCTGACCGCGGCACGCCAAGGCGTGTTCCACTTCAATGCTGGCCAGAACGAGTCGACGCAAGGTCGGCGTGGCGGGAAAGAGCCACGCACCCTGCACGCCTACGCGTTAGGCCAGTGTGGCAACGAAGTCTTTTTGCGCCAGCGCGCCACCTGCTATGTCGGGCTGGTGTTCGAGCCTTCGGGCCAGGAACAGGCGGCCCCCTTCAGTGCCTTGCTGGGCCTGGAGGCACATGTGGAAAACGGCCGTGCCGATGGCAGCAAGCCCCTGTTCTTTCTGCTGCAAGGGGCACTTTCCTTGAGCCATCTGCTGAGTCCGGCGGTGTCGGGGCGCAGCCGACCCTTGGGCCTCAAAGAGGCCTATGCCCAGCTGCAATTGCGCCTGGGGCTGGCGCCTGAGCAATTGACGCGTTTTGACGGCAAGGACAGTTACCTGCAGCACCTGTATGGCCGCCTGTTGGGCCGAAAGTTTGTGCTGGAGGCCGATGCCACGCGGTGCGGGCGCGCACTCGTCAAGGCCATGGCCTACCGCGAGATCGGCAACGTCAACGACTTGGTGCGCGACGAGATCCTGGATGAACGCGATTTTTCGCAAGAGGTGGGCAAGATGCGTCAGCTCATGCAGGACATCGCCCGCCTCAAGGCCGAGGCCGAACGCCTCAAGCTCAACATCGACCGCCTGCGACTCGTGGATGAAGCGGCGCTCGACGTCGTCACCCTGCTGCGTCGCCATGTGGTGCACCTGAATGCCCACGCCCTGCGCCTGCTGCGCGAATGCCAGCTTGAGCAGGCCAGTGCCGAACGCCGTCAGCAAGCCCTGCTCAAACAAGCCGGTGACTCGCAGGACCGGCTGAACCGCATTGCCAATGATCGCCGCGTGATCGATGCAGACTTGGCCCTGGTGCAAAGCGAGCTGGCCCAGAGCGATGTGGCCCAGGAAAAGCAGCGCCTGGCGGCCAGTGCCGCGCAGTACGCCGAACAGTTCTACAAAGAATGGGCGCGGGTGCAGCAGGCCGCCGTCCAGATGGACCAGGTGTTGGCCAACACCCGGCAATTGCTGGACCTGGAGGCCGTGCTGCCCGCCGAGTTGCGGGCCGTGGTGGCGCGATTGGCTCCGGTGGAACAACATGCGAGCCGGCTGTGGCGGCCTGCGCGCACGCCGCTGCTGGCAGCGGCCCGCCTCGATGATGAACTGGCTGCGTTTGAACTGGAACCACTGGATGCAGCCCTGTGTGAGCTGGAGGTGGCCCTGGTCGGACCAGGCCCTTCGGTGATGGCGGCGTTGATTGGTGCCCGTGCGGCCCTGGGCCAGCAGCGGGCCGAGCTGAACGATGAACAGACCGCCCTGCGTGCCGAGCAAACCTTGTTGTTGCAAGGCCGCTCTCCCGCACCTGCCGATGTTCAACAGGCCTTGAGCTTGCTTGAGGACGAATTGCCCGCCAGCCGCCCCCGCATGTTGGCGGCGCTGATCGAGCCCAAGGCGGACAGCCCGTGGCAGGCCGCCCTCGAGGGCTACATGGGGCGTGACCGCTTTGCCCTGATCGTGGAGACCGACTTTGAAGAGGATGCCCTCAAGCTCATCCGCCGGCGTTTTGCCCGGCGTTCGCCCAAGATCGTGCAGGGCAGCAAGGCCCTGAAAGACACCCAGGGCTTGAGCCTGCCCCCTCAGGCCGTGCTGCACGAGGTGGTCTGCGAGCACCCGGTGGCCCAGGCCTACCTCAAGGCCTTGTATGGCCGCGTGCGCAAGGTGGACAGCGAGGCCGAGTTGCGTCATGTGCCCCAGGGCCTGATGCAGCAAGGCCTGGGCAGCCGTGCCTACGGCATGTTTGCCTGCCTGGCCCATGAACAGGAGCTGGCTTTTGGCCAGCAGAGCCGGCAGCGTCGTCTGGCCTGGGTCAGCCAGCGTCTGGACGCTTTGGTGCCCGAGCTGCGCAGCTTGCAAGCCCTGGACCAATCGCTGCAGGGTGTAGAGGGCTGGTTTCGGCGTGTGGGCGCGGCCTCGCTGGCTGAAGCACTGGTCGAGGCCTTGGGCACGCGGCTGCGCTTTGTCGATGTGCAACAGCACCTGGCGCGGCTGGACACCTCCAGCATCGAGGGCCTGGAGCAGCGCCGCAACAGCCTGCAAGAGCGTCTGGAGGCCTGTGCTGCGTTGTGGGACGCGGAGCAGCGAGCCATGGGCGTGCAGGGCAAAGAGCTGGATCAGTTGGTCAAGCGCCTGAACGAGTTGTCCGAACGCCAGCCTGAGCTGGGCTTGCAGATCACCAGCGCCCAGGTGTGGATCAGCCGCTTTGCCGCTGAGGCGAACGGCGTGGCAACCGAGCTGCAATTGTTGACCGAGGCCCAGGCCCTGTGCGATGCCGATGACCCCAGCACCAGTGCCCTGCAAAGCCGAATCAGTGCCACCCATGAGCAACTGCCTGACCGCCTGAAAACCTTGCGCAACCAGGTCAGCACCTATCTGGCTGGGGCCCGCACCGATGACGAGCGCTTTCAATGGGCCGAGCCCCCTCGCAACCTGGACCAGATCGAGGCGGTGCTGCAGGCGGCCTTGGCGGCCCAGCAGGCTGCGCGTGAGCAGGTGCGGCGCCAGGAGGGCACCGGGCTGGCCGACAACCTGACCCGGCTGGAGCAGGCCGAAGGCCTGTTTAACCACGTGTTCACCAGCGATTTCTGCTTCAAGGTGCGCAGCGATGTGAAAGATGGATCGATCACTTTGCGCAAGCTCAGCAGCGAGCTCAAGGCGATTCAGTTCGGGGTCGACTCGTACGATGTGGTGCAGGACTGGGTGCCCCGCTTCAAGGCCTATTACGACTTCTTCGAGGCCCTGGACGCGGTGGTCGATCAGCTGGAAAAAGACAAGGTCTCGATTTTTGAGGCGCCTCAGTTGTCGGCCGAGCACCGCGACACCGCCCAGGAGATCAAGCGCCTGCTGCTGTCGCAGGATCAGGTGGCGGCCGAGCGGGCCCTCAAGGAGCTGGCCGACTACCGCAACTACCGTCGCTATGACATCCACCGCATCGTCGGGGGCCACCGCACCCCCATGTCCACCTGGGGCACGGGATCGGGCGGTGAGCTGGAGACCCCGTTTTACGTGATCCGTGCCGCCGTGCTGGCCCATGCGCTGGGGCACTTTGGCCGGGGGCCGCAGGCGCCGGCCTTGCGCGTGATGCTGTCTGACGAGGCCTTTTCCAAGATGGACGAGACTCGGTCTCGCGCCGTGCTGCGTTTTCTGGCGCACAACATGGGCCTGCAACTCATTGTGGCCATGCCCACCTCCAAGTCCGGGGCCATCAAGCCCGAGTTCGACAAGGAGTACACCTTCTCCAAGCTCGAAGCCGAGGCGGATGGCCAGACGGTCTATCTCAGTGAGGTGCAAGAGCGTGATTTCAAGCGTGAGGCCCTGGCCCGCCTGTGGGAGCAGCACGCTCAGGCGGCCCGCGATCAGGCCCGCCTGGCCTTTGAGGCCCAGCCCCCCGCCCACTGAAGTTGACGTTGACGTTGACGTTGACGATGACGCTGCCGCCCCGCCACCCCTGCCTGATCCGGCTCTCGCACGCCTTGCTGCGCAAGGCCGAACGCAGCCGGGGTGAGCGCGCCGCGTCATTGGCCTTGGACGCGACCGTGCTGCCCGAATTGCACCAGGCTGCAACGCCCCACGAGCTGACCCACCTGACGTTGTTGTTGCAGGCCTGGTGTGAATCGGGCTGGGTGCAATTGAAACTGGACAAGGCCCTGCCCTTTCAGACCCTGGCCGATCGTCGCCCCAGTGTGATCTTGTTGGACGCTGCTGGCCTGGCGGCCTGGTCGGGTTTCACGCCCACGGCGCCGCGCTGGAGCCGGCAACTGGTGCAGGCCCTGCGTGAGCCGGGTGTGCTCACCGTGCCAGACGCGCCAGCCCTGCTCGACTACCTGCTGCGCAACCCCTTGCCTGTGCTGGTGAATCGACCAGCCACCGATTGCGCCCAGGTGTTCAACGCCCTGGCGGATGACTGTGCCAAGGGCCGACCCCGCTACCTGCGCGAGCTGTCGGCGAGGCATTTCTGGGGGCACAGCAAGGTGCTGGATGCCCGCGAAGAACTGTTGCGCCTGCTGGGGGCGGCCGAGGGGCAGTTTCTTGAGGCGCCTTTGCAACTGCTGATCGACCTGCCCGAGCTGCCGGATGGGGGTGACGAGGGCCGTGTCGGGTTGGAGGCGGTTGTGTTCATCGAAAACGGCGTCAGCTTTGAGCGCATGGCCCAGGCCCGCCAGGCTCTTTGGCAACGCAGTGCCCTGGTCTACGCGGCCGGTTTCAAGGGGGCGGCCCGGCGCTTGCGTCAACCCGGAGGCGCTGCACTTTATTGGCGCAGTCCTGCACCGTTGGGCGGGCGGCAGGCCTTCGAGCAATGGCTGAGCGACCCTGCGCGAACCCCCTCCCTGCAGGTCTGCTTCTTTGGTGACCTCGACTGGGCCGGTCTGCATATCTTGGCGCAGTTGCGCCAGGGCTTCCCGGACTGCCAGGCTTGGCAGCCTGGCTACGCCCCCCTGCTGCAGCACCTGCAAGCCGGCCAGGGCCACCGCCCCGACGAGGCCGACAAAGAAGCCCAGGTCGACCCGGGGCACACAGGCTGTGCATATGCCGACCAGGTTTTGTTGCCGGCCTTGCGCCAGAGCGGGTGCTTTGTGGATCAGGAGTTGTGGCCTGGGGGGCTGGGCTGACCTGCCCGCTCAGGCGCATGCATGGGGGTCGATGGCAGATGCCAGTGCCTTGAGGGCGGAGGTGAACCGGCCCCGCTCAGAACACGTGCGTGAACACCCAGTACAGCGAACCCGACAGCAGCATGGCCGCAGGCAGGGTGAGGACCCAGGCCATGGCCAGGTTGCGCAGGGTGGCCATCTGCAGGCCCGAGCGGCTGGCGGCCATGGTGCCGGCCACGCCGGAGGAGAGCACATGGGTGGTGGAGACGGGCAGGCCGTACAGGTCGGCCGCGCCGATGGTGAGCATGGCCACCACTTCGGCCGAGGCGCCCTGGGCGTAGGTGAGGTGGGTTTTGCCGATCTTCTCGCCCACGGTGACCACGATGCGCTTCCAGCCCACCATGGTGCCCAGGCCCAGCGCGATGGCCACGGCCACCTTCACCCACAGCGGGATGAACTTGGTGGCCTGGTCGATTTCCTTCTTGAACACGCCCACGCTGGCGCGGGTGTCGTCGTCCAGGCGGGCGCCGGGGTCTTTCTCGACAAAGCGCAGCGCCTCGGACAGCAGGTACATGTCGTTGCGCACGTTGGAGACCTGCTCCATCGGCACCTTGGCCAGCGAGCCGTGCGACTTGACCTGCTCACCCACCGAGGCCGTCAGCGCGCCGATGGCGGGCAGGGTGTCGGTGCCGAGGGCCTTGGTGCGCACGTAGGTGGACAGGGCTTCGCGGGCCTGGGCGACAGGCATCGCCGGCCGGCCCTTGAGCAGCGACTCTTGCGTGACGTGGGACACGGCCACGAACTGGGTCACGTTGTCGATGGGCATGGCGCGGTTCAGGGCGTAGGCCATGGGCACGGTGCCCACCAGGATCAGCATGATCAGGCCCATGCCTTTTTGGCCGTCGTTGGAGCCGTGGGCAAACGACACGCCGGTGCAGGTCAGCACCAGCAGGGCGCGGATCCAGAACGGGGGCGGCTTGTGGCCCTTGGGTTCGTCGTACAGGGCGCGGTTCTTGACGAAGGCGCGCAGGGCCAGCAGCAGCAGGGCGGCGCAGCCAAAGCCCACCAGGGGTGACAGCAGCAGCGAGTAGCCCACCTTGGTGGCCTGGGCCCAGTCCACACCGCTGGTGCCGTCGCGGCCATGCATCAGGGCATTGGCCACGCCCACGCCGATGATCGAGCCGATCAGGGTGTGCGAGGACGAGGCCGGCAGGCCCAGCCACCAGGTGCCCAGGTTCCAGAGGATGGCCGCGATCAGCAGGGCGAAGACCATGGCAAAGCCGGCGCTGGAGCCGACTTGCAGGATCAGCTCGACCGGCAGCAGCGAGATGATGCCGAAGGCCACCGCGCCGCTGGAGGTCAGCACGCCCAGGAAGTTGAACAGGCCCGACCAGACCACCGCAAAATTGGGTGGCAGCGAATGGGTGTAGATGACCGTGGCCACGGCATTGGCCGTGTCATGAAAGCCGTTCACAAACTCGAAGCCCAGCGCGATCAGCAAGGCCACGCCCAGCAGCAGGTAAGGCAGCACGGTGGGCGCCATGGCGCCGGCTTCGCTCACGTCGGCAAACAGGCTGTAGGCGGTGAAGAACAGGCCCGCAGCCAGCAGGCCGACAAACACGATCAGGGTGACGGGCCCGGGCTTGGCATGCAGGTGGGGCTTGGTCGGGCCCGTGTGGGCCGGCTCGGCGGGATGGGCCGTGGCGGTGGCTGTGTTCATGGGTGACGACTCCGTCAAATAATTCGGCAGTGTGGTGGGGCTCGGTGACCAGGCTGTGACTGGCTGTTACAGAGCCACCCTGCAGCCGGTGAGGTTGGCGCCCTCATCGGTGCGTCGCTGGCCTGCCAGCGAGGTAACGCAGCGTTGCCAATTCAAGACGGGTGAGCCTTGCGGTGCGGGCGTAAGCTTGGGGACGCGGCTTTGACGGCCCGCAGTCCACCTCCAAGATTTGCATTCGGTGCCCCAGCAGCGGCTGCCTGGATGAAGCCCTTTTTGCGCCCCCACACCATGACCGACGGTTTACCTCACCCCCAAAGAATGCTGGCCTTTGCGGCCATTGCGCTGGCCATGTGCATCTCGGTGCTGGACGGGGCCATCGTCAATGTGGCGTTGCCCGCCATCGGCGCCGACCTGAAGGTGTCGGCGGCGCAGTCGATCTGGGTGGTGAACGCTTACCAGCTGGCCATCACGGTATCGCTGTTGCCCCTGGCCACGCTGGGCGACATCCTGGGCTACAAGCGGGTTTACATGGCCGGGCTGGCGGTGTTCACCCTGGCCTCGCTGGCCTGTGCTCAGGCACAGAGCCTGGAGGTGCTGACCGCGGCCCGCGTGCTGCAGGGCCTGGGGGCGGCAGGCATCATGAGTGTGAACATCGCGCTGGTGCGCTTCATCTTTCCACGCGACCAACTGGGCGTGGGGGTGGGCTACACCTCGCTGGTGGTGGCGGCCTCGTCGGTGGCGGGGCCGGGTATTGCGTCAGCGATCCTGGCGCTGGCCCATTGGCAGTGGCTGTTTCTGGTGAACCTGCCGCTCGGGCTGCTGGCCTTGGTGGTGGCCGCGCGCACCCTGCCGCTCACGCCGGCATCGGGGCATCGCTTCGATGTGTTGAGCGCGGTGCTGAATGCCCTGACGTTCGGGCTGGTGATCTCGGGGCTGGACGCGTTCAGCCGGCCTGGCGGCGCGGCCCATGGCGTGGCCCTGCTGGTGGCCGGGCTGAGCGTGGGCGTGGTGTTTGTGGCGCGCGAACGCCGCCTGGCCGTGCCCATGCTGCCGGTGGATCTGCTGCGCATGCCGGTGTTTGCCTGGTCGCTGGTGACCTCGATCTGCTCTTTCTCGGCCCAGTCCATGGCGATGGTGGCCCTGCCCTTCTACTTTGAGCAGACCTTGGGCCGTTCCCCAGTGCAGACCGGGCTTTTGATGACCCCCTGGCCCTTGATGACGGCCCTGGTGGCGCCGGTGGCCGGCAGGTTATCGGACCGTTTGCGCCCCGAGAAGATCAGCAGTGTGGGGCTGGTGCTGTTTGCGGCGGGCCTGGGTTCGCTGTCGCTGTTGAGCGACACGGCCTCGGCCTGGGACATCGCCTGGCGCATGGGCTTGTGCGGGCTGGGCTTTGGGCTGTTCCAGTCGCCCAACAACCGGGTGATCGTGAGCAGTGCCCCGCGTGAGCGCAGCGGCGGGGCCGCCGGCCTGCAATCGATGGGGCGCCTGCTGGGCCAGTCGGCCGGCGCCGTGGGGGTGGCGCTGGCCTTCGGCCTGCTGTCGCAGCAGCACCCGACCCCCCTGATTTGTGCCGGCGCCGCCTTGCTGAGCCTGCTGGCGGCCGTCGCCAGCGGGCTGCGTGATCCGCGCGCGGCCATGAAGCCTTGACGATGAAGCCTGGATGATCCTGCCGCTGCTGGACCCTGGCCCTCTGGCGCGACTTTGAGGGGCGTCAAGGAAAGCGTCATGGGGGCCCTGGGGCGAGGTTCGGCCTTCTACAATCTGCGGCGCACGGCTTGTGGCCCGGGTGGCCCCGGCTGGAGGCCGCGACATCACCGCCCGGTCTGAGAACACTCCAAACCGGCCACCCACTCCCGGTGATCGACACCCGCAACGGAACAAGTGCAAGGCGAACCCCAAGGTGAAACGCAACGGGAACATGCATGTCTGGCTGCTCACGGCCCTGGTGTTCTGCGCCACGCTGGTGGTGGGGGGCTTGCTGCGAGCGCAGGTCGAGAAGAACCAGCTGCTGGAGGCCCGATCGGTGGCCCGAAGCCTGGCCCACGCCTCGGCCCATGCCATCGAAGAGCGCCTGGGTCGCTCGCTTTCGGCCACCTATGCCCTGGCGGCGGTGGTGGCCCAGGGCAATGGGCGGGTCAATGATTTTGATGCCCTGAGCCGGCAACTGATGCTCAACCTTGGCGGCATCAGCAATCTGCAGCTGGCCCCGGACGGCGTGGTGGCCGCCATTTCGCCCTTGGCGGGCAATGAAAAAGCACTGGGTCACAATTTGCTGGCAGACAGTGCCCGCAACAAGGAGGCCCGCATGGCCCTGGCCACGCGCAGCCTGACCTTGGCCGGCCCGTTCGACCTGGTGCAGGGGGGCATGGCCGTGGTGGGGCGTCTGCCGGTGTACCTGCCGGGCAAGGGTGGGGAGGCCAGCTTCTGGGGTTTCACCACGGCGTTGCTTCTGATTCCGGACCTGTTGCAGAGCAGCCAACTGAACCGGCTGGGTGAGCAGGGGTACCGATACCAGCTGTGGCGCACGCACCCCGACACCCTTCAGCGTCAGGTCATTGCCGGCTTGCCGGGGCACGTGCTGGAGGCGCCGGTCGATACCCCCCTCGAAGTCCCCAATGGCCACTGGACGCTGTCGGTGGAACCGATTCAGGGCTGGATCAACCCGGCGGACAGCGCATGGGGTCTGCTGGCCTGTGTTTTCATGGCTGGTTTGCTGGCGTTTCTCACCCATACCCTGCTGATGCAGCCCGTGCGCCTGCGCCGCGAGGTGGCTCTGCGCACGCAGGAACTGGAGCAGGCCAATGGGCAACTGGCTGGCGAGATCGAAGAGCGGCGAAAGGCCGAAGAGCACCTGCGCCTGGCTGCCAATGTGTTCACCTTTGCGCGTGAGGCGATCTCGATCACCGATGCCCGGGGCACCATCATTGACGTCAACGCGGCCTTCTCGCGCATCACGGGCTACGAGCGTGCCGAGGTGCTGGGCCAGAACCCCCGCATCCTGCAGTCGGGGCGCCAGGGCCCGGCCTACTATGCGGCCATGTGGCAAAGCCTGACGGCCAGCGGCTACTGGTCGGGGGAGATCTGGAACCGGCGCAAGAACGGCGAGGTGTTTGCCGAACTGCTGACCATCAGCGCCGTCAAGAACGCCGAGGGGGTGACCCAGAACTATGTGGCCCTGTTCACCGACATCACGCCGATGAAGGAGCAGCAAAAGCAGCTTGAACACATCGCCCACTACGACGCCCTCACCGATTTGCCCAACCGCACGCTGCTGGCCGACCGGCTGCAGCAGGCCATGGCCCAGACCCAGCGCCGCAGCCAGTCGCTGGCGGTAGCCTATCTGGATCTGGACGGCTTCAAGACCGTGAACGACACCCACGGCCACGCCGTGGGCGACGAGCTGCTGGTGGCGCTGGCGGCACGCCTGCTGGCCACCTTGCGCGAGGGCGATACCCTGTCGCGCATCGGGGGTGATGAGTTCGTGGCGATCCTGGTGGATCTGGAATCGGTGTCGGCCCATGAGACGGTGCTGGTACGCCTGCTGGAGGCCGCCTCCACTCCCGTGAAGATCAAGGGCCTGAGCCTGCAGGTGTCGGTCAGCATCGGCCTCACGCTGTACCCGCAAGACAACGTGAGCGCTGACCAGTTGATGCGCCATGCCGACCAGGCCATGTACATCGCCAAGCAAGGCGGCAAGAACCGCTACCACCTGTTCGATGTGATCCAGGATTCGGCCGTCAAGACGCACCGCGAGCAACTGGCGCAGATCCGTGCGGCCTTGCACAAGGGCGAGTTTGTGCTGCATTACCAACCCAAGGTGGATTTGCAGCTGGGCCGGCTGGTGGGGGTGGAGGCCCTGATCCGTTGGCAATCCCCCCAGGCCGGGCTGCAATTGCCCGGCAGCTTTCTGCCCGCGATCGAGAACGACGTCACCGCCATCGACCTGGGCGAGTGGGTGATTGCCCAGGCCCTGCACCAGCTGAGCGAGTGGCATGCCAGCGGCCTGCTGATCAGCGTGAGCGTGAACATCGGGGCACGCCAGCTGCAGCAGGCCAATTTCAAGCACCGGCTGGCGCGCTTGATGCAATTGCACCTGAAGGTCGACCCGGCCTATGTGGAGCTTGAGATCCTGGAGACCAGCGCGCTGGAGGACATCGAACAGGCCTCGCAGGCCATCCGCGACTGCCGGGCTCTGGGCGTGCGCTTTGCGCTGGATGATTTCGGCACCGGCTACTCATCGCTCACCTACCTCAAGCACCTGCCGGTGGAGGTCCTGAAGATCGACCGCAGCTTTGTCAGCGACATGCTGGACGACCCCGACGACCTGAGCATCGTGCGAGGCGTGGTGAGCCTGGCCGAAGCCTTCGGCCGCGAGGTGATTGCCGAGGGCGTCGAGTCGGTGGCCCATGGGCAGGCCCTGCGCCAACTGGGCTGCCGAATGGCCCAGGGCTTTGGCATCGCCCGCCCCATGCCGGCGGCCGAGCTGCAGGCTTGGCAGATGCGCTGGGACGCGGATCCCGGCTGGATGGCCTTGCGGCAGGCGTGGCCATCCAGCCACACCAGCCAGCCTGCTCCGCTTTGAGCCCCCGCGGCCGTGGCCGTGGCCGTTGTCAGCGCACCTGCACGCCGTTCCAGAATGCGACCCGGCCCCTGACCGCTTCAGCTTCGGGCTTGGGATCCGGGTAGTACCAGATGGCGTTGGCGTTGAGTTCACCATTCACCAGCAGCGAGTAGTAATGCGCCTGGCCTTTCCAGGCGCAGGTGCTGCGGTGGTTGCTGAAGGTGACGTAGCTGCGATTGAGCGCGCTTTCTGGGAAGTAGTGGTTGCCCTCGACGAGCACCGTGTCGTCGCTGTCTGCGATGACGACACCGTTCCAGGTGGCTTGCATGATGTGTTTCCTTTCAGGGAGCGGTCAGCCAATGCAGGCTGAAGAGTTGTTCGGGATCGGTCCAGACGGTGCCAGGCTGCCAGCCCGCCTGGGCCGCCAGATGACGCAGGCCGTCAATGGTGAATTTGTACGAATTTTCAGTGTGCAAGGTCTGCCCTTGCTCGAAGCGGTAGCGTTGCTGCTGCAATTCAACGGTTTGTTGGCACCGGCTCACCAGGTGCATCTCGATGCGTTGCAGCGGCGAGTTGTAGAAAGCGCTGTGATCGAATTGTTCCAGATCGAAGTTGCAGCCCAGCTCCCGGTTGGCCCGCAGCAACAGATTTTTGTTGAAGGCGGCCGTGACGCCCTGGCGATCGTTGTAGGCCGCATGCAGGCGATCAGGGTGTTTGATGAGGTCGACGCCGATCAGCAAGGCACCACCGCGCAGCAAATCGGCCGCCTGGCGGAAGAACTGTTGCGCTTCATCCGGGGTGAAATTGCCCAGTGTCGAGCCTGGGAAAAAGCCCACGCGGCGGCGCGGCCCGGGGTCGGGCAGGCGCAGTTCGGTGGTGTAGTCGGCCACCACCGGGCAGATGGCTATGCCTGGGTACCGACGGGCCAGCCTGGCGGTGGACACCGCCAGGTGCTCCCCCGAAATATCGACGGGGCAGTAGCGCAGGTCCCGCAGGCCTGTGCGCATGTGGTCGAGCAAGGCCTGTACTTTGATGCAAGAGCCGGCACCAAATTCAATCAGTTCGACGGAGTGACCGATGTGCGCGGCCATTTCGTGCCCGCAGCGCTGCAGGATCTGGTGCTCCGTGCGGGTGGGGTAGTACTCTGGCAGGTCGCAAATGGTGTCGAACAGCGCCGAGCCGGCCGCATCGTAAAAGTACTTGGGCGAAATCTGCCGCGGCGTGCCACGCAGCGCGGCGTGCAGGTCGGCGGCGAAGGCCATGGCCTCGGGTGAGGGCGTCGGGGCCGGCGCTGGCGGTGAGAACAAGCTCATGATGCAGTCCCCTCTGAGGCACTCTGCAGGTCGCGCGCCAGCCTCAGGCCACTGAATTGCCAGCGTGCGGCCGGCGGAAAGAAATTGCGGTACGTGTGCCGGGCATGGTCGGGTGGCGTGGCCTGACTGCTGCCGCGCAGCACCAGTTGACCCACCATGAATTTGCCGTTGTACTCGCCCACCGCACCGCTCAGGGGCTTGAAGCCGGGATAGGGGTGGTAGGCCGATCGGGTCCACTGCCAGACCTGACCCTGCAAGTCTTGGCAGGCCGCCGATGTGCTGGCGGCCTCCCATTCGAATTCGGTAGGCAGCCGGGCCCCGGCCCACTCGGCATAGGCCGCCGCCTCATAGAAGCTCACATGGCTGACCGGGGCGTTCGGGTCCAAGGCCTGCACGCCGTGCAAACCAAAAACCTGCCAGTGGGGAGCGGGGGCTCTGGCATCGCCGGGCGCCAGCCAGTAAGGCGGCTGCGTCCAGCCCTGGGCCTGAACAGTGGCCCAGCCATCCGACAGCCACAGGCCCGGACGCTGGTAGCCGCCATCCTCGATGAAGGCCAGAAAATCGCCGCAACTCACCAAGCGGGTCGCGATCTCGAAGCCCTGCAACCAAACCTGGTGGCGCGGGCCTTCGTTGTCAAAATGAAAGCCCTGTTCACCGGCCCCGATGGCGACCATCCCCTCCTCCAGCCGCTGCCAGGCGGGCCCAGCCGCGATGGCCCTGTCAGCGCGGGCTGGGGCCTCTTGAAACCATCGCGGCAGCAGGGGGTTGCACGAGAATGCGTGCAGCAGGTCGGTCAGCATCAGTTCTTGGTGCTGCTGCTCGTGGTGCAGGCCCAGCTCGATCAGAGGCCAAGCCTGTTGCCAGGTGCTGGGCTCGCAGCCCTGCATGAACGCCAGCATGGCCCGATCAACATGTTGGCGGTAGGCCAGCACCTCGGCCAGGTCGGGCCGAGTCAGCAAGCCGCGTTGCGGCCTGGGGTGGCGCGGCCCCAGCGCTTCGTAGTAGCTGTTGAACAGGCGCAGAAAGCGCTCGTCATAGGGCCTGCTGCCGGGCTCGTTGGGCAGCAGCACCACGGCTTCAAAAAACCAGCTCACGTGCCCAAGATGCCATTTGACAGGGCTGGCATCCGGCATCGACTGGACGCACAGGTCCTCGGCACCCAGGTCTTTGCACAAGGCCAGGCTGCGCTGCCGCACGGCCTGGTAGCGTTCAATGGAATTTTGTCGCGCAGACCAATAGGCGTCTTCGCCGGGCTGATCCACGGCGGTGGGCGAGAAAGGCGGCATGCATGGGCTCCTGGTGGGCGTCACAGCCGGCGTCGTGCGACGCCGTCGGGCCGACTCTTGTCTCGCGTGAGTCGTGCCCGACCTGCAATTTATTACAGCACAGTGCCAGTGAGGTGACAAACGCTGCAGGGCCTTGTCTCCGGTCTGTGTTGGCGAATCGGGCTTCTGTATCGCACCCATCCGCTTGGATCTGTATCTTTTCAGGTGCTGGGGCTGTCCCTATCCTTGGGGGCATACCCAACCTTGAGCGTTTTGCCTCGACACAGGACCTGCCCATGCCAGAAATTGCCAGTTTGTTTGCCTTCGGCCTGATCTCGTTGGGCATGGCGCTCACACCCGGGCCGAACATGGTCTACATCATTTCGCGCTCCATCTGCCAGGGGCGGGGCGCCGGCCTGATCTCCCTGGGCGGGGTCGCTCTCGGCTTTGTGTTCTACATGGTGTTCGCTGCATTCGGGATCACGGCCTTGCTGATGGCGGTGCCTTATGCCTATGACGCCTTGAGGATGGGCGGTGCTGTCTATCTTTTCTACCTCGCCTGGCAGGCCATCCGGCCCGGCGGGCGCTCACCCTTCGAGATACGCCAGTTGCCCAAGGACAGCCCGCGAAAGCTGTTCACCATGGGGTTCCTCACCAACTTGCTCAACCCCAAGATCGCGATGATCTACCTGTCCATGCTGCCGCAGTTCATCCAGCCCGAACATGGCAGCCCGCTGCTGCAATCCCTGGTGCTGGGCTTCACTCAGATCGTGGTGAGCCTCAGCGTCAATGCCATGGTGGCCCTGTTGGCGGGCTCGATGGCCGTCTTTCTCGCCACCCGGCCCCGTTGGCAAAGGGTTCAACGTTGGTTGATGGGCACCGTGTTGGCGGGATTGGCCACCCGCTTGGTGCTGGAGCGGCGCTAGGCTCGCGTGCGCGCGAACACCGTCCCAAACAAAAAAATGGCCCGGTGATTCCGGGCCATTTCACTTTTTGGGGCGCAAGCGTTTCAGGGACTGGCCTTGGCTTGCATTGGGTGCGTGAGCAGACGTCTCAAACGTCAATATTCCCCGCCCGCAGCGCGTTGGTCTCGATGAAGTCGCGGCGCGGCTCCACCTCGTCGCCCATGAGCATGGTGAAGACGCGATCGGCCTCGATGGCGTCGTCGATCTGCACGCGCAGCAGGCGGCGCACGTTGGGGTCCATGGTGGTTTCCCAGAGCTGCTCGGGGTTCATCTCGCCCAGGCCCTTGTAGCGCTGGCGGCTGGTGGTGCGTTCGGCTTCGGCGATGAGCCACTTCATGGCCTGGCGGAAGTCGCTGACCTTTTCTTCCTTCTGGCGTTCGCCTTCGCCACGGGTGGCCTTGGCGCCTTCGGAGAGCAGGCCCTTGAAGGTTTCGGCGGCTTCGGCCAGGGCGGCGTAGTCGGCGCCGCGCACAAAGTCTTGCGTGAGCACGCTGCTCTTGATGTTGCCGTGGTGGCGGCGGCTGATGCGCAGCACTGGCTTGTCGGTGCGGGCGTCGAACTCGCCGGCCACTTCGGCGGGCACGCCGGTGGTGGTCAGTTCGCGCAGCTTGGCTTGCAGGGTCACGGCGCTGGCTTCGGCGTCGGCCACGCTGTCGAGGTTCAGGGCCACACCGTCGGCGATGGCGCGCAGGGCCTCGGCGTCCATGAAATTGCTCAGGCGGGCGATCACACTTTCTGCGATCTGGTGCTTGCGGGCCAGTTCGGCCAGGGTGTCGCCGTTGAGGGTTTGCGGGGCTGCGCCACCGGTGCTGATGCTGGCATCCTTGAGGGCGATGCGCAGCAGGAAGCCGTCGAGTGCCGGGCCGTCCTTGAGGTACAGCTCTTCCTTGCCGGCCTTGACTTTGTAGAGCGGCGGCTGGGCGATGTAGATGTGGCCACGCTCGACCAACTCAGGCATCTGGCGGTAGAAGAAGGTGAGCAGCAAGGTGCGGATGTGGGCGCCGTCGACGTCGGCATCGGTCATGATGATGATGCGGTGGTAGCGCAGCTTGGCGACGTTGAAGTCGTCTCCGCCGGTGTTGCCACCGGCCTTGCCGATGCCGGTACCCAGGGCCGTGATGAGCGTGAGGATTTCGTTGCTGGTGAGCAGCTTCTCGTAGCGGGCCTTTTCGACGTTCAGGATCTTGCCGCGCAGGGGCAGGATGGCCTGGAACTTACGGTCGCGGCCTTGCTTGGCCGAGCCGCCGGCGGAGTCGCCCTCGACGATGTAGATTTCGCACATCGCGGGGTCTTTTTCCTGGCAGTCGGCCAGTTTGCCGGGCAGGCCCATGCCGTCGAGCACACCCTTGCGGCGGGTCATTTCGCGGGCCTTGCGGGCGGCTTCACGGGCGCGGGCGGCTTCGATGATCTTGCCGCAGATGATCTTGGCGTCGTTGGGGCGCTCTTGCAGGTAGTCGGTGAGGAGCTTGCTGACGATGTCTTCGACCGGAGCGCGCACTTCGCTGGACACCAGTTTGTCCTTGGTCTGGCTGCTGAACTTGGGCTCAGGCACCTTGACGCTGAGCACGCAGCAAAGGCCTTCACGCATGTCGTCACCGCTGACCTCGACCTTGGCTTTCTTGGCCAATTCCTGCTCTTCGATGTACTTGTTGATGACGCGGGTCATGGCCGCGCGCAGACCGGTGAGGTGGGTGCCACCGTCACGCTGAGGGATGTTGTTGGTGAAGCAGAGCACGCTTTCGTTGTAGCCGCTGTTCCACTGCATGGCCACTTCCACCCCGATGTGGGTGCCGGCAATGCCGCCGTAGGTCTCGGCGGGGCGTTCGCCGTGGGCGTAGAAGATGTTGGGGTGCAGGACCTGCTTGCCCTTGTTGATGAATTCAACAAAGCCACGCACGCCGCCAGCGCCCGAGAAGTCGTCTTCCTTGCCGCTGCGCTCGTCTTTCAGGCGGATGCGCACGCCGTTGTTCAGGAAGCTGAGCTCGCGCAGGCGTTTGGACAGGATTTCGTAGTGGAAATCGTTGTTTTGCTGAAAGATCTCGGTGTCGGGCAGGAAGTGCACCTCGGTGCCGCGCTTCTCGGTGGCGCCGGTGACCTTCATGGGCGAGACCTCGAAGCCGTCGACGGTCTCGAGCAGGCGGTGCTGCACAAAGCCCTTGGCGAATTCGATCTCATGCACCTTGCCTTCGCGGCGCACGGTGAGACGCAGCCACTTGGACAGGGCGTTCACGCAGCTCACGCCCACGCCGTGCAGACCGCCCGACACCTTGTAGCTGTTCTGGTTGAACTTGCCGCCAGCATGCAGCTCGGTCAGGGCGATTTCGGCGGCACTGCGCTTGGGCTCGTGCTTGTCGTCCATCTTGACGCCGGTCGGGATGCCGCGGCCGTTGTCGGTGACGCTGATCGAGTTGTCGCTGTGGATGGTGACGACGATGTCGTCGCAGTGGCCGGCCAGGGCTTCGTCGATTGAGTTGTCGACCACTTCGAACACCAGGTGGTGCAGGCCGGTGCCGTCCGAGGTGTCGCCGATGTACATGCCGGGCCGCTTGCGCACGGCCTCCAGGCCTTCGAGGATCTGGATGGCGCCTTCGCCATAGCCCTCGGACGCCCCTGCCTGGTTGGTGTCGATCTTGGTTTGCGGCAGGTCGCTGAAGGCTTCGTTGGAGCTGGTTTCAGCGTCGGACAGCGGCTTGTTTGGTTCGGTCATGGTGCGTTTTTCTCAATCTCTTGATGGACCAAACCCGCGCAGAACACAGCTGGTTCAGCGCGGGTCGGGTTCAGGGTTGTGGCGTTGTGCGCAAGGCCTTGGTTCTGCTGGAGGGGCCTCAGATGCGCATCGGCATCACCACGTACTTGAAGCTGTCGTTTTCGGGGATGGTGACCAGGGCCGAGCTGTTGGAGTCGGACAGCTCGATCTTCACCATGTCCTGGTCCATGTTGCCCAGGGCATCGATCAGGTAGGTGACGTTGAACCCGATCTCGATGGTGTCGCCGCCGTAGTCGATGTCGAGTTCGTCGACCGCTTCTTCCTGTTCGGCGTTGCTGGAGGCAATGCGCAGGGTGCCAGGCTCGAGGTTCAGGCGCACGCCCTTGAACTTGTCGCTGGTCAGAATGGCGGTGCGCTGCAGGCTGGCCAGCAAGGTGGTGCGGCCCAGGGTCAGGCTGTTGCGGTGGCCCTTGGGGATCACCCGGTTGTAGTCGGGGAACTTGCCCTCGACCAGCTTGGTGACGAACTCCATGCCGTCGAAGCTGAATTTGGCCTGGTTGTTGGCAAACTGCATCTCGATGCCACCTTCGGCATCGGACAGCAGGCGTTGCAGTTCGAGCACGGTCTTGCGCGGCAGGATCACTTCCTGCTTGGGCACTTCCACGTCCAGGGTGGCCGAGGCGAAGGCCAGGCGGTGGCCATCGGTGGCGACCAGGCTCAGGGTCTTGCCCTCGGCAACGAACAAGATGCCATTGAGGTAGTAGCGGATGTCGTGCACGGCCATGGCAAAGGACACCTGACCCAGCAGGCTCTTGAGTGTCTTTTGCGGCACGCTGAACTCGGGGCCGAAGTTGGCGGCCTCTTGCACCAGCGGGAAGTCTTCTGCCGGCAGGGTCTGCAGAGTGAAACGGCTCTTGCCACCCTTGAGAATGAGCTTGTTCTGGCTGGACTCCAGGCTCACGGTCTGATCGCCCGGCATGGTGCGCAGGATGTCGATCAGCTTGCGAGCCCCCACGGTGGTGGTGAAGTTGCCGGCATCACCGTCAAGCTCGGCGGTGGTGCGGATCTGGATTTCCAGATCGCTCGTGGTCAGTTGCAGCGCGCTGCCGGTCTTGCGGATCAGCACGTTGGCGAGGATGGGCAGGGTGTGGCGGCGCTCGACAATGCCTGCAACCGATTGCAGAACCGACAGGACTTTGTCTTGTGTGGCCTTCAGGACGATCATGTCAACCTCTAGTTCAAATTCTTTGTAGCAGCTTCAAGCGACATTCCGGTGCCGGGGCGGTTCGGCACAGCACCGACCCGAGGCCCTCCCTGGAAACACGCCATTTTCACCGTTTTTCGGGGCGTTTTTGAGTCAAGGCCCCGCTTGTTCGGGCTTCTGGGGGCACGCCTTGGCCCGGTGCGCATTTCATCACATCAGCCCTTCAGGGTTTGCTCCAGCACGTGAAGCTGCTGGTTGAGTTCGGTCAGCTGCTGGCGCTCGCCCGAAATCTTGCGCACCGCGTGCAGCACGGTGGTGTGGTCGCGGCCACCGAACAGTTCGCCGATCTCGGGCAGACTCTTCTGGGTCAGTTCTTTGGCCAGGTACATGGCGATCTGGCGCGGGCGGGCGATGCTGGCCGGGCGCTTCTTGCTGTACATGTCGGCCACTTTGATCTTGTAGTAATCGGCGACGGTCTTCTGGATGTTCTCGACACTGATCTGGCGGTTCTGGATTGACAGCAGGTCGCGCAGGGCCTCGCGGGCCAACTGGATCGAGATTTCTTTCTGGTTGAAACGCGAGTAAGCCAGGATCTTGCGCAGTGCGCCTTCGAGTTCACGCACGTTGGAGCGCACGTTCTTGGCCACAAAGAACGCCACTTCTTCGGGCATTTCGGTGCCTTCGGCGCGTGATTTGTTGATCAGGATCGCCACCCGCATTTCGAGCTCAGGGGGCTCGATGGCCACGGTCAGGCCCGAGTCGAAGCGTGAGACGAGGCGCTCGTGGATGTCCGCCAGACCCTTGGGGTAGGTGTCGCTGGTCATCACGATGTGTGATTTCTTGGCCAGCAAGGCTTCGAAGGCGTTGAAGAATTCCTCTTGCGTGCGGTCCTTGTTGGCGAAGAACTGCACGTCATCGATCAACAGCAGATCGAGCGAGTGGTAGCGCTCCTTGAACTCGTCAAAAGCCTTGCGCTGATAGGCTTTAACCACATCCGACACGAATTGTTCGGCATGGATGTAGAGAACTTTCGAGTCTGGCTTGTCGGCCAGCAGGCGGTTGCCCACCGCATGCATCAAGTGGGTCTTGCCCAGGCCCACGCCACCATAGATGAACAGGGGGTTGTAGAGGTGGCCCGGCGTGCCGGCGACGTGCATGGCGGCGGCCCGTGCCATGCGGTTGGCCGTGCCTTCCACCAGGGTGTCGAAAGTCAGGGCCGCGTTGAGTCGGTTCTTGAAGGTGCCGGCGCCCGGGTCTTCGCTGGGAGCGGTCGGCTCAGGGGCTTGCTGAGGCTCGGAGGCCATCGATGCAGTGGGCGCAGAATAAGCTCTGGCCGCGGGTTCTCGCTGAGTGAGCGCTAACTCGATGGGGACGGCTTGGCCATACAGGCGCTCCAGCATCTGGGCGATGCGGCTGGCGTATTGGGCGCGGATCCAGTCGAGCTTGAAGCGGTTGGCAACGTAGATGGTGATCTTGGACAGGTCGTCCGGAGCCTGGGCCACCAGGGGCTTGATCCAGGTGTTGAATTGCTGTTCAGGCAGTTCTTGGGCGAGTTGCTCGATACATGCCTGCCAGAGGCTGTGTCCTGCGTTCGGGGATGCGCTCTCGGTGGCGCTGTTCAGGTTTCCCTCGGTCATTCTTGGTCTGTTTTCTGTGGATAGTCAATTGCGGACAGCGGGCTGGATTCTAGTTTGTCAAATGGTTATCCACAACCTGAAGCGCTGAAGCCCCTGCCCTCGGATCACGGCATGGCGGCAACTGGCAAAGACCTTCAAAATGTGCTTGTACTTGTCGCGGTCATGAAATGTTGCGATAATCATGGGTTTCCCCGAATGCGGTAGCTGCTACGGTAGTTGCTTCAGTCGGGCGATTAGAACAAGGCCCCTGGTTTGGGCGCGGTTTGCAGCAAGGTTGTCAGGCGCAGGTTTGACGGCGTTGCACGAGCAGTGCATGAACGAATGGCCAGAACTGAACCTCTAGGAATTCATCATGAAACGCACTTACCAACCTTCCAAAATCCGTCGCGCCCGCACCCATGGCTTCCTGGTCCGCATGAAGACCCGTGGTGGTCGTGCCGTGATCAACGCACGCCGCGCCAAGGGCCGCAAGCGTCTGGCTGTCTAAGCCAGGCATTGCCTGGTGAACTCCGGGCTGCTCTCGTGCAACGGCTGAAAACCCGTCCGCAGTTCCAGGCCGCGATGGCGGGTGGTACGGTGTCTCGCACACCGCACTTTGCTTTGCACCGCCTGGTGCTCTCCGCCGACGCTGCGGCGTCGACGGTTCGGCCTCAAGAAGGGCCTGATGTTTCGCCAGTGCGAAATGATCAGGCTCTTTTTGTCGTTCCTGGCTCCGTTTCAGGGCAGCCCTGGCTTGGCGCCATGGTGCCCAAGCGCTGGGCCAAGCGGGCCGTGACCCGCAACACCATCAAGCGCCAGATTTACGCGCTGGGGGCGGAATTCGAGCCTCGCCTGATGGTTGCCGCCCATGTGGTGCGTTTGCGCTCCAGCTTTGACCGCAAGCAATTTGTCAGCGCCACTTCCGATGTACTGCGCCAAGCCGTGCGTGCCGAGCTGAATCAGCTGTTTCGGCGCGCGTGTGTATCGCCGTCTCGCGCGGCGCCTTTGGCCCCTGCTCCAGCGGCGGTTGAGCCAGGAGTTGCATGATGATGAAGCGTGTGCTGATCGGTCTGGTTCGCGCGTATCGCCTGCTGTTGAGCCCTTGGCTGGGCTCTGCCTGCCGCTTCGAGCCGACCTGTTCTGTCTATTCATTGCAGGCCCTTGAGCAGCACGATGCTGCGGCCGGCAGTTACCTGACCCTGCGGCGTCTGGTACGCTGCCACCCCTGGTGTGCCGGTGGAGCCGATCCGGTCCCCGCCGAGCGTCCCCGGCTGTTCAGGCTGGGGGGCGTCTCTGCTTGTGCCCCCATTTCCCAACATTCTTCGCAAAAGAAGTCTTCATGAACGACATTCGCCGCACCATCTTGTGGGTGATCTTCGGGTTCTCCATGGTCCTGTTGTGGGACAAATGGCAAGTCCACAACGGAAACAAGGCCATGTTCTTCCCGAGCAGCGCCCCCGCGGCCACGGCTGCGGCAGAAGGCGCGGCCAAGCCCGCGGTGGCTGGCAGTGCGGCTGTGCCCACCAGCGTCAGCAATGCAACGGCTCAGTTGCCGGCTGCTGGCACGGTGGCTGCACCGGCGCCCCGTCAGTCGGTCGAGGTCACCACGGACGTCTTCAAGCTGACCTTTGACAGCGAGGGTGGTTCGTTGGTCAAGGCCGAGCTGTTGAAGTATTCGGACGTTGAGCACAAGGACCGGTCTGTGGTCTTGCTGGACGACAGCAAGGACCGCGTCTACGTGGCCCAGACGGGCCTGATCGGTGGCGGTTTCCCCACCCACAAGACCCCGATGAACGTCGTGCCCGGCCCGCGCACCCTCAAGGACGGCGAGAGCGAGTTGACCGTGCGCTTCGAGTCGCCTGACCTGGGCGGCGTGAAGCTGATCAAGACCTACACCCTGCGCCGTGGCGCCTACGATCTGGCTGTGAAGCACGAAGTGCAGAACACCGGCAGCGCCGCTGTGACCCCGCAGATCTACTTCCAGCTGGTGCGCGATGGCAACAAGCCGCCAGGCGAATCCTCGTTCTATTCCACCTTCACCGGCCCGGCTGCATACACCGAAGCCAAGAAGTACCAGAAGGTCGAGTTCAAGGACATCGAAAACGGCAAGGCCGACATCCAGAAAGAGTCGGCCAATGGTTACGTCGCCATGGTGCAGCATTACTTTGCCAGCGCCTGGCTGCTGGCGGATGGTGTGCAGCGCGACCTGTTCATGCGCAAGGTGGACACCAACCTGTATTCGGTGGGCATGATCACCACCCTGCCCAGCATCGCGCCAGGCGCCAGCCAGTCGCTGGACGCCCGCTTCTATGCCGGCCCTGAGGAAGAAAAGAAACTCGAAGCGCTGAGCCCGGGCCTGGAACTGGTCAAGGACTACGGCTGGCTGACCATCCTGGCCAAGCCGCTGTACTGGCTGCTCGACAAGATCCATGGCCTGCTGGGCAACTGGGGCTGGTCGATCGTGGGTCTGGTGGTGCTGCTGAAGGCGGCGTTCTTCTGGCTCAACGCCAAGGCCTATTCGAGCATGGCCAAGATGAAGGCGATCAACCCCAAGATCACCGAGATGCGTGAGCGCCTGAAAGACAAGCCTCAGCAGATGCAGCAGGAGATGATGCGCATCTACCGCGAGGAAAAGGTCAACCCCATGGGGGGCTGCTTCCCCATCATGATCCAGATCCCGGTGTTCATTGCGCTGTACTGGGTGCTGCTGTCCAGTGTCGAGATGCGCAATGCGCCCTGGATTCTGTGGATCACTGACCTGTCGGCCAAAGACCCGCTGTACATCCTGCCCGTCATCATGACCGGCACTTCGCTGCTGCAGACCTGGCTCAATCCCACCCCGCCGGATCCGATGCAAGCCAAGATGATGTGGATCATGCCCCTGGTCTTCAGCGTGATGTTCTTTGCCTTCCCGGCCGGTCTGGTGATGTACTGGATCACCAACAACATCCTGTCCATCGCCCAGCAATGGGTGATCAACAAGCGGCTCGGCGTGAACTGAGCCCAGCCCTGAACTTCGGTTCGATCGAGGCCGTCCAGCGCAAGTTGGCCGGCCTTTTTTGATGAAGGAGCCCCGCCATGCTGGCCCGCCAATCCGACCCCATCGTTGCCATTGCCACCGCCCCCGGGCGCGGGGCCGTGGGCATCGTGCGCATCAGTGGCCCCGACGTCAGGCCGCTGGTGCTGGCCCTGTGCGGGCGCACGCTGCGCCCCCGCGAGGCCACCTACCTGCCCCTGCGCGATGCGCAGGGGCAGCCCATTGACCATGGCCTGGCGCTGCACTTTCCAGCACCCAACTCCTACACCGGCGAAGATGTGCTGGAGCTGCAGGCGCACGGCGGCACGGTGGTGCTGCAGCTGCTGTTGGCACGCTGCCTTCAGGCTGCCGCCGAGACCGACCCTGCCACCGGACGCGCACGCCTGCCGGGGCTGCGGGTGGCGCAGCCGGGCGAATTCACTCAGCGGGCCTTCCTGAACGACAAGATCGACCTGGCCCAGGCCGAGGCCATCGCCGACCTGATCGACGCCAGCACCGAAGCCGCCGTCCGCAGCGCCGGGCGATCGCTGTCGGGCGAGTTCTCGCGTGAGGTACAACAACTGCGCGACGCGCTGATCCACCTTCGCATGCTGGTCGAGGCCACGCTCGACTTCCCCGAAGAGGAGATCGACTTTCTGCAAAAAGCCGATGCCCAGGGCCAGTTGGACCGACTGCGTGCCAGCCTGCAACGCGTGCAGCAGCGCACCCGCCAAGGTGCCTTGCTGCGTGAGGGCATCAAGGTGGTGATCGCAGGTCAGCCCAACGCGGGCAAGTCCTCCCTGCTCAATGCCCTGGCCGGGGCTGAGTTGGCCATCGTCACCCCGATTGCCGGCACCACCCGCGACAAGGTGGAGCAGACCATCCAGATCGAAGGCGTGCCCATCCATGTGATCGACACCGCCGGCCTGCGTGACAGCCAGGACGAGGTGGAACGCATCGGCATCGAGCGCGCCTGGGGCGAGATCGCCGCGGCCGATGCCGTGCTTTTCTTGCACGACCTCACCCGGGCCGAGCAGGTCGATTACCAGGCCGCCGATCAGGCCATTGCCGACACCCTGGCCAGCACCCTGGCGGCCCGGGTTCCTGTGCTGCATGTCTGGAACAAGGTCGACCAGGCCGCTGACTCGGCCGACGGAGAACTGTCGGGTTTGCGGCTGTCGGCCCGTACCGGCCAGGGCCTGGACCTGGTGCGCCAGCAACTGTTGCAGATGGCCGGCTGGCAGTCGGCCCCCGAGGGGGTCTACATCGCGCGCGAGCGCCACGTGCAGGCCTTGTTGCGGGTGCAGGCGCACCTCGACCAGGCCCACGCCTGTCTGGCCGCTCAGGCCCAGGCGCTGGACCTGCTGGCCGAAGAGCTGCGCCTGGCGCAGGGCGCCCTGAACGAGATCACCGGCGAATTCACGCCTGACGATTTGCTGGGCGTGATCTTTTCCAAGTTCTGCATCGGCAAATAAGACGGCACAGTGCCGTCTGTCCCAGGCATCGGGGCGCGGCCACCGTTCTAGACTGGGGCACTTTCACCGCCCTGCTCCGCCATGCCCACTTCTTTGCCTTCACAGCGCCCACGTATGAGCGTGTGCATGATCGTCCGTGACGAAGCTGCCAACCTGCCCGGTGCCCTGGGCTCGGTGCGGGGCTTGGCGCAAGAGCTGATCGTGGTCGACACCGGCAGCACCGACGACAGCCCTGCGATCGCCCAGGCCCTGGGCGCTCGGGTGCTGCACTTTGCCTGGTGCGATGACTTTGCGCGCGCCCGCAACGTGGCCCTCGAAGCTGCCACGGGCGACTGGGTGCTGTGCCTGGATGCTGACCAGCAACTCGACCCAGCCAGCCTGCCCGCTCTGGAGTGGGCCCTGCAGCGGCAGGATGTTCTGGCCCAGATGGTCACCATCCAACTGCTCACGGCGGCGGCTGATGACCTGGCCAATCCACTGCATGACGGGCGTGCCCTGGCCGTGTTGCAGTCGTTTCCGCAACTGCGCCTGTTTCGGCGTGATGCCCGCATCCGTTTCCAGGGCCGGGTGCACGAGGATGTGGCCGACAGCCTGCTGGCCATCGGCAGCAGCCATTGGCCTGAGTCGGGCGTCGCTCTGTGCGATCACGGCTACGTGCAGGCCAGCGAGCGTGAACGCAAGCGCGAACGCAACCTGGCCCTGCTGCAGCGGGTGCACGAGGAGGCCCCCGATGCCCTCTACCCAGCCTTCAAGCTGGCAATGTCGCTGCCGGCCCACCAGCGGGTCGAACAGGCGGCGCTGCTGCAGGCCACCCTGGGGCGCGTCCTGCAATTGCCGGTGGCCGAGCAAAGCACGTTGCCCTTTCTGCCCCAGTTGCTGGCCCGTGCGGTTGACGCCTGGGTGAATCAGGGATGCCTGCTGGACGCTGCGCGGGCCTGCCAACGAATGCTCGATCTGCATGGCCCGGTGTTCGACTTCACCACCGGCTGTGCCTGGGCCCGTGCTGGCGAGTGGGCGCCGGCGCGCCACAGCCTGCTTCGATACCTGGCCGCACCGGCCAAGGCCCCGCACCCTGCCTGGCAGGCCGACCCTCAGGCCAGCCCGGCCCAGGCCTGCTGGTGGTTGGCCTGGATGGCCCGGCAGCAGGGTGATTTCACGCAGGCGCAGGCCCACGTGCAGCAGGGGCTGCGCACCGCCACGCCCCTGCAACGCGCTGCGCTGGAGGGGGAAGGCGTTGAAATCCTGCTGGCCCAGTTCGAATGGGTGGCCGCTGCCCAGGCCATCGGGGCCATGCAAGCCGGCCCGCAGGCCCCGCCAGCGGCGCTCAGTGAACGGCTGCGCGTCAGTGCCCGACTGGCTGAGCTCACGGGCGACCTGCCCACGGCCCACACCCTGGCGCAGTCGGCCCTGCTGCCGGGGCAGGATGGTGCCGCTGCTCTGCTCGCCACGCTGGAGATCCAGGCGGGCGAGATCGATCTGCAGCGCCTCCAGCACCACCATCAGGCCCTGGCCGGCCAGTTCTTCGACACCCTGGCCCTCAAGCTCCTGATCGCCCGAGAGCTGGGCCTGGCCTGGCCGTCAGACCTCCCGGCTGCCACCCTGGTCTTGATCACGCCGCCGGAGGGCGAGACCTGAAACAAGTGTTTCCGAATGTGCTTTGAGGCGTGGTGTGCCTTGTGCGCTTTTTGTTACGGCGTTAACTTCGCCGCATCATGTATCCACCCTTGCCCGCTGTTGCCAAAGCCGATCTTCAGGGCCTGTTGGCGGCCCTGGCCCATGCTCCGCCAGAAGACCGCCTGGAGCTGAACCTGTCTGCCTTGCAGTGGGACACCCTGGCCGCTTACCTGCAACCCCTGACCCTGGCCTCGGGTGAGGTGCTGTTTCAGAAGGGTGTGCTCGATCGCACGCTGTTCCTGGTCGAGCGGGGCACGCTCAGCGTGCACCTGGAGGACGACAAGGGCCGCCTGCGCCTGGCCATGGTGGGGGCGGGGTCGGTGGTCGGTGAGGGGGCGTTTTTTTCCCATCAACCCCGCAGCGCCACCGTGCAGGCGAACAACGCCTGCCAGTTGTGGGCCCTGAATCCATTGCGGTTTGTTGAGCTGGCCAATCGCCAGTCGGCCCTCGCGCTAGCCTTGAGCCTCGCCTTGGGCTCGGTGATGGCGCGCCGCATGCGGCAGCGCCGCCGCCGCGTGGCCAGCACTTGAGCGCCTGCTCTTTTTCATCTCCAAGTCAGGTTTTCGGGCTACCCTTGGCCACTTTGTAAAGGAATGCGTCGATGTCCCTGCTTGCGTGGTTGTTTGGCAAAAAGCCCCCGCGTGCCTTGCCTGATTCCTCGGGCCTGCAGCACATGGACCACACACGCCCGCTGCACCCCAGGCCGGGGCATGCCACTCCACCGAAAGACAAGGCCCGTTCAGCGCCAGCGGTCGATGAGGCGCAGGCCCCACACCGCAAGAGTGAACGGCACGGCCGCCGTGAATTGCTGTACGGCGTGGTGCGAGACACCATGGCCCGTGTCGGGGTGCTGTCTTCGCGCTACAAATTCAAGGTGCTCTCGCTGGACCAGCAAGGGCGTCAGTTCCTGGTGATGATGGACATCTCGCCCGACGTGACCAGCGACAACATGCGCCTGAGCGAAATCGAGGTGTTGCTGGCCCAGACGGCCAGGGCACGGCATCAGATCCTGGTCACCGCGGTGTACTGGCGCCTGAACAACCATGTCTCCACCGGCTTGGCGCCAGAGCGGCGTTCCGCGGCGGTGCCGGCCGTTCCGGCATCGGCGCCCCAAGCCCCACGTTTCGAGCCGATCCAGTCTGACGAAGTGGCCGCCTTTCACAAGGCCTTGGCCGAGATCGGCGCGGCGCAGCCCGCGCTCGGGCAGACGCTGCAAAGCGGGCCGCGCATGTCCGCCCAGGCCACGGGGTTTGAGGACACCGAACGGATTCCCGGGCACGACTCCGATGATTCGCGCCCGCAGGCCCTGAGCAATACGCAGTACGGCGATCTGTGACGCCCAGGCCTGACCAGGCCGGGTGTCAGTGGCCTTCGAAATCCACCAGCGTGAACAGCGGAAGTCCGCTGTCCACCAGCCGTTGTGATCCGCCCAGTTCGGGCAGGTCCACGATGGCCGCCCCCTCCGTGACCACCGCACCCAGTTTCTCCAGCAGTCGCCGGCCGGCCATCATGGTGCCGCCCGTGGCAATCAGGTCGTCAATCAGCAACACCCGGTCGCCAGGCTTGACCGCATCGGTGTGCAGTTCCACCGTGGCGCTGCCGTACTCCAGTTCGTAGGTCTCCTCGACCGTGGTGAACGGCAGTTTGCCCTTCTTGCGGATGGGCACGAAGCCCACATTCAATTCGTAGGCCACCACGGCCCCCAGGATGAAGCCACGTGCGTCCAGGCCGGCCACCACGTCCGGACGCAGCGCCGGGTCCAGGTAACGGTGCACAAAGGCATCGATCAGTACCCGGAACACCCGAGGGTTCTGCAGCAAGGGGGTGATGTCACGAAACTGCACCCCCGGGGCGGGCCAGTCGGGCACGGTCCGGATGTGGTCTTTGAGGTATTGGCTGACATGCAGCGAGGATTCGGTGCGGTTCATGGCTTGGCGGGCTTCGCAAGAAGCACCTGTCTGTTGATGAATGTGGCCCGCATTCTGCCCTTGCTGGCTCAGTCTTTGCGTCTTGTCCTGCCGCGGGCCGCTTGCATTCCCTTTCAAAGTCGCGCTCATAATCCAAGGGAAACCCTCTGGCTGACCCAGCCACTTCCTACCCTATGGCGATCGCCCTGTTGTTGATTGAGCGTGATGGTGCGCACCGGACCGCCTTGTGCGCCATGCTGACGCGCGAGCACCCGTCCTGGCGCGTGGTGCTGGCGGGCTCTGTGGCGCAGGCGCTGGGCCGGCTGCAACAGGGGCCTTTCGACGCGGCCCTCGTCGGCAACCAACTGCCTGACGGCTCTGCTTTCGATCTGCTCGAGGCACTGGGGCAGATCCCGGCGGTGATCATGGTTGAAGAAGGCGGCGAAGGGGCTGCCGCCAGGGCTTTGCGTGAAGGCTTCGTCGACTACCTGATCCAGGACACGCGGCTGGGCTACTTGCTCACGGTGCCGGGTCAGGTGCTGGGGGCGGTCGACAAGGCCCGGCTGGAGCAGGCCTTCCAGCAATCCGCGGCCCTGTCCGAGATGGCGCTGGAAGGGGCAGGCCTCGGCTTCTGGCAGCGCAACCTGCTCACCGGCGAGGTCCGGCTCAGCCAGCGTTGGCTCGAGATGCTGGGCCTGGATGACCCCCAGGCCCAGAACTCGATCCACACCTGGCAAGGCCTGGTCCACCCAGACGATTGGTCCTTGGTCCAGGACGCACTGAACGACTACCTGGCTGGCACACAAGCCGCGTACGAAGCCGAGTACCGCATGCGCCACCGCGACGGGCACTGGATCTGGGTGGCCAGCCGCGGCCGGGTGGTCGATTGGTCCTCGACGGGACAGGCCCGGCTGATCAGTGGCACCTACATGGACGTCACAGCCCGCCATCGCGCCGATGTGGCCCTCAACCGCCAGCACCGGCTGTTGCAGGCCTTGTCGCGGGCCCAGAGTGCCTTCATCGCGAATGCCGAACCTCATTCGGCCTTCGAAGGGTTGATGGGGTTTGTGCTCGAAATCACCGGAGCCCGGGCCGCCGGGGTGTTCGAGCGCACGCCCGGGCCGCGGCAGGACCCGGTGTGGTCCGCGCAGGCCGTGGTCGGTACCTTGCCTGAGGCCTTCCGCACGTGGATGACCCAAGTCCTGACCCAAGGGCCGCAGCCGGGGCGCGTCCAGCAGACCATGAGCACCGAGGCTGAGGTGGGCGATCGGCGCTGGCAAGTGATTCCGATGGCCTCCGACGGGCGTGTGGTGGCCTGCGTCGGGCTGGTGTTCGATGCCTCGGTGGCAAGTCCCGACTGGGTGGAACTCGATCCCTTGCTCAACACCGCCAGCCACCTGATGCTGGCCTGGCGAGCCCGCCTGGAGCGCCGCCAGGCTCAGGAGCAACTGCGCGAGGCCACCGAACAACTGGCCCAGAAAACCCGGGCCCTGGAACTCACGCTGGACACCATCAGCCAGGGGATCGCCAGCTTTGATGAACAGGGCGTGCTCCGGTTCTACAACCGCCGATTTCAGGAGCTCGTGGACGTGCCCGAGCCCGTGCTCCGGCCGGGTGTCACGGCGGAGGAGCTGCTTCGCTTCCAGGTCATGCGCGGGGATCTGGGGCCTGAACTTGAACTGCTCTCGCCAGAGGCCCGGGCGGGCCTGGTGGCCAATCCCCACACCGACGGCCGTGATCTGCCCGATCAGTACCTGCGACGCACCCTTTCGGGCCGCGTGCTGGAGGTGCGCTCGCGCCCGCAGCCGGGGGGCGGCTGGGTGCGTACCTTCAATGACGTGACCCCCTACGTCGACGCCCAGGAGGCCCTGCGTCAGAGCGAGGAGCGCTGGCGCCACCTGAGTCTGCTGTCCTCCGACTGGTACTGGGAGCAGGATGCCGACTTCCGATTTGTCCGCATTGATGGCCATCATGACGGCCGCAGCGGCCTGAGCGAGCAGCAGACCCTGGGTCGCACCCGCTGGGAGATCGATGCGGCCAACCTGGACGCGGCCCAATGGGCGGAGCACCGCCGCGCCCTGGAAGCGCATGAACCCTTTTACGACTTCGAGATGCAGCGCATCGGCAGCAGTGACGGCCTGGGACGCTGGGTGTCGGTCAGTGGTGCGCCGCTGTTTGATGCGCAAGGTCAGTTCAAGGGCTACCTGGGGGTGGGGCGTGACATCACGGAGCGCAAGCGCAACGAGGCCATCATCGAGCGGCTGGCGTTCTATGACGAGCTCACCGGCCTGCCCAACCGGCGCCTGCTGTTGCAGCGCCTGGGCCATGGCTTGCGCGCCTGCGGACAAGGCGAGCGGCACGGGGCGCTGCTGTTTCTGGACCTCGACAACTTCAAGGACCTCAATGACACCCTCGGCCATGATCGCGGCGACCAGCTGCTGAGCCAGGTGGCCACGCGCCTGGTGGCTTGCGTGCGCCCCGACGACACCGTGGCACGCCTGGGCGGCGACGAGTTTGTGGTGGTTCTGGATGACCTGGGACCGAAGCCCGCCGAGGCCGTGGCCGTGTCGGAGGGGGTGGCGCAAAAGATTCTGCAAGCCCTCAATCAACCGTATCCGATCGGCGACAGCCTGCACCACAGCACGCCCAGCATCGGCATTGCCCTGTTCAGCGATTCGCGCCTGACCCCTGATGAGCTGCTCAAGCGGGGCGACCTGGCCATGTACCAGGCCAAGGCCGCCGGACGCAACACCCTGTGCTTTTTTGACCCCGGCATGCAGGAGGCCGTCAGCGCCCGCTCGGCCATGGAGTCCGACATGCGCCAGGCCCTGCAGCGCGGTGAGTTCCGCCTGCTGTACCAGCCCGTGGTGGATGGGCGCGGCTGCATCCAGGGCGTGGAGGCCTTGGTTCGTTGGAACCACCCGCAGCGCGGCCACATTTCGCCGGCCGAGTTCATCCCGCTGGCCGAAAAGACCGGCTTGATCCTGCCCTTGGGGCGCTGGGTGCTGCAAACGGCCTGCCGTCAGTTGGTGAGTTGGTCCGACAACCCCGACATGGCGCACCTCACCATGGCCGTCAACGTCAGCGCGCGCGAGTTCCGCGACCCGGCTTTCGTCGAGGCCGTGGTGGCTGTGCTGGCTCACACCGGGGCGAAGCCCAGCCTGCTCAAGCTGGAGCTCACGGAGAGCCTGCTGCTCAACGATGTCGAAGACATCATCGCCAAGATGACCCGGCTGCAGATGCGCGGGGTGGGCTTCTCGCTGGACGATTTCGGCACCGGCTACTCCAGCCTCAGCTACCTCAAGCGCCTGCCGCTGGACCAGCTCAAGATCGACCAGTCCTTTGTGCGCGACGTGCTCACCGATCCCAACGACGCCACCATTGCCCGCACCATCATTGCGCTGGCGGCCAGCCTGGGCCTGGCGGTGGTGGCCGAAGGCGTCGAGACCGAGGGCCAGCGCGCATTCCTGATGCGCAATGGTTGTGAAGCCTTCCAGGGCTACCTGTTCAGCCGCCCCGTCCCCGCCGTGGCCCTTGACGCCCTGGTGCTTGAGGGGCGCGATAAATCATAAATATCGTTTGAAATTTGAATTATTTGTTAAAAATGCTTGATCGGGCTCATTTCCGCTCGTAATATGTGATCCAGAGCCCAGCTGGAAAACTGTTTCCAGGGGTTGTAAAGGACCCCCATGTCAAGCGAAGGCCTTCCATCCAGCGAGTGCAGTCTGCCGCCCTGTGCGTCAGGCCCAGCCTGCGACGAGTCTTCGCTGCGGGCCACCTTGTTCGATCAGGCCCCGCTGGGTCTGTGTCTGTTGATGGCCGGGCAACCCCGGCTGGTGAACCGCCGCTTTGCCCGCATGTTGGGCGGGGATGGCGTTGAGGCCACGATGGAGCCGGGCCTGCTGCGCCAATGCTGGCCCACGTTCTGGCCTCAGTTGCGCGGCCTGGGCGAAGAGCATCGCATCGTGGCCTGCGATCTCGCCAATGGCGTGCAGTTCAATGGACGTGCCTTTTCCTGGCGCATTCCGGCTCTCGGGCCGGATGCCGAGATCGTGACCCTGGTCAACGCCAGCCAGCTGGACTGGATCAGCTTTTCAGCCGACTGGCAGGCGCGCATGTTGGCGCAGGCCGAGGGCATGTGCCGCACCGGATCGGCCGAGCTGGATCTGGATCAAGGCCTGGCCGTGGTCTCGCGTGGGCTGGGGGCGCTGATCGGGCGCACCCTGCCCGTGGGCGGCATCGCCGCCTGGCGCCTGCTGCGTTGGGTGCCCTCTGAAGAGCGGGGCTACGTGGCCTCCATCTGGGGCGCTGCCATCGACGATGAGCCCTTCGAGTTCCAGCACCGCCTGGTGCGGGCCGATGGATCGCGCCTGGAGATCCTGCACCGCGGCATGGTCGAAACCGGGCCTGACGGCCGCCGCCATGGCTACCTGATCCTGCAGGACATCACCGCCCAGCGCGAGGCGGAGCACCGCATCCAGGAACTGGCCAACCAAGACGAGGTCACCGGCCTGGCCAACCGCAATCAACTGCTGGACCGGCTGGACGCTGCCGTCCATGCGGCCAGCTGGGACCCGCGTCCCATCACCCTGCTGTCCATCCACATCGAGCAGATCGACCAGCTCTCGCAATCCATGGGCTATGGCGCAGGCGACGCCATGGCCATGGCCGTGGCGGCCCGCCTGAGTGCCCTGGGCGGGGCCGAGCATGTGGTGGCCCGGGTGGGCGGTGGCGAGTTTGCCTTGCTGATGGGCGAGGGGCCGGCCGGGCAGGGTGATCAAGGCACCGCCGGGCGCGAGCTGGCACAGCGTGTGGTGCAGGCCCTGAGCCGGCCAGAGCGCCTGGGCTTTGCCGAGATCGTGCCGGTGCCGCAAGTGGGTGTGGCCCGTTTTCCGGCCGATGCGGACACGGCCAGCCGCTTGCTGGAGGCGGCCCAGACCGCCCGCCAGGGCGTGCGGGCCACAGGTGACCAGATTGCCTTCTTCACGCCACAGATCAATGAGCAGGCCAAGCGTCGCCTCGCCATCGAGGCCGGATTGCGTCATGCCGTCGAGCATGATGAATTGCAGCTGCGCTACCAGTTGCAGATCGACCTGGCCAGCGGTCTGGCCGTGGGCGCCGAGGTGTTGCTGCACTGGCACAGCCGCGAGCTGGGCGAGGTGCCTGCCGAAGAGTTCCTGCCCGTGGCCCGACACACCGGCCTGATCGTGATGCTGGGCGACTGGCAGCGTGAAGCTGCTTGCACCGTGTTGCAGAACTGGTTGCATGAAGGCGTCAAGCCCCTGCGCCTGGCGCTCAACCATTCGGCGCTGCAATTGCAGCAGCCGGATCTGGTGGCCAAGTTCCAGAACGCCCTGCTGGCGCATGGCTTGCCCTCGGTGCTGATCGGCATGGAAGTGTCAGAGCAGGCCCTGATGGCGGGGTCGGCCGACATGGCGCGCAAGCTGACCGAGTTGCGCGCCCTGGGCATCGAGATCACGCTGGACGACTTTGGTACCGGTTCCTCCAACCTGAGTCTGCTGCGCAGCCTGCCGGTGGATGTGCTCAAGGTGCATCGCTCCTGTGTGCCCGACGTCACGGCGGCTTCGGGCGCGGTGTCGCTCACGCGGGCCATCATCAACATGGCCCACAGCCTGCAGATGAAGGTGCTGGCCGAGGGCGTCGAGACCGACGGGCAACTGGCCCTGTTGGTCGCCAACGGCTGCGATCGCATCCAGGGCCCGGCCTTCAGCCCGGTGGTCGACCTGGCCACCTTGGAAAGCCAGCTGCGTGCCGGCGCTGTGCGGCTTTCAGAGCGCTTCATGCGCCGCCAGCGTGAGCGCACCCTGCTGCTGGTGGACGATGAGCCCAACATCGTGGCGGCGCTCAAGCGCCTGTTCCGCCGTGATGGCTACCGCATCGTCACGGCCACCAGTGGCGCCGAAGGCCTGCAGCGCATGGCCGAGTACGAGGTCGATGTGGTGTTGTCCGACCAGCGCATGCCGGGCATGACCGGGGTCGAGTTTCTGCGCCGGGCCAAAGAGCTGTATCCCGACACTGTGCGCATGGTGCTGTCGGGCTACACCGAACTGCAGTCCATCACTGATGCCGTCAATGAAGGCGCCATCTACCGCTTTCTCACCAAACCCTGGGACGATGAACGTCTGCGCGTGCATGTGCAAGAGGCCTTCAGTCAGAAGGGCATGGCCGACGAAAATCGGCGTCTTGCCCTGGAGGTGCGCGAGGCCAACGAAGAGCTGGCCGTGCTCAATGGACGCCTGGAGCGCGTGCTGAACAACCAGCAGGCCCAGCTCGACCTTGAAGCTTCGCGGGCCACGGCGGCCCGCGACATGCTGGATCTGCTGCCGGTCCCTGCCTTTGGCATCGATCCGGCGGGCATGTTGGTGATGGCCAACCTGGCGGCGCAGCAGTTGTTGGGCGCCGATCGCCTGCTTCTGGGACAGCGTGCCGCGGGGGTGCTGCCTGCGCCGCTGGCCTCGCTGTGGGAGCAGCCGGGCGAGCAGTCCCTTGATTTTGAATGGTCCGGGCGGCGCTGGCGCGCCTGCACCCGATCTTTTGGTGCATCTGCCCCCCGGGGGCATTTGCTGGTGTTCAACCCATTGGCTTGACGACCCATGCCCGCAGAGACCCTGATCCCGCTTGACGAAGCGGCCCTGCCTCCGCCAGCCTTGCTGCCAGCCAGCCCGGCGGTGCTGCTTGACACCGCCGGCCTGCCGGAGTCCCCGTCCTCTCCAGGTGCCCGGCTGGCCTACCTGTTTCGCCGCTGCCAGGCGCACCCCTTGCGCCAGATCCTGGCCGACCACCGCGGAGTCCACGAATGAATCTGCCCAACGTTCTGCCGCTGGATCGGGCGCAGTGCATCGAGCAGGTGCGCGCCTTGCCATCGCTGCCGGCGGCGGTGCTTCAGCTCATGTCCTTGCTGCAGCAGCAGGACGTCAACCTGGATCCGATTGCCGAAACCCTGTCGCTGGATCAGGCCTTGGCGGCCAAGGTGCTGCAACTGGCCAATTCCCCGTTTTACGGCATGTCCGGCCGCATCACCTCGATCCGCAACGGCATCAACATCCTGGGTTTGCGCCCGCTGAGCACCCTGGTGCTGGCGGCCGTGCTGACCGTGCAGTTCGACCAGATGCATGGCAAGGCCCTGCACCTGGATGAGTTCTGGTCCCACTCCATCGCCAGTGCCGTGGCGGCGCGTGCCCTGGCCGAAGCGCAAGGCCTGGACGAAGCCTCGGCCTTCACCGCTGGCTTGCTGCACGATGTCGGTCTGCTGGTCCTGGACAGCCTCTACCCGATCGAGATGGCTCAGGCCCTGGAGTGGGCGGTCGAACACGATGCCCCGCATCTGCAAGCCGAGCAGGCCTTGCTGGGGGTGTCGCATGCCGAGGTGGGGGCCTGGCTCGCCCAGCACTGGCATTTTGCGCCTGAGGTGGTGGCCGCCATTGCGGGGCACCACAGCCCCCCTGACAGTGGGCAGCTCAACCTCACGGACCTGGTGCATGGTGCCAACGCGCTGGTCCATGCCCTGGACCTGGCCGGCGTGGCCCATGAGGCTGTGCCCCCGCTGCAGCCGGGGGCCTGGGGCCGGATGGCCCCCGTGCGCCAGCACCTGCCGCGCCTGCTGCCCCGGATCGAGCAGGAGTTCGAACAACTGCGGGCGATCCTGCGCCCCACCCAGGAGAGTCCGGCATGACCCCCGCATCCCCCGAAAACGGCCTGCCCGATGTCCTGCTGGACCAGATGTCCATGGAGCAGGTCCATGCGATGGTCAATGAGCTGCTCAAGGCCAATGAGGAACTCAAGGAACTCAACAGTAAGTTGTCGGATGCCCGCAGCAAGCTGATCCAGTCCGAGAAGCTGGCCTCCATCGGACAACTGGCCGCGGGCGTGGCGCACGAGATCAACAACCCCATCGGCTTCATCTTCTCCAACTTCGGCACCCTCGAAAAGTACTTGCAGGACCTGTTCCGGATGCTGTCGGCCTATGAGCAGGCTGAAAGCGAGCTGGGCAGCAGCCCGGTGGCTGCCAGGCTGCGTGCCCTGTACGAAGAACTTGAAATTGAATACCTCAAGGACGACATCCCCAGCCTGATGAACGAGTCGCGCGACGGCATCCAGCGTGTGCGCAAGATCGTGCAGGACCTGAAGGATTTCTCTCGCGTCGATGCGCGCCAGGAGTGGGAGTGGGCCAATCTGCACAACGGCCTCAACTCCACGCTCAACATCGTCAACAACGAGATCAAGTACAAGGCCGACGTGGTGCGTGAGTTCGGCGACCTGCCCGAGGTGCAGTGCCTGCCCTCGGAGATAAACCAGGTGTTCATGAACCTGCTGGTCAATGCGGCCCATTCCATCACCGCCGAGCGCGGCACGATCACGCTGCGCACGGGGCTGGAGGGGGCCGAGGTGTGGGTCGAGGTGGCCGACAACGGCTGTGGCATCGCCCCCGAGAACCTGTCGCGCATCTTCGACCCCTTCTTCACCACCAAGCCGGTGGGGCAGGGCACGGGCCTGGGGCTTTCGCTGTCCTACGGCATCATTCAGAAGCATGCCGGACGCATGGAGGTCAGCTCCCACCTGGGGCAAGGCACCTGTTTTCGCATCACCCTGCCGGTGCGCCAGGCGCAGCCAGCCTGAGGACCACCATGGAAGAAACCCCTGTCGCCCAGCCGGACAGCGCCCTGTTGTCGTCCTGGAGCGTGCTGTGCGTGGACGATGAGCCCAGCATCCTGTCGGCCCTGCGCCGGGTGCTGCGCGTCGAGGGCTGCCGCATCCTGACCGCCAACAGTGGCGCCGAGGCGCTGGCACTGCTCGAAACCGAGCCGGTGGATGTGGTGGTCAGCGACATGCGCATGCCGGTCATGGACGGCGCCCGCCTGCTGGCCGAGGTGCGCGCGCGCTGGCCCGGCACCGCGCGCGTGTTGCTGACGGGCTATGCCGACATGGACGCCACCATCCTGGCCATCAACGAGGGCCAGATCTACCGCTACATCCACAAGCCCTGGGACGAGACCGAGCTGCGCCTGACCGTGCGCCAGGCGGCCGAACGCCAGGTGCTTCGACGCGAGCGTGATCGCCTGCAGCAACTCACCCAGGTGCAGAACGAAGAACTCCAGGTGCTCAACACCGGCCTGGAGCAGCGGGTGGCTGAACGCACGGCCGAGCTGGGCCAGGCCAACGACCGACTCAAGAAAAACTACCTCACCACCATTCGCGTGTTTGCGGGTCTGCTGGAAATGCGCAGTGGCCAACTCGGCGGGCATGGCAAGCGGGTGGCCGATCTGGCGCGGCGCATCGCGGTGGCCATGGAAGTGCCCAGCGACCAGGTTCAGGACATCTTTGTGGCGGGCCTGTTGCATGACATCGGCTTCATGGCCGTGCCCGACGCGCTGCTGGCCAAGCCCGTGGGCCGTTACACCGCGGACGAGATGCAGCTCTACCAGCGGCATGCGGTGCTGGGGGCGCAGTCCCTGATGGCGCTGGACGACATGCAGGCCGTGGCCGGCCTGATCCGCTCGCACCACGAACGATTTGACGGCAAGGGCTACCCTGACAAGATCGCAGGCAGTGCCATCCCCTTGGGCAGCCGCATCCTGGCCGTGGCCGACACCTGGGACGACTTCCTGCACGGGCACCTGACCGGCGCCCAGCTCAAGCAGACGGAGGCGCAGACCCTGATGCAGCGGGCCCGGGGTGTCCAGTTCGACCCCGAGGTGGTCGACGTGATCCTGCAAGTCACGCAGGTCGAAACACCGCGCACGACCAAGCTTCAGGCCATCGCGACCGATGGCCTGGCGCCGGGCATGGTGCTGGGCAAGGACCTGACCACCCCCGAAGGGGTGGTCTTGCTTGCGGCGGGCCAGAAGCTGACCCAAGGCCTGGTCGACCGCATCCGTCGCTATGAACAATCCGAGGGCCGGCCGCTCGATCTGCTGGTGCGCGAGGCGGCCTGAGGCTGTTGCGCCTCAACACGTCAATGCGTGAATGCGTTTTCAGCCCCGCAACAGCTTTTCTTCGGCCAGGGCCAGGGGCTCGGGGCGGCCCGACAGCACCAGCGTGTCGCCCGGCAGCAGGGGCGTGTCGTCCGCTATCGGCGCCAGTTGACCCCCGTGCCGGCGCAGGCTGAGCACCCGAACCCCCATGGCCAGCAAGGCCAGTTGGCCCAGCTGGCGACCGGCCTGGCGGGTCGCCTCAGGCAGGGTCACGGTATGCAGTCGTTCCTGGTCACGCTCCAGCCCGGTGTCGTCATCGGCGCCGTGGAAGTAGCCCCGCAGCAGGTTGTAGCGCGCATCGCGCTGATCCTGCACCACGCGGATCACCCGGCGCATGGGCACCCCCACCAGGGCCAATGCGTGGCTGGCCAGCATCAGCGAGCCCTCGATCGCCTCGGGTACCACCTCGGTGGCCCCGGCAGCCTGCAGCTTTTCCAGATCATGGTCGTCCTGGGTGCGCACGATCACCGGCACATGCGCCGCGTGAGAGCGGGCATTGGCCAGCACCTTGAGGGCGCTGGGCACCTCCAGGTAGGTCACCACCACCGCGCTGGCCCGGGCCAGGCCGGCGGCCATCAGGGCCTGCAGCCGCGCTGCATCTCCGAACACCACCGAGTCACCGGCCGCGGCCGCCTTGCGCACCCGGTCGGGGTCAAGGTCAAGGGCCATGTAGGGAATGCCTTCACGCTCCAGCATGCGCGCCAGGTTCTGGCCGCACCGCCCGTAACCGCAGATGATCACGTGCTTGCTGGTGTTGATCGACTTGCGGGCGATGGTGGTCATCTGCAGCGACTGTTGCAGCCACTCGCTGGCCACCAGCTTCATCACGATCCGGTTGCTGTACATGATCAGGAAGGGCGTGGCCAGCATCGACAGCACCATGGCTGCCAGGATCGGGTTGGTCAGATCGGGCGACAGCAGCTTGTGCTCCAGGGCCAGCGACAGCAGCACGAAGCCGAACTCGCCGGCCTGCGCCAGGTACAGGCCGGTGCGCAGCGACACCCCGGCCGTGGCGCCCAGGGTGCGGGCCAGCACCGCCACCAGCGTGAGCTTGAGCAGCACCGGCAGCAACAGCAGCACCAGCACCAGCCCCCAGCGTTCGAGCACGATGTGCCAATCCAGCATCATGCCGATGGTGATGAAGAACAGCCCCAACAGCACGTCGTGAAAGGGCCGGATGTCGATCTCCACCTGGTGCTTGTATTCGGTCTCGGACACCAGCATGCCGGCAATGAAGGCGCCCAGTGCCAGGCTCAGCCCGGCAGTTTCCGTGAGCCAGGCCAGGCCCAGGGTGATCAGCAGCAGGTTGAGCATGAACAGCTCATCGCTTTTGCGCCGCGCCACCAGGGTGAGCCACCAACGCATCACGCGCTGGCCCCCCACCAGCAGCAGGGCCACCAGGGCACCGGCCTTCAGCATGGCCACCCCCAGCTCGGCCAGCAGCTGGTTGGGCGGGCTGCTCAGGGCCGGGATCAGCACCAGCAAGGGCACCACGGCCAAATCCTGGAACAACAGCACACCCATCACGCGCTTGCCGTGCTCGCTCTCCAGCTCCAGGCGTTCGGCCATCAGCTTGACCACGATGGCCGTGCTGCTCATGGCCATGGCCCCGGACAAGGCCAGGGCGGTCTGCCAGCCCATTTTCCACAGCGTCGGCGCCAGCGCTGCCAGAAACAGCGAGCCCAGGGTGCCCAGGCCGAGGGTCAGCAACACCTGCAGCAGGCCCAGGCCGAACACATGGCGGCGCATGGCGCGCAGCTTGGGCAGGCTGAATTCCAGCCCGATCGCGAACATCAGGAACACCACCCCGAACTCGCCCAGGTGGCGCACCCCTTCCGAGTTCTGAGCCAGGGCCAGCGCGTGGGGCCCGATCAGAACCCCCGCGATCAGGTAGCCCAGCATCGGCGGCAGCTTCAAGCTGCGGCAGCCGACCACGCCCAGCACGGCGGCCAGTAGGTAAAGCAGCGTGAGTTCCAGTGAAGTCATAGCGTTCGATACTAGCCCACAGACGCTGCGGGCATGGTGCGGTCGATAAAATCGCCGTCATGACATTTGATCCCCAACAGGTGCTGAGCCGCGCCTTGCAAACCTTCGACATCGAGGCCGCTGCAGTCCAGGGCCTCAAGGCCCGCACCGGAGCCGCTTTTGTGGAGGTGGTCCGGCGCATCCTGGCCACGCAGGGGCGCGTGGTGGTCACCGGCATGGGCAAGAGCGGCCACGTGGGCCGCAAGATAGCCGCCACCCTGGCCTCCACCGGCACCCCGGCCCTGTTTGTGCACCCGGCCGAGGCCAGCCACGGCGACCTGGGCATGATCACGGCGGCCGATGTGGTGCTGGCCATTTCCAACAGCGGCGAGTCGGCCGAACTGGATGCCATCCTGCCTGTGGTCAAGCGCCTGGGCGCCTTGCTGATCGGCATGACCGGTGGCGCCCAGTCTTCGCTGGCGCGGCATGCCGATCTGGTGATCGACAGCGGTGTTGAAACCGAAGCCTGCCCCCTCAACCTGGCGCCCACCGCGAGCACCACCGCCCAGATGGCCCTGGGCGATGCCCTGGCTGTGGCCTTGCTGGAAGCCCGGGGCTTTGGCGCGGAAGACTTTGCACGTTCTCATCCCGGCGGGGCTCTGGGCCGCAGACTGCTCACCCATGTGAGTGACGTCATGCGCCGCGGCGATGCCGTGCCCCGCGTCCGACCCGATGCCCCATTCCTGGCCTTGATGCGTGAGATGAGCGGCAAGGGCCTGGGGGCCTCGGCCGTGGTCGACGAGGCCGGTGCTGTCGTGGGCATCTTCACCGATGGTGATCTGCGCCGCCTCATCGAGCAGGGCGTTGATCTGCGTGGGGTTGTGGCCCGCGAGGTCATGCACCCCCGCCCGCGCCGCATCCGCAGCGATGCCCTGGCCGTGGATGCGGCCAGCCTGATGGAGCAGCACAGCATCACCAGCGTGCTGGTCTGCGAACCCGGTGATGTCCTGGTGGGCATCGTGCACATTGGCGACCTGATGCGCGCCAAGGTCATCTGAGAAAGCCTGCCGTGAACCCCTCTGTCCGCGCTTCTGCCCCCGCATCCTCCCCCGCCTCTTTGGCCGCCCTGGCGCCCCTGAGCCCCGCCCTGCGTTTCGATCCCGAGCTGCTGCTGGCCGCCCAGGGGATCAAGGTGGCTTTTTTCGATGTCGACGGCGTGCTCACCGATGGCGGCCTGTACTTCAGCGAGGCGGGCGAGACGCTCAAGCGCTTCAGCACCCTCGACGGCCATGGCCTGAAGCTGCTGCCGCGGGCCGGCATCACCCCGGTGGTCATCACTGGCCGCGATTCACAGCCGCTGCGCCGGCGCCTGCAGGCCCTGGGCATCACCCATGTGCACTACGGCACAGAAGACAAGCGGCCGGCCGCCGAGCAGACCCTGCAGGCCCTGGGCTTGGATTGGTCGCAAGCTGCCGCCATCGGTGACGACTGGCCCGACCTGCCTGTGTTGCGCCGCTGCGCCTTGGCCGCCGCGCCGGCCAATGCCCATCCCGAAGCCCTGGCCTGTGCCCGGTATGTCACCCGGCTGCGCGGTGGCGAAGGGGCTGGGCGTGAGTTCTGCGACCTGTTGTTGGTGGCCAGCGGCCGCTACGCAGGCCTGCTGCAGGATGCCGCCTCATGAGCAGCGCCACCCTGCCTCGGCGCAAGCCGGCCCTGGGCTTGGTGCGCCTGCTGCTCGATCACCTGTCCATCTACCTGCCGGTGATCCTCATGGGCGTGCTGGCCCTGGGCACCTACTGGCTGGTGCGCACCACCCCGGTGTTTGCCCCGGCTGGCCCCCAGCAGGCGCCGCGTCACGAGCCTGACTATTTCATGCGCGACTTTGCCGTCAAAACCTTTGATCCGCAGGGCCGCCTGAAAAGCGAGGTGCGTGGCACCGAGGCCCGCCATTACCCTGACACCGATACCCTGGAAATTGATCAGGTCCATCTGCGCTCGTACAGCGCCGAGGGGCAGGTCACCGTGGCCACCGCCAAGCGCGCCCTGAGCAACAGCGACAGCACCGAGGTGCAGTTGTTCGGCAATGCCGTGGTGGTGCGCGAGCCTTTCACCGACCCTGGCGGGCGGGTGGCCCCGCGCATGGAGTTCCGCAGCGAATTCCTGCACGCCTTCACCGACACCGAGAAAGTGCGCAGCCACCTGCCGGTGGTGCTGATCCGTGGCGACGATCGCTTCACAGGAGATGCCATGGACTTCGACAACCTGGCCCGTACCCTTGAACTGCGCGGTCATGTGCACGGTACGCTGGTGCCCGGTGTGGCGGTCAAACCTCGGCGCTGAGGCCCGCATGAGCCCGCAACAGCGACCCCTGGTGTTCATCACCGGTGCCTCCAGTGGCATCGGACAGGCCTTGGCCTTGCGTTTTCACCAAGCCGGCTGGCGCCTGGCCCTGGTAGCGCGGCGCCATGCCGAGATGCAGGCCTGGGCCGAGCAGCAAGGGCTGCCCTCAGATGCCTATGCGCTCTACGCCGCCGATGTGTCGGTCACCGACGAGATCGTGGCGGCGGGCCAGGCCTGCTTGCAGCAACAGGGCCTGCCCGATGTGGTGGTGGCCAATGCCGGCATCAGTGTGGGGGTGGACACCGCAGAGCGCGAGGATCTGGCGGTGCTGGCCCGCATTTTTGCCACCAACAACATCGGTCTGGCCGCCACCTTCCACCCCTTTGTGGCAGGCATGGTCCAGCGCCGCAAGGGCATCCTGGTCGGGGTCGGCAGCGTGGCGGGCATCCGTGGTCTGCCTGGCCATGGTGGGTATTGCGCCAGCAAGGCCGGCGTGATCAGTTACTGCGAGAGCCTGCGTGGCGAGATGCGCCCCTTTGGCGTGAAGGTGGTCACGATTTGCCCCGGCTATGTCGACACCCCGCTGACCCGCCAGAACCGCTACGGCATGCCGTTTCTCATGACCCCCGAGGCGTTTGCCGAGCGCGCCTACCGAGCCATCATCGGGGGCGTGCGCTACCGCGTCATTCCGTGGCAGATGGGATGGGTGGCCGCGTTGCTGCGCATTCTGCCCAATGCCTGGTTTGATCGCCTGCTGGCCGGGCGCCCTCGCAAGCACCGGCAGCCATCGCAAGGCTGAGCGTAAACCGTTCAATGCAAGGGTATTTCTGGGGCTGCTGAGGCCCGGTATTGGGCGCCCCCAATGAAAAAGGCTCCCTGAGGAGCCTTTTGCTTGCCTGGTTGAACGCCCAGGTGCGTGCGGTTCAAAACCGATCAGTAGCTGTTGCCGCCGCCGTAGCCGCCGCCGCCGCCACCACCGTAGCCGCCACGGCCACCGCCGTTGCCACCACGCGGGCCAGCGCCGTAGGGGCTGCGGAAGCCGCCTTCGCCGCCACCACCACCGCTGCGGCCGCCGCCGAAGCCGCCACCACCGCCGCCGCTGCGGCCGCCACCACCGTAGCCGCCACCGCCGCCGCCGCCGCCGCCGAAGCCGCCACCGCTACGCGGGGGACGGGGCTCCATCGGGCGGGCTTCGTTGACCACCACGCTGCGGCCACCGAGGGATTGACCGTTCATGCCGTTGATGGCGGATTGTGCTTCGGCGTCGCTCGCCATTTCCACAAAGCCGAAACCCTTCGAGCGGCCGGTGTCACGCTCCATCATGACCTTGGCGCTGGTCACAGCACCAAATTGGCCAAAAGCCTGTTCCAGGTCGTTGTCGCGCACCGAGTAAGGCAGGTTGCCGACGTACAGTTTGTTGCCCATCAAGGGACTCCTCAAAAACACATTAACAAAGCGATGGAGTCCCGAAAACGCACACTTCGGACGCGAACCTGACCGATCACCGCAAGCTTGCATGGAATCGAAGCCATGCTTCTGTATTAAAACCATGGTGTATTGAAAAATGCAAGTGTTTTTTGTTTTTTTGCTGGAAATGAATCGAAAAAACAAATTCAATTCCATTCCAATATCAGCACCGCAGGCGACGTGTCATTTCTGCATCAGGGTGGGTCGTCTGGCGGGTGTGGGGCATCGCCTTCGCCCGCGTCCGCCTGGTGGCGCCACTGGGTGAAGGCGCTGCGCATCGTCAGCACCTGCTTGGCAAACAAAGGGCAGGCTTCGCAGGCGGCCAGGTGCAGGCGCAGTGCCAGCTTTTCCTCCAGGCCCAGTCGGCGGTCTTCGCGGGCCAGCAGCAAGGCGGCCACTTCTTTGCAGTTGCGCCTCAAGATCATGGCTTGGCCCCCCGGGGCAGGCCGAACCAATTGATTTCAAGGCATTCGCGCAATCGCAAGCGGGCCCGGTGCAATTGCACATACAGGTGGTTGGGGCTGAGCTTGAGTTCCAGGCAGATTTCTTCGCACGAGAGTTCCAGCCATTCGCGCATCAGAAATACCCGCCCCATGGCGGCAGGCAGGCGTTCGGAGCAGGTTTCAAGCACCTCGATGAATTGGCGGGATTGCAATTGCTGTTCGGGATTGCCCCAGTCCATCGGTGTTTGGGCAAAGTGGCCATTGGCGGTGAAGCTCAGGGCTTCCAGTTCGTCGCCCTCGTCGTCGTTGATATCCAGCACCACCTCGCGGGCGCGCTGACGCATCTGATCGACCACCTTGTGTTTCAGGATGCCCACCAGCCAGGTCTTCAATTGCGACTGCTGCTGAAAAGCCTGCGGTCGGTTCAGGGCGGCGAGGACCGTCTCTGAAACCGCGTCCTCAGCCCAGGTCTCATTGCGCAATTGCAGTCGCGCAAATTTGAGCAGGTAGGGCCGGTGTGCGGCCAACTGATGTTCAAAACTCATGGGTCAAGTGTATTGAAAGGGCGCCGATTGCGTTGTCTGGAAAGTATTGCAAAAAAATATTTCACCAAGCTTGTAAGAATGACCGAGCCAGGCCGACTCACCCTCAACCGGTGATCTGAATGGCCCGACCGGGCCCCGGTTGCAAGTCAATTTTTTCAACGTCACACCAGGAGATTTCCATGAACCAACGTGCTTTGTTTGCCGCCGCTGCCGCTTCTTTGTTGTCCTCGGCCCTGCTGGCCTCCAGCCCCGTGCTGGCGCAAGACACGGCCAAGGAAAAGTGCTTCGGCATTGCCAAGGCGGGCCAGAACGACTGTGCCAACCTCAGTGGCAGCCATTCGTGTGCCGGCCAGGCCAAGGAGGACATGTCCAAGGCCGACTGGAAGTACGTGGCCAAGGGCACGTGCAAGCAGATGTCCGGTCTGACCGCCGACGAAGCCAAGATGGCTGCCGGCAAGAAGGGCTGAGGTTGAGTGTTGCCTGAGCAGGAGCTATCCATGTCCGAGCCCTCGCAAGCCCAGCGTTCGCCCATGCCCTGGGTGGGGCTGGGCTGGCGCCAGCCCCACTATGCCGAGCTGCTGCAAGGCGCGCCCGCCCCGGGCTTTCTGGAGGTGCACTCCGAGAACTTCTTCGGCACCGGGGGCGCCGCCCTCGGGGTGTTGATGCAGGCCCGCGAGCAGCACGCCATCAGCCTGCATGGGGTGGGCCTGTCGCTGGGCTCGGCCGTTGGGCTGGATCCCTGGCACCTGGACCAACTGGCCGAGTTGGTGGCGCGGGTCGATCCGGTGCGCGTGAGTGACCATGCCAGCTTTTCGCGTGGTTTGCTGCGGGGCCAGGCGGTGCACGCCGCCGACCTGCTGCCCGTGCCCTGGACCACCGAAGCCCTCAAGCTGATGGCCAGCCATGTGCAGCAGGTGCAGGACCGGCTGCGCCGCCCGCTGGCGGTCGAGAACCTGTCGGCCTACCTGAGTTGGGCCGACCATGATTTTTCCGAGGTGCAGTTCCTCGTCGAACTGGCCCGCCGAACCGGCTGCGGGCTGTTGGTCGATGTGAACAACCTGCACGTCAATGCCCGCAATGCCTGGCGTCGCCAGCACGGCGCCCAGGTGCCCGAGCCGGTGGAGGCTTTGCTCGATGTCTCGCGGGCCTGGCTGGATGCGGTGCCCGCCGAGTGCGTGGCCGAAATTCACCTGGCCGGCCACGCCGACACCGGTGAATGGTTGATCGACGACCATGGCAGCCTCATCAGCGAGCCCGTCTGGGCGCTTTACCGGCATGCCGTGTCGCGCTGGGGCCCGCGCCCCACCCTGGTTGAATGGGACACCGATCTGCCGCCCTGGGCCGTGCTGATGGATCAGGCCTGGCTGGCTGCCGACGCCTTGGCGGAGTGTGCCCTATGAGCCAGACCCTGCTCGAGCAGCAGTCGGCCTTGCTGGCCGCGCTGTGGTCGCCGACGGCGGCGCCACCTGCGGGTGAAGCCGGTCTGCCCGCCTACCAGCGCAACGCGCGGGCCGTGGCCGAGCGCGCCCTGGCCGCCGCCTACCCCGTGCTGCGCCAATGTGTAGGCGAAGCCACCCTGGCCGCCCTGGCCCGCGACCATTGGCTGGATTGCCCGCCCGTGCTCGGCGATCTGGCCCATTGGGGCGCAGATCTACCCGCCTGGCTGGGCCACCTGGGCCCCGAGCACGAGCTGCCGGCCTGGTTGCCTGAGTTGGCACGGGCCGAGTGGGTGTTGCACCAACTGGTCACCGCACCCGACCCGCTGCCCCAGCCCACCACGCTGGCGCGCCTGGTGCAGGAAGACCCCGATCAACTGCGCCTGGAGATGCCCGCAGGCACGCAGGTGCTGGCTTTCGAGTCTGCGGTGATCTCCGTCCTGCTGGCACACGGCGGTGTTGAGGGGGGCTGTGAGCCATCGGCCCAGGCGTTGCAGGCCGCCGGTCACCGTCTGCAGGCCGATGAGCGTGAGCTGGCCGTTTTCTGGCGCCAGGGCTGGCGACCCCGCGTGCGCCTGATCGACGCCACCGAAGCCGCCTGGCTGCAGGCGCTGCACACCCAGCCCAGCCTGGGCGCGGCCCTGCACTGGCTGGAGTTGCAACCGCCGGGCATGGACCTGGGGGCCTGGCTGCAAGAGGCCGTCGCCCAAGGCCTGGTGCTGGCCGTGGGCGACGCCCACCCCCACTGAACAACGATTCCTAGGAGATTGTCATGACCCCGACCTGCCCCCTGATCCTGAAGCCCTATGCCTTGCTGGTGCGCGGGCTGGATGCCCTGCAGCCCCTGGCGGCCCTGTTGGCACGTCTCTATGTGGCGCGGGTGTTTTTTCTATCCGGTCTGACCAAGCTGCGTGATTGGGAGATCACCCTGGCCCTGTTCCAGGACGAGTACCACGTGCCCTTGCTGCCACCGGCCTGGGCGGCGGTGATGGGCACCCTGGGCGAGGTGGGGTTGCCGGTGTTGCTGGTGCTGGGTTTGGGTGGGCGCATTCCGGCGCTGGGCTTGCTGGTGGTGAACGCCGTGGCCGTGCTGTCCCTGTCCGAGATCTCGTCCGAGGCGCTGCAAGGCCATGTGTTCTGGGCCAGCCTGCTGGCGGCGCTGGCCATCTTCGGCACCGGCCGTTGGACCCTCGATGGGCTCCTGGCACGCTGGTTTCAACGCTGAGCCCCCCCCAAAACGCGCCCCGGGGGCGCGCTCTGGCTCGGACCACCCGGCGTTCGGCCCATTACCAATTACCAGCTGACTTCGCGGTCCGGGGTGGAGCGGATCTTGTGGATCGACAGGTCGGCGCCCTCGAACTCCTCTTCCTGCGACAGGCGCAGCCCCAGCGTGACCTTGAGCAGTCCATAAACCACCAGGCCGCCCACCGCAGCCCACACCACCCCCATGGCGGTGCCGATCAACTGGGCGTTCAGGCTCACGCCGCCCAGGCCGCCGAATGCCTTGCTGCCGAACAGGCCGGCGGCCACGCCGCCCCAAGTGCCGCACAGGCCATGCAGTGGCCACACGCCCAGCACGTCATCGATCTTCCATTTGTTTTGGGTCAGGGTGAACATCAGCACGAAGATCGTGCCGGCCACGGCGCCCACCACCAATGCCCCAAGTGGGTGCATCAGGTCCGAGCCGGCGCACACCGCCACCAGGCCAGCCAGTGGGCCGTTGTGGACAAAGCCCGGGTCGTTCCTGCCCATCACCAGGGCGGCCAAGGTGCCACCCACCATGGCCATCAGCGAGTTCACGGCCACCAGGCCCGAGATCTTGTCCAGGGTCTGCGCGCTCATCACGTTGAAGCCGAACCACCCCACCACCAGAATCCAGGCGCCCAGTGCCAGAAACGGGATGTTCGAGGGCGGGTGGGCCGAGATCGCGCCGTCCTTGCGGTAGCGGTTGGCGCGCGAGCCCAGCAGAACCACCGCCGGCAGGGCGATCCAGCCGCCCACGGCATGCACCACCACCGAGCCGGCGAAATCGTGAAACTCCTCGCCCGTCAGGGTCTTGATCCAGGCCTGCACGCCAAAGTGCTGGTTCCAGGCGATGCCTTCAAAGAAGGGGTAGATGAAGCCCACGATCACGGCGGTGGCGATCAGCTGAGGCCAGAAGCGGGCCCGCTCGGCAATGCCGCCCGAGATGATGGCCGGAATGGCGGCGGCAAAGGTCAGCAGGAAAAAGAACTTCACCAGCTCATAGCCGTTCTTCGCGGCCAGTTCCTCGGCGCCCACAAAGAAATGGGTGCCGTAGGCCACGCCATAGCCCACCCCGAAATACACCACGGTCGAAATCGAGAAATCCACCAGGATCTTCACCAGGGCATTGACCTGGTTTTTCTGCCGGACCGTGCCCAGCTCAAGAAAGGCAAAGCCGGCGTGCATGGCCAGAACCATCACGGCGCCCAGCAGAATGAACAAGGCGTCAGCGCCCTGTTTTAGTGCTTCCATAGTGTCCTCGTGGAGAAAATGAACTGAAATGGTGCATTCGATGCTTTGCATGCGAATGCGCACCAGGAGAAAGCAATAAATGCGCCATAACGGTGATGATTGCCTGATGATGGTGCGCACCAAGCCGGGTCATCCCGATTCGGTGCATCGCCACACCCCGCAGCGGGCCTTGCGGATTGGGTACACTGGCGCCCTGTTCAAGGGGGAGTAGCCTCCCTTCCGGGCCATCACAGGCCTGCGAGAGGGGTTTGCGTCAACAGACTTGTGCGCCGCCATCCAGGTGAGTGCCCATGGCGCAAACGGTTTGCGGACCTGGCGAGACCTTTGACTGCGCAGCCCCCGTTTTTGGCCGGGGGGTGCAGCGCAGTCATGGGTTTTGTCCGGCCGGAGTTCTTTTTCCCCATGGAAGCCTTTCTCGTCTCCACCGGCATCGTCGCCCTCGCTGAAATGGGCGACAAGACGCAGTTGCTGTCGCTGGTCCTCGCCGCCCGTTTCCGCAAGCCCTGGCCGATCGTGCTGGGCATCCTCGTGGCCACCGTGGTCAACCATGGCCTGGCTGGCGCCGTCGGCACCTGGGTCACCACCGTGCTCGGGCCCCAATGGCTGCGCTGGATCCTGGGCGCCTCGTTCATTGCCATGGCGGTGTGGATGCTGATCCCTGACAAGCTCGACGATGACGACACCGGTGGTGCCTCGCCCCGCCTGGGCATTTTCGGCACCACCGTGGTGGCCTTCTTTCTGGCCGAGATGGGGGACAAGACCCAGATCGCCACGGTGATGTTGGCCGCGCAATACCAGGCCTGGGCCGCGGTGGTGGCCGGTACCACCCTGGGCATGATGCTGGCCAACGCCCCGGTGGTCTGGCTGGGCGACCGCCTCACGCGGCGGGTGCCGCTCCGGGTGGTGCACCTGGTGTCGGCGCTGATCTTTGCTGTGCTGGGGCTGCTCGCCCTGTTCGCCCCGGCTTGATGTCGGGGGGGCGCTGCCGGGCTAGGGTCCTTGCTATACTTCGGGCACCTGTTCACAGGGCGCCGATTTGATTCCAGCTTGCGGGCGCCGAAACCACCGTGTTTCGAAATTCAGCTAAAGACAGATAGGCTCAACCCGGTCTCGTTTTTGGCGAACCGGGTTTTTTGTTGCCATGAGTTTTCTAGCCACACCTCAGTTCATGACCTTCGAGGCGCCGCTGCCTCTGCAAAGCGGTGCCTCGATACGGGATTACACCCTCGCCTACGAGACCTACGGCACGCTCAATGCCGAGCGCTCCAATGCCGTGCTGATCTGCCACGCCCTCAATGCCTCGCACCACGTGGCGGGGGTGTACGAAGGCCAGCCCAAGTCCGAGGGCTGGTGGGACAACATGATCGGCCCCGGCAAGCCGGTGGACACCAACCGCTACTTCGTGATCGGCGTCAACAACCTGGGTTCGTGCTTTGGCAGCACCGGGCCCATGCACATCCACCCCGACACCGGCCGCGTCTACGGCGCTGATTTCCCCGTGGTCACGGTGGAAGACTGGGTCAATGCCCAGGCGCGGCTGCTCGATGCCCTGGGCATTCAACAACTGGCGGCGGTCATGGGCGGCAGTCTGGGCGGCATGCAGGCCCTCAGTTGGACCCTGCAATACCCCGAGCGCATGCGCCATGCCGTGGTGGTGGCCAGCGCGCCCAACCTGAACGCCGAGAACATCGCCTTCAACGAGGTGGCGCGCCGCGCCATCGTCACCGACCCCGATTTCCATGGCGGTCACTTTTACGAGCACAACGTGGTGCCCAAGCGTGGCTTGCGCATCGCCCGCATGATCGGTCACATCACCTACCTGAGCGACGACGTCATGAACGAGAAGTTCGGTCGCCAGCTGCGCGAGGCCGTGGTCGACAGCGCCACCGGTTACCGATATTCGACCCAGGATGTCGAGTTCCAGATTGAAAGCTACCTGCGCTACCAGGGTGACAAGTTCAGCGAATACTTTGACGCCAACACCTACTTGCTGATCACCCGGGCGCTCGACTATTTCGACCCGGCCCGCGCCCATGGCGGCAGCCTCAGCGCGGCCCTGGCCCAGGCGCAATGCCGCTTTCTGCTGGTCAGCTTCACCACCGACTGGCGTTTTTCGCCCCAGCGCAGCCGCGAGATCGTCAAGGGCCTGCTCGACAACCGCCGCGACGTCAGCTATGCCGAGATCGATGCGCCGCACGGCCACGATGCCTTTTTGCTCGAAGACCCGCGCTACCTGGATGTGGTACGCGCCTATTTCAACCACAAGGTGCCGGCATGAGCGACGCCCACAACCTCCAAAGCATTGCCGCCCTGGTGCCCCGCGGCGCCCGCGTGCTTGATCTGGGCTGCGGGGACGGCGCCCTGCTCGATGTGCTGCAGCGCGAGCGCGGCTGCACCGGCTATGGCATCGAGATCGACGACGCCAACGTGCTGGCCTGCGTCAAGCGCGGTGTCAATGTGATCCAGCTCAACCTCGACGAAGGTCTGTCGATGTTCGACGACGCCTCATTCGATGTGGTGCTGCAGATCGACACCCTGCAACACCTGCGCAACGCCGAGGTGATGCTGCGCGAGACCGCCCGCGTGGGCAAGACCGGCATCGTGGCCTTCCCCAACTTTGCGCACTGGCCCAACCGCCTGAGCGTGCTGCGCGGGCGCATGCCCGTCACCAAGCGCCTGCCCTACCAGTGGTACGACACGCCCAACATCCGCGTCGGCACCTTTGCCGACTTCATCGACCTGGCGCACAAGAACGCGCTGCGCATCGTCGACGGCTTCGGCCTGCAGCAAGGGCGCGAAGTGCGCTGGCTGCCCAATGCGCGGGCCGGAACCGCTGTTTTCAAGTTCGTGCGGGCCTGATGCGAGGCCGTTTTCTGGCCGGGTAAACCGCAGCCCGCAAGGCCTCAGGCCTGGGCTAAAGTTGTACGATCAATTTTCTTCCCTGCGCGCCAACGCGCCCTGCCCATGACCCCCCAGTTCCAGACCATCACCCCCGGCGCTCGCCTGTCCGACCAGGTGGCCGAGGCACTGGCGGCCGAGATCCGGGCCGGGCGGCTGGTGGTGGGGGCCAAGCTGCCCACCGAGGCCGTGCTGGTGGCTCAGTTCGCGGTCAGCCGCACCGTGGTGCGCGAGGCCGTGTCGCGCCTCAAATCACTGGGCCTGGTCGATTCGCGTCAGGGCAGCGGCGTTTATGTGCGCGAAAAGTCCTTTCAACCCCTCAACTTTGATGCACGCCATGCCGTCTCCAAGAGCGCGGTGGTTCAGATGGCCGAAGTGCGCCGGGCCCTCGAGGCCGAGGTGGCCGGCCTGGCCGCCGAACGCCGCACCCCGGGCGATGTGCTGCGCGTGCGCCAGGCCATCGAGGCCCTGGATGCCGCGGTCCAATCCGGGGGCGATGGCGTCAATGAAGACGTGCTGTTTCACCGCGCCATCGCCGATGCCGCGCGCAACCCTTTTCTGATCGGGACGCTGGAATACCTGAGCCAGTTCCTGCGGGGGGCCACCCAGGTCACCCGGGCCAATGAGGCCCGCCGCGCCGACTTTGTCCGCGAGGTGGCCGAGGAGCATCAGCGCATCTGGCGTGCCATCGAGGCCGGCGACCCCCAGGCCGCCCGCGCCGCCGCGGCAGGCCACATGGACAACGCCATCCGCCGCATCGAGCAGGCCGACCCCGCCTTCTGGCAACAGCAGGGCGAGGCCCTGGCCCAGCCCTTGATCAAGGCGCTGACACCGCCGGCCTGAGGGCCTGACGTCCCAGGGAAAACCCTTGTCTTCGAGACTTGCTTAAATTTGTATGATAACCATATGAATAACGCCGAGGGGTGATCCTGCCCGCTGCAGCCCGGCGTTCCAACCACGGAAGACAACCCTCATGACCGCCCAAACCCTGGCTGGCGCCCACGCTGTGCCGCCCGATCTCGAACGCCAGACTTACGCCAAAGTGTTCTGGCGCCTGGTGCCCTTTCTGATGCTGTGCTATGTCGTGGCCTACCTGGACCGCGTCAACGTGGGCTTTGCCAAGCTCCAGATGGCACAGGACCTGGGCTTCAGCGAAACCGTGTTCGGCCTGGGCGCCGGCATCTTCTTTCTGGGCTACTTTCTGTTCGAGGTGCCCAGCAACATCCTCATGAGCAAGGTGGGTGCGCGCATCTGGATTGCCCGCATCATGATCACCTGGGGCCTGCTTTCGGCGGCCTTCCTGTTCGTCAAGACCCCCACCCAGTTCTATGTGCTGCGCTTTTTGCTCGGCCTGGCCGAGGCGGGCTTCTACCCCGGCGTGATCCTGTACCTCACGCTGTGGTACCCGGCGCACCGCCGCGCCAAGATCGTGGCCGTGTTCATGTCGGCGATTCCCGTGGCTGGCATCTTCGGCAACCCGCTGTCGGGCTGGATCATGGAGTCCTTCCACCAGACGGCCGCCCTCAGTGGCTGGCAGTGGATGTTTGTCATCGAGGCCGTGCCCGCCCTGGTGATCGGCCTGGCCGTGCTGGCCTACCTGGACAACAACGTGGCCGAGGCCCAATGGCTCAGCCCAGAGCAAAAGCGCCTGATCCAGCATGAGATCGACCTCGATCAGGCCCATGGCAGCAAGGGCCCGCACACCGTGGCCGCCGTCTTCACCGACGCCCGCATCTGGTGGATGGCTGCCATCTACTTCGCCTTCGTGATGGGCCAGTACGCCCTCACCTTCTGGCTGCCCACCCTGGTCAAGGCCACCGGCGTCAAAGGCAACTTCAACATCGGCCTGCTCAGCGCCATCCCTTTCCTGTGCGCCATCGTGGCCATGAACCTGTTCGGCCGCAGCGCCGACCGCCTGCGCGAACGCCGCTGGCACCTGATCATCCCGGCCCTGATGGGCGCGGTGGGCTTTGCCGTGGCGGCCTCGTTTGCCGACAACACCGTGGTCTCGCTGGTCTTCCTGTCCTTGGCCGCGGCTGGCGTGCTGACCTGCGCCCCCTTGTTCTGGTCCTTGCCCACGGCCTTTTTATCGGGCACGGCTGCCGCTGCCGGCATCGCCGCCATCAATTCGGTCGGCAACCTGGCCGGCTTTGCCAGCCCCTACCTGATCGGCTATCTGAAAGACCTGACCGGCAGCACCGCCATCGGCATGTACGTGCTGGCAGCCTCACTGGTGGTGGGCGCCGTGCTGGTGTGGCTCACACCCAGGCAGTTGGTCAACCGCTGAGCCAGCCCCTCTTTTCACCCCTTCCAGACAAGTCAAAAAGGAACCTTCACATGAGCACCATCGGATTCATCGGCCTGGGCGCCATGGGCAGCGGCATGGCCGCATCATTGCGCCGTGCCGGCCACGACTTGCAGGTGTTTGACGTGCGCCGCGAGGTGGCCGACGCCTTTGCAGCCCAGGGTGGCCGGGCCTGCGCCTCGCCGGCCGAGGCGGCGCAAGGGGCCGACGTGGTGGTCTCGGTGGTGGTCAACGCGGCCCAGACCGAGGCCGTGCTGTTCGGCGCTGACGGACAAGGCGGCTGCGCCGCCGCCATGTCGCCCGGCGCCGTGTTCGTGATGTGCTCCACCGTCGACCCCAACTGGTCGGCCGCCCTGGAAGGCCGGCTGGAGGCCCTGGGCCTGGGCTACCTCGATGCGCCCATTTCGGGCGGTGCCGCCAAGGCCGCCAGTGCTCAGATGACCATGATGACCGCCGGCCGGCCGGCCGTCTACGACAAGGTTGGCCCCCTGCTCGATGCCATGGCCGCCAAGGTCTACCGCCTGGGCGAGCGCGCCGGCGCCGGCAGCAAGGTCAAGATCATCAACCAGCTGCTGGCCGGCGTGCACATCGCCGCCGCCGCCGAGGCCATGGCCCTGGGCCTGCGCGAAGGCGTCGAGGCCAAGGCCTTGTACGAGGTGATCACGAACAGCGCCGGCAACAGCTGGATGTTCGAAAACCGCATGGCGCATGTGCTGGCGGCCGACTACACCCCCTTGTCGGCGGTCGACATCTTCGTCAAGGACCTGGGCCTGGTGCTCGACACCGCGCGCGCCAGCAAATTCCCGCTGCCCCTGTCCAGCACCGCGCACCAGATGTTCATGCAGGCCTCTACCGCGGGTTACGGTCGTGAGGACGACAGTGCGGTCATCAAGATTTTCCCGGGCATCCAGTTGCCGGGCGCCGAATGACAATCGGCTGAGCCTTCACCCCCTGCTTGCTTCGGAGTACCCCTCATGCACATCCTCATCACCGGCGGCTGCGGCTTCCTCGGCGCCCGCCTGGCCCGCACCCTGCTGACTGCCGGCCCGTTCAGCCTGGCGGGCGCCCCCGCGGCCGCGATCACCCGCATCACCCTGGCCGACCGCATGCCGCCGCCGGCCGACCTGGCCGTCGACCCGCGCATTGCCTACCTGGGTGGCGACCTCAACGAGCAACTGGCCGCCGGCCTGCTGCCCGCGGCCGACACCGCGCTGGTCTACCACCTGGCCGCGGCCGTCAGTGGCGAGTGCGAGGCCGACATGGACCTGGGCCTGCACAGCAACCTTGACGCGACCCTCGGCCTGCTGCAGGCCTGCCGTGCCTTGAAGACCGTGCCCACGCTGGTGTTCTCCAGCTCGGTGGCGGTGTTCGGCAGCTCGCCCGAGCTGCCCCTGCCCGAGGTCATCGAAGACCTCACCCTGCCCACACCCCAAGGCAGCTATGGCGTGCAGAAGTTTGTTGGCGAGCAACTGGTGGCCGACTTTGGTCGCAAGGGCTTCATCCGTGCCCGCAACGTGCGTCTGATGACCGTCAGCGTGCGCCCTGGCCGCCCCAATGGTGCGGCCTCCAGCTTCCTGAGCGGCATGATCCGCGAGCCCCTGGCCGGTCAGCGCGCCAACTGCCCGGTGTCGCCCGACACCCCGGTGGCCTTGTCGTCGCCCGGGCGCACCATCGCCGGGCTGCTGCGCGCGGCCCAGGCCAGCGATGCCGAGTGGGGCCCCCGTGTGGCCCTCAACCTGCCGGCCATCACCACCACCGTGGGTGAGATGGCCCAGGCCCTGGAGCGCGTGGCCGGCCCGGCCGCCACCGCCCTGATCGACTGGCTGCCCGACGCGCGCGTAGCCGCCATCGTCACCAGCTGGCCCAGCCGCATCGCGGCGCGCCGGGCCCAGGCCCTGGGCCTGCTGCCCGACGCCGATTTCGAAACCATCATCCGAGACTACGTGCGCGAAAACCCTGGCGCCGTGACCTTGCCCCTGAAGGCCTGAACCCCATGAACAAGATCGCCCTCGGCTGCATCGCCGACGACTTCACCGGCGCCACCGACCTGGCCAACAACCTGGTGCGCGCCGGCATGCGCGTGGTGCAGACCATCGGCGTGCCCACCGGGCCCCTGGCCGCCGAGGTGGACGCCGTGGTCGTGGCCCTCAAGTCACGCACCATCGCCCCGTCCGAGGCCGTGGCCCAATCGCTGGCCGCGCTGCAATGGCTGCAGGCCCAGGGCGCGCGCCAGATCTATTTCAAGTACTGCTCCACCTTCGACAGCACCCCTGAGGGCAACATCGGCCCCGTCACCGAGGCCCTGATGGATGCGCTGGGCACCGATTTCACCATCGCCACCCCGGCCTTCCCCGACAACAAGCGCACGGTGTTCAAGGGCTACCTGTTTGCCGGTGACGGCCTGCTCAACGAGAGCGGCATGCAGAACCACCCGCTCACCCCCATGACCGACGCCAACCTGGTGCGCGTCATGCAGGCCCAGACCCAACGCCGGGTCGGCCTGATCGACTATGCCGTGGTGGCCCGGGGTGCAGAGGCCGTGCGCGAGCGCATTGCTGCCCTGCGCGCCGAAGGCGTGGGCGTGGCCGTGGTCGACGCCATCTCCAACGACGACCTGCTGCGCATGGGCCCGGCCCTGGCCGATCTGCCCCTGCTCACGGCGGGCTCGGGCGTGGCGATTGCCCTGCCGCACAACTTCGGCCTCGCCCCTTCACCGCAGGCTGCGGCCCTGCCGGCCGCGCAAGGCCTGCAGGCCGTGGTCTCGGGCAGCTGCTCGGTGGCCACCAACCAGCAGGTGGCGCATTTCATCGCCAGCGGCCGCCCTGCGCTGGCCCTCGACCCGATCCAGCTGGCCGCCGGTGAAGACGTGGTCGGCCAGGCCCTGGCCTGGGCCGCCCCCCTGCTGGCCAGCGGCCCGGTGCTGGTGTACTCCACCGCCGAGCCCGCTGCCGTCAAGGCCGTGCAGGGCCAACTGGGCGTGGCCGAGGCCGGCGCCATGGTCGAGCACGCCGTGGCCGCCATCGCCCGTGGCTTGGTGGCCCTGGGCGTGCGCCAGTTGGTGGTGGCCGGGGGCGAGACCTCGGGCGCCTGCGTGCAGGCGCTCGAGATCGCCCAGATGCAGATCGGCCCGCAGATCGACCCGGGCGTGCCCTGGTGCCATGCCGCTTCGCCGGTGGCTGGCGAGGGGGGGCTGCACCTCACGCTCAAGTCGGGCAACTTCGGCTCGCTTGATTTCTTCAGCAAGGCCTTCGCCCTGCTCTGAACCGGAGCCCGCCCATGAACGAGAACCAGGCCCGCGAGGCCATCTGCCGCGTCGGCCGCAGCCTGTTCGAGCGTGGCTACGTGCATGCCACCGCCGGCAACATCAGCGTGCGGCTGGACGACGGCTACCTCATCACCCCCACCGACGCCAGCCTAGGCACGCTCGACCCGGCCCGCCTGGCCCGACTCGACGCCCAGGGCCAGCAGCTGTCGGGCGACCGGGGCAGCAAAACCCTCGTGCTGCACCGGCAGATCTATGACGCCGCCACCCGATTCGACCCGGGCACCCGCTGCGTCATCCACACCCACAGCACCCATTGCGTGGCCCTGAGCCTGCAGCCTGGCCTGCCCGCCGTGGCGCCTTTCACAGGCCTGGAGCTGCTGCCGGCCCTCACGCCCTACTTCGTGATGAAGGTCGGCCACGTGCCCCTGATTCCGTACCACCGACCCGGTGCCCCCGAGGCGGCCCAGGCCGTGGCCCAGGCCATCGTCCGTCAAGGTGAGCAGGGTGCGCCCATCCGCGCCGTGATGCTGGAGCGCCTGGGGCCCAATGTGTGGCACGACAGCCCCGAGGCCGCCATGGCCACGCTCGAAGAGCTGGAGGAGACCGCCCGACTGTGGCTGCTCAGTGCCGGCCGCCCGGGCCCCCTGAGTGCCTCGCAGATTGATGAATTGCGCACCACTTTCGGTGCGCGTTGGTAACTTGTTCCTGTCCGGAGATCCCGCCCATGCCCCGCTTTGCCGCCAACCTGTCGATGCTCTACCCCGAGCTGCCCTTTCTGGAGCGCTTCGGCGCCGCCGCCCGTGACGGCTTCAAGGCGGTCGAGTACCTGTTCCCCTACGCCTTTGCCGCCGAAGACATCCTGGCCCAGTTGAAGGCCCATGGCCTCACGCAGGCCTTGTTCAACGCCCCGCCCGGCGGCACCGATGCGGCCAGCATCGCCCAGGCCTGGGAGGTGGCTGGCGACCGTGGCACGGCCTCGCTGCCGGGCCGCGAGGCCGAGTTCCGCGCCGGCATCGCATTGGCGCTGCAGTACGCCCGCGTGCTCGACTGCCCGCGCATCCACCTGATGGCCGGCATGTTGCCCGCCGGCGCCGACCGTGCCCTGCACCAGGCCACCTACGTCGCCAACCTGCGCTGGGCCGCGGCCGAGGCCGCGCGCGAGGGCCGCGACGTGCTGATCGAGCCCATCAACCAGCGCGACATGCCCGGCTTCTTCCTCAGCCGCCAAGACGATGCCCACGCCGTGATCGCCGAGGTGGGCGCACCCAACCTCAAGGTGCAGATGGACCTGTACCACCTGCAGATCGTCGAAGGCGACGTGGCCATGAAGCTGCGCCAGTACCTGCCCACCGGCCGCGTCGGCCACCTGCAGATCGCGGGCGTGCCGCAACGCCACGAACCCGATCTGGGCGAACTCAACTTCGACTACCTGTTCAGCGTCATTGACGAGCTGGGCTACCAGGGCTGGATCGGTTGCGAATACCGCCCGGCCCGTGGCGTCACCCCCGGGGGCACCTCCGAGGGCCTGGGCTGGTTGCGCCGCGCCACCACCTGAGGCCTTCGAATCGGGTGATCTGATAAATTTGATCGCCTGAAATGTGAATCGCTACGGGATTCCCGCAGTGTCGGGGTTTTTGCCGGTGTTTCAGAATGTTTTGGTCGGGTCACCGACCGCGTGTCATCTCACCGACCTGGAACAGGGAATCCCCATGGCCAAACTCACGTCTTCCAGCGCCCAACGATCCGTGGCCCGCGAGGTCTCCTTGCTGGCGATTGTCATGTTGACCGGGGTGCTGGTGGCGGCCAGTCTGGCCATCAGCACCATCACCGCACGCACGGCCCGCCAGCAGGTGCAGGCTCTGGCGGCCGACAAGGCCGACAACGTGGTGCAGGTGCTGGAGTCGCAAGATGCCACCGCCCGCGAACTGGTGCGCCGCTCCTTCAAGTCCTTCAAGCTGGCTTTCCAGCCCACCATGAGCCTCAATGAGGAGAACGGTGAACTGCAGAGCTACGGGATTGCGCTCAACAACGACTTCAGTCAGGTCGACAAGTTCACCAAGGACACCGGGGGGGTGGCCACCGTCTTTGCGCGCAAGGGGGATGACTTCCTGCGCATCACCACCTCGCTGAAAAAGCCCGACGGAGAACGTGCCATGGGGACTTTGCTGGACCGGCAGCACCCTGCGTATGCGCGCCTGCAGGCGGGGCAGACCTACACCGGCCGTGCCGTGCTGTTCGGCAAGCCCTACATGACGCACTACGAGCCGGTCAAGGACGACGCCGGCAAGGTGGTGGGCGCCTTGTTCGTGGGCAATGACATCTCGATCTTCGAGGACGCGGTGTTCAAACAGGCCCAGGAAACCCGCTTCTTCGACAGCGGCGGCATTTATGTGATTGACCCGGGCAAGGCGAGCGAGGAGGCCCGCTTCCTGGCCCATCCCCAGGCCTCGGGCAAGCGGGTGCTCGAAGTGGTGGCCCAGGCGGGCTCCTTTCTGGATCGGCTGCGCCAGACCGACAGCGGTGAGTTGGTGCTCGACGATGCGGTTCCGTTGCGCGGTGTTGATCTGGTCAACCCGTGGGCTGTGCGCCAGATCGTCAAGACCCACGGTTGGTGGGTGGTGGCCGAGGTCTCCGATCGCGAGGCCATGGCGGGTCACCGTGCCACCATGGGCTGGGTCTGGGGCGTGATTGCGCTGGCCGTGCTGGGGCTGGGGGGCGGCCTGTTCTGGCTGCTGCGCCGGCGTGTCAGCCAGCCCCTGCGCGAACTCACGGCGGCGGTCACCACCGTGGCGCAGGGCGAGTTGACCCGCAGTTTCAGCAGTGAGCGGCAGGACGAGATCGGCGCCCTGGTGCGCGAGGTCGACGCCATGCGCCAGCTCTATCTGCGCCTGTTGCTGCAGGTGCGCTCGGCCGTCGAGGGCATCACCAACGCCAGCGTCGAGATTGCCAACGGCAACCAGGACCTGAGCATGCGCACCGAGCAGACGGCCAGCAGCCTGCAGTCGACTGCGCAGAGCATGGAGCAGATCACCGCCACCGTACAGCAGTCCACCGATGCCGCCCGCCAGGCCAACCAACTGGCGGCCTCCGCCGCCGAGGTGGCGGCCCGAGGCGGTGCGGTGGTGGGCGAGGTGGTCAAGACCATGGACGCCATCCACCACAGTTCGCGCAAGATCGCCGACATCATCGGCGTCATCGACGGCATCGCTTTCCAGACCAACATCCTGGCGCTCAATGCCGCGGTCGAGGCCGCGCGCGCCGGTGAGCAGGGGCGGGGCTTTGCGGTGGTGGCCGGCGAGGTGCGCACCCTGGCCCAGCGCAGCGCCCAGGCTGCGCGCGAGATCAAGTCCCTGATCGGCAACTCGGTCGAGGCCGTCGAATCCGGGGCCCAACTGGTCGGCAGCGCCGGCACCACCATGAGCGACATCGTCAGTTCGGTGCACCGGGTCGGCGACATCGTGGGGGAGATCTCGTCGGCCGCGGTCGAGCAGTCCAACGGCATCGGCCAGGTCAATGGGGCGGTCAACCAGCTCGATCAGATGACCCAGCAGAACGCGGCCTTGGTGGAGCAGTCGGCCGCCGCCGCCGCCAGCCTGCGCGACCAGGCCACGCGCCTGTCCGAGGCCATCCAGGCCTTCCATCTGGGGTGAGCCCCAGCCTGCCTGGGGGCAAACCCTGGCACCGTTGACAAGCCAACAACCGTTGGGCGGCTTATCGCCACCGTTTGAGACTAAATAGTCACAATGTGATCCATTCGGTCACAGTCACAAACGTCCTCAAAGGTTGTTTCCATGAGCAACGAACTCGAACGGTCCGCTGATCTCCGTCGAATCGACCCCTCCAGTGGCGCCCAGCCACGCTGGCCGGACCGCATGATCCTGGCGGCCATGGCCTTGAGCGCGGTGGCTGCGCTGGTGCTGGGCTGGGCCCATGGCACGCTGTGGCTGGCACTGAGCGTGGCCCTGCCCTTGTTGCTGGTGGGGGTCATGGGGTCGGCCCTGGCCCCGGCCACCCTGTTGTCGCGCTTGCTGCTCACCGTCGGGTTGGCCGCGCTGGTCATGTTGCACATCCAACTGGCCCAGGGGCAGGTCGAATACCACTTCGGAGTGTTTGTGACGCTGGCGCTGTTGCTGGTGTACCGCGACTGGCGCCCCATCGTTCTGGCGGCGTTGCTCTTTGCCGTGCATCACGTGCTCTTTGACCGTCTGCAGGCGGCGGGTTTCGGCGTCTACTGCGTGACCCAGCCCGATTTCGCCCGTGTCGTGCTGCATGCCGTCTACGTGGTGATCCAGACCTCTCTCGAGGTGGTGTTCGCGGTGGCCATGCGCCGTGCCGGCCTGGAGGGGGCCGAACTGGCCCGGCTGGTGGCGCAGGTCCGGGACGGCGACCGGCTTCGACTCGATGTCTCCGGTCTGGTCTTCCAAACCCCGGCCGCCCAGGTCTTGCAACAGGCACTGCAGCGTGTGCACAACGCGGTCTCCCAGGTGCATGCGTCAACCAGCAGCATCGAGGCGGCCAGCCGGGAGATCTCGATTGGCAACCTCGATCTCAGCCACCGCACCGAGCAGACGGCCAGCCACCTGGCTCAGGCTGCTTCCAGCCTTGGGGAGCTGACCGTCACGGTGCAGCACTCGGCCGAGTCAGCGCGGCAGGCCAACGACCTGTCGGGTTCCGCCGCCCAGGTGGCCGAGCGTGGCGGCGAGGCGGTACGCCGTCTGGTCAGCACGATGGAGGCGATCCACGCCAGTTCCAGCCGAATCGCCGACATCACGGGCGTGATCGACAGCATTGCGTTTCAAACCAATCTGCTCGCACTCAATGCCGCGGTCGAGGCGGCACGGGCCGGCGAGCAGGGCCGCGGCTTCGCGGTGGTGGCCAGCGAGGTGCGCAACCTGGCCAAGCGCAGCGCCGAGGCCGCCCGTGAGATCAAATCGCTGATCAGCCAATCGGCCGAGAAAGTTGAGGCCGGTACCCAACAGGTGCATGTCGCGGGCCGCACCATGGACGACATCATGGCCTCGGTGCAGCGCGTCAAGCACATCATTGCCGACATCTCGTTGGTGGCCGGTGAACAGTCCCAGGGCTTGAGCCAGGTGCACACCGCCGTGGGTGGGCTCGATCAGATGACCCAGCAGAATGCCGCGCTGGTCGAGCAGTCGGCCGCGGCCGCCGCCAGCCTCACCGATCAGGCGGAGCGGCTGGCGCAGGCGGTGGCCATTTTCCAATCCTCTCAGCCGCTGCTCGGGCGCTGATCGGCGTTACTTCAGCGCCTTGGCGACCGTCGCCCCCAGCGGGGTGTGCAACTGGCTGGGCACGAAGCGGCCGGTGTTGTCGTCGCGGCCCTGCAGCAGGTAGCGTGTGTCGGGCTTGCCGTAGTTCTGCACCGCCATCGCCGAGAACTGGCCGATGGCGCTCTTGGGGTCGCGCAGGCGGTTCACGATCAGCACCTTCTGGGTCTCGCTGAAGTCGGCCATCATGTTCTGGTCGCCCTCGCTGTCGCCCGCGATGAACGCGGGCCCGTAGCCGTAGCGGCTGACCAGAAAGCGCTGGATGCTGCGCGTCTTGCCCGGGCCCTGGGTCTGGTCATAGCCATGGCGGTAATCGGGCAGGATGCGACCCTGGGCGTCACGCTCCAGCTCCATGGCCAGCACATGGCCTTCCTTCACCTGGTAGCCGAAGGCCGGGTTGGACGAGATCTCCTTGATCACGTCCACAAAGGAGGCCGAGCACACCCACACGTCAAAGCCGGCGGCCTTGAAGCGCCCGTACAGGTCTTGCATTTCGGGCACCAGGCGCAGGCCGTTCTTCCAGCTCACCGACACCAGCCCGGCGCGGCCCGGCAGCTCGGCCGGGGTGCTCCACTTCACCTTCTCGACCGGCTGGGTCTGCTGCCACTGCACGGTGTCCACTGTCAGCTGGCGCACCTGGGCCTCGGTCATGCCGGCAAACAGATAGGTCACCCAGGGGTAGGCGGTGTCGTGGTCGAAGGTGTCGCCGATGGCCTCGTACAGGTAGCGCACCTTGGTCAGGAAGGCCTGGTAGTGCGGGCTGCGCTTCACTTCAGCCAGGGGCTGCTGGCCCTTCAGTCCGCTGTAGTGGGTGTACAGCCAGCGGTAGCTGTCCAGGATGTCCGGCACGATGGTCTCAATGCTCACCAACTGACCCGCCGCGTTGTTGTTGGCGGGTTTGAAAGGGGTGGCCGGGATGTTTCGGCGCAAGGCCACTTCCAGCTGCTCGGGGCTGGCGCCAAAGCGCAGGTTTTCGAGCTGGTAGATCAGCGCGGCCTCTTCGATGTCCAGGAACACGCTGGTGTTGTCCCAGTCGAACACCACATAGGGCGGCTTGGCCGGGTTGTAGCCGGCGCTGGTCTTGCCCAGGCGCGCGATCAAATCGTTGATCTGCTGGCGGTTGAAGCTCTCCCACTGCCCGGGGGCCAGGGTCTGGGCGGCGGCCTGGACGGCGGTCGGGGGGCTGCTGCAGCCGGTGCTGGCCAGGGCGGCCAGCAGGCTCAGGGCCAGAGTCAGGGGGGCGAGGCGGAGCAAGGCAGGGGTCTTCATGTTTTCTCCTGGGATGAGGGGGGAACGCTGACAAGTGAATCGGTGGGCGGCGTGGTGCCGGGCAGCCAGGCCTCGGCCTCGCTCTCGTCCTTCAAGTCCACGCCGCTCAAGCCGCGCTGCAGCGCCTGGCGGATCAGCCAGGCCAGCTTGTGCGCGGCCTGCGGGTAGGCCAGGCCCTCTGGGCGCACGTTGGAAATGCAGTTGCGCTGGGCGTCGTGGCGGCCCACCCGGGGCCCATGGGTCAGGTAGATGCCCAGGCTGTCGGGCGAGCTCAGGCCGGGGCGTTCGCCGATCAGGATCACGCTCAGGCGGGCACCCAGGGCCTCACCCACCTCGTCGGCCACGGCCACCCGGGCCTGTTGCACCAGCACCACCGGCGCCAGGCGCCAGCCCGGCGCCAGGTGCGGCAGCAAGGCCGCCAGCAACGGGGCGGCATGGCGTTGCACCGCCAGCGAAGACAGGCCATCGCCCACCACCACGCACACCTCGGGCGGCGGGCCCCCGGTGACGGCCAGGGCACGCAGGCGCTGTGCGTCGGCCGGGTCCAGGCGGCGGCCCAGATCGGGGCGGCGCAGGTATTGGGTCCGGTCGCCGGCCTGGCTGCGCACCTGCAGCACGGCGTGGCCGGCTTGCTCCAGGGCGGTCTGCAGGGCGTGGGTGTCCAGTGGTGTGTGGATGGCGTCGCGCGCCATGGCGTGGGCCAGGCCGAAGCGCAGGGTCTCGTCGGTCGGAATGGCCACCCCCGCCCGGCCCAGCGCGATGCGCGCCGGTGTGCTGCGGCGCCAGGCGGTCCAGGGCATGGGGGTCACGCCCTCGGGCTGATCCGGTGCCGAAGGATCCATGGGGGCTTGTGCCGGGGGGGTCATGCGCCGCCCTCCAGGCCCAGGCTGCCCAAGTGGCTCAGCAAGGGATGGCCCTGGGCCGGGTTCAGCAACTGCCCGGCCGCGTCGGTGATCTGCTGGGCTTGCAGCCAGGCTTCGAATTCGGGGGCCCGCCGCAGGCCCAGGGTCTCGCGCAGGAACAGCGCATCGTGGAACGAGGTGCTCTGGTAGTTGAGCATCACATCGTCCGCCCCGGGCACTCCGATCAGAAAGTTCAGCCCGGCGCTGGCCAGCAACACGCTCAGCGTGTCCATGTCGTCCTGGTCGGCTTCGGCATGGTTGGTGTAGCAGATGTCGCAACCCATGGGCAGGCCCAGCAGCTTGCCGCAGAAATGATCCTCCAGGCCCGCGCGGATGATCTGCTTGCCGTCGTACAGGTACTCGGGCCCGATGAAGCCCACCACCGTGTTCACCAGCAAGGGCTGGTAGCGCCGCGCCAGCGCATAGGCGCGGGCCTCGCAAGTCTGCTGGTCCACCCCGCCATGGGCATTGGCCGACAGGGCGCTGCCCTGGCCGGTCTCGAAATACATCACGTTCTGGCCCAGCGTCCCGCGTTGCAGCGAGCGGGCGGCGGCGCAGGCCTCGTCCAGCAGTTCGGGGCTCACGCCGAAGCTGCGGTTGGTCAGCTCGGTCCCGCCGATCGACTGGAACACCAGGTCCACCGGCACCCCACCCTCGATCAGCTGCAGCGTGTTCGTCACATGGGTCAGCACACAGGCCTGGGTGGGGATCGCCAGGCGCTGGATCAGCTCGTCAAAGCCATGGCACAGCCGGGCCAGCGTGGGCAGGCTGTCCGACACCGGGTTGATGCCGATCACCGCATCGCCCGCACCCATCATCAGCCCGTCCAGCACCGAGGCGGCCACCCCGCGCAGGTCGTCGGTCGGGTGGTTGGGTTGCAGCCGCACGGCCAGCCGGCCCGGCAGGCCCAGCGTGTTGCGAAAGTGCGTCACCACCCGGGTCTTGCGCGCCACCGCGATCAGGTCCTGGTTGCGCATGAGCTTGCTCACCGCGGCCACCATCTCCGGTGTCAGGCCGGGCGCCAGTGCGCTGAGTGTGGCGGTGTCGGCAGCCGGGCCCAGCAGCCAGTTGCGGAAGTCGCCCACCGTCAGGTGGGCCACCGGCGCGAAAGCCCGGGCATCGTGCTGGTCCATGATCAGCCGCGTGATGTTGTCGCTTTCATAGGGCACCAGGGCTTCGCTGAGGAACACCGTCAGCGGCAGTTCGGCCAGCACATGGCGGGCGGCCATGCGTTGCTGCGCGGTGGCGGCACCCAGGCCGGCCAGGTAGTCGCCAGAGCGTGCCGGGCTGGCCATGGCCATCACCTGGCGCAGGTCCTCGAAAAAGAAGCCCTGGCCGCCCAGGGTGGTGTGGTAGCGCATGGCAATGGCTCCGGCAGGTGGCTCAGCGGCCGGTGTCCAGCAGGGCGTCGGGGGCCGCGTCGGCGCGGTGCTGGGCGGTGGCCATGTAATACAGCCAGGCCAGGCCCATCAGGGCGGCAAACAGGCCGGCCAGCACCGGGTTGAACCACACCATGGCGCCCAGGCAGATCAGGCCCAGGCCCAATGCCAGCAGCGGGAACCAGGGGTAGAACGGTGCGCGGTAGCTGCGTGGCATGTCGGGCTCGGTGCGGCGCAGGCGCAGCAGGGCGGCCATCGAGAGGATGTACATCACGATGGCGCCGAACACCGACATGGTGACGATGTTGGCCGTCAGGGTCTGGCCGCCGAACTCGATCCAGTTGTCGCTGAAGATCGCGGCCACGCCCACGGCGCCGCCGGCCAGCAAGGCCCGGTGCGGGGTCTGGAAGCGCGGGCTGAGCACCGCGAAGGTGCGCGGCAGGTAACCGGCGCGGGCCAGGGCGAAGATCTGGCGCGAGTAACCCATCAAAATGCCATGGAACGAGGCCACCAGCCCGAACAGGCCGATCCACACCATCATGTGCAGCCAGCCGCTGTGGGCTCCCAGCACGGCCTTCATGGCCTGGGGCAGCGGGTCGTTGATGTTGGCCAGGCTGCGCCAGTCGCCCACCCCGCCGGCCATGATCATGACCCCGAAGGCCAGGCTCACCAGGGTCAGGATGCCCGCGATGTAGGCGCGCGGAATGGTGCGCTGCGGGTCGCGTGCCTCTTCGGCCGCCATGGCCGCACCCTCGATGGCCAGGAAGAACCAGATCGCAAACGGGATCGAGGCAAAGATGCCCGCCACGGCGGTGCCGTTGAGCACGTCCGAGCCGGCCCAGCCCAGCGCGGCAAACTGGGCCCAGGACCAGCCTGGGCTCACCACGCCCATGAACACCAGCAGCTCGAAGATGGCCAGCAGCGTCACCACCAGTTCGAAGGCCGCCGCAATGCCCACCCCCACCCAGTTCAGGGCGATGAACACCACATAGGCGCCCAGCGCAATCCACTTCGGGTCGATGGCCGGAAACTGCACGTTCAGGTAGGCCCCGATCGCCAGCGCAATGGCGGGTGGCGCGAACACGAACTCGATCAGGGTCGCAAAGCCGGCCACAAAGCCGCCCAGCGGTCCGAAGGCTCGGCGCGCATAGGCAAAGGGGCCACCCGCGTGCGGGATGGCGGTGGACAGCTCGGTGAAGCTGAAGATGAAGGTGGTGTACATGGTGGCCACCAGCAGCGTGGCCACCAGAAAGCCCAGCGTACCGGCGCTGGCCCAGCCGTAGCTCCAGCCGAAATATTCGCCCGAGATCACCAGGCCCACGGCAATGCCCCAAAGCTGGAAGGTGCCGAGCACTTTTTTCAAGTGGGCGGTGGGGGCGGCAGCGGCTGGTTTCATGGTGGGGCCTCGGTGGGTGGTCGTTGCCTGCCATTGCAGCAAAGACGACGCCAGCGTCCTATCCCGAATCGGAAAACCGCCCGGAGCGGCGCGCATTTTTTCCGATTCGGGACAGTGCCGCCCCGCGCCGGTGCTGCACTGCAGCTTGCCCGCGGGCATTTTTCTTGCTGCACTGGAGGCCCCATCACTTTTTGCTGTCCGACTGCCCATGCACCCTGCTTCGGCCTCTACCGGTCGTGCCTTTTCGCCGCCGGCCACCCGCGGGCCGATGGGCCTGCCGCAGTACCGCGTGCGCACCAGCGACGACGTGGACGAGCACGCCGGCCTCCTTTCGGCCTGGCAGCAGCAGTACGACCAGCTTTCGGGCGGGCGTTTCTCGGGCCGGGTGCGTGAGCTGTGGGTCGATGGCCCGCGGTTGCAGGTGTTCCATGAGCACACCTCGCGGCAGACCAGCCAGCAATGCGCGCCCTGGTCCGGCTCGGTGTGGTTTGGCCTGGCCGACCGCCATTGCCGGCAGCCCCTGCACTTTTGTGGGCAGGCCCAGCGCACCGACCAGGGGCGTGCCTTGTTGCGGGCGCGGGCCAGCGAGGGCTTCGAGCTGCGCACCCCGCCCGATTTCGGCATCTATGGCGTGGTGCTCGACCAGGACTGGCTGCAAGCCCAGGCCGAGGCCGCCGGTCTGGGCCCTGCGGCCCGGGGGCTGGCCCACCCGGCCCAGGCCATCGCCCTGAGCGAAGAGCGGCATGCCGCCCTGTGCCAGACCTTTGAGCAACTGCTGCAGCTCGGACAGGCGGGCGAGGTCGACCTGCCCTGGGGCCGACTGGCCCTGCAGGCCGGGCTTGAGCAGTTGCTGCATCTGCTGTGCGCCGGTCCGGGGGCCGAGGGCGCCGCGCCCCGGCCAGCGGCAGCCCAGCGGCGCTTTGCCCTGGTGATGGCCGCCCGCGAGCTGGCCCGGCAACCCAGCCACGAGGCCCTGGGCGTGGACGAGCTGTGCCAGCGCCTGCACCTGACGCGGCGCACGCTGCAAAACCATTTCCAGGCCGTGCTCGGCGAATCGCCGGCCGAGTTCCTCAAGGCCGTGCGCCTCAATGCCTGCCGGCGCGCCTTGCGGGCCGGGCCGGCCGACGCCTCGGTGCAGACCGTGGCGGCCTGCTGGGGGTTTTCACACATGGGCCACTTCTCGCAGGACTACAAGGCCTTGTTCGGCGAGCTCCCCTCTGAAACCCGGCGCCGCGGCGCGGCGTGCTGAGTGCCCTGAGCTAAGCCCCGGCGGGGCGGCTGGGTCTGAGGCAAAATCAAGGCGCTGTGCTGGTCCCGGCCTCATGCCGCGGGCTTCGCGCCGTGCGCACCGTGCAACCAGGAGAGCCCCATGAACGCCCGTGTTCCTTCTTCCGTCTTCCAGCCCGAGCAGGCCCTGGCCGAGGTCAGCCAGCGTTGGGACAGCGATCTGGTGCGCCAGATCACCGACTACATCGCCATTCCCGCCAAGTCGCCGGCCTTCGCCGCCGACTGGGCCCAGCAAGGCCTGCTCGACACCGTGCTGCGCAATGCCGCGCAATGGGTCGAGGCACAGAAGGTCGAAGGCCTCACGCTGGAGATCATCCGCCTGGAAGGCCGCACCCCGGTGCTGTTCTTCGAGGTGGCCGCCACCCAGGCCCACAGCAGCCAGACCGTGCTGATGTATGGGCACCTGGACAAACAGCCCGAGTTCAGCGGCTGGCGCAACGATCTGGGCCCCTGGACCCCCAAGTACGAAGACGGCAAGCTGTATGGCCGCGGCGGCGCTGATGACGGCTATGCGGTGTACGCCAGCATCGCTGCGGTGCAGGCCCTGAAGGCCCAGAACACGCCCCACCCCCGCATCGTCGGCCTGATCGAGACCTGCGAAGAAAGCGGCTCGTACGACCTGCTGCCCTACATCGACGCCCTGCGCACCCGCCTGGGCGAGGTGGCCCTGGTGATCTGCCTCGACTCGGGCGCGGGCAATTACGACCAGCTCTGGCTCACCACCAGCCTGCGCGGCATGGCCAGCGGTACCCTGAAGGTCGAGATCCTGACCGAGGGCGTGCACTCGGGCGATGCCTCGGGCCTGGTGCCCTCCAGCTTCCGCATCATGCGCCAGGTGCTTGATCGCCTGGAAGACAGCGCCACCGGCCGCCTGCTGCCCGCCAGCTTCCACTGCGAGGTGCCCGCCGAACGCCTGGCCCAGGCCCGGGCCACCGCCGCCATCCTCGGCGACGAGCTGTACAAGCGCTTCCCCTGGGCGCACTACGACTGTGGCGGTGCCAGTACCTTCGCCCTGCCCACCACCACCGACCCGGTGCAGGCCCTGCTGGCCCGCACCTGGACCCCGACCCTGAGCGTGACCGGGGCCGATGGCTTTCCCACCCTGCAGAACGCCGGCAATGTGCTGCGTCCTTACACCGCGTTCAAGCTCAGCTTGCGCCTGCCGCCCCTGGTTCAGGCCGACCGCGCCGTGGCCGAACTCAAGCAACTGCTTGAAGACAACGCCCCCTACCAGGCCAAGGTCACCTTCGAAAGCAATGGCGGCGCCACCGGCTGGAATGCCCCCGACACGGCGCCCTGGTTCGAACAGGCCTTGAATTCGGCCTCGCAGGCGCACTTTGGGTCCTCGTGCGGCTACATCGGCCAGGGGGGCACCATTCCGCTCATGAACATGCTGTCGGCGGGCTTCCCCCAGGCGCAGATGATGGTTTGCGGCGTGCTGGGCCCCAAGAGCAACGCGCATGGCCCCAACGAGTTCCTGCATGTGCCCTACGCCAAGAAGCTCACTGCCGCCGTGGCTCAGGTGATCGCGAGCCTGCCCGCCCCCGCGGCGGGCTGAGCCGGTTCAGGCCATCCGCGCGCAGGCCCGCCATGAGCACCGATTCGACCCTGTCCACTTTCACGGCCTCCGATGGCGAGAACCTGGCGGTGCAGGATTGGCCCCTGGCCGAGGGGCGCGTGCCCCGCGCCGTGGTGCTGCTGGTACACGGCCTGGGTGAGCACGCCGGCCGGTACGACGCGCTGGCCCGCCAGCTCAATGGCTGGGGCTTGGTGGTGCGGGGTTATGACCAGTACGGCCACGGCGAGTCCGGTGGCCCGCGCGGCGGCCTCAGCAGCGACACCCGGCTGATCGACGATCTGGCCGATCTGGTCGAGAGCACCCGGGTGCGGCACCCGCGCGACACCCCGCTGATCCTGCTGGGCCACAGCATGGGCGGCTTGGTGGCGGCCCAGTTCGTGGCCCGCTACGCGAGCCGGGTCGATGGCCTGGTGCTGTCCTCGCCCGCCCTGGATGCCGGCCTCAGCCCGGTGCAAAAGCTGCTGCTGGCCGTGTTGCCGCGCTGGCTGCCCCATCTGCGTGTGGGCAATGGCCTGCAGCCCCGATACCTGTCGCACGACCCCGAGGTGGTGCGTGCCTATCTGGCCGACCCGCTGGTGCACGACCGCATCTCGGCGCGCCTGGCCAGCTTCATCGCCCGGGGGGGGCCGGCCGTGGTGGCCCAGGCGGCGCGCTGGCGCGTGCCCAGCCTGCTGATGTTCGCGGGCGATGATCGCCTGGTGGCGCCCGCAGGCAGTCGGGCCTTTGCCGCCGCCGCTCCCTCGTGCGTCGAAAGCGCTGAGTTCCCGGCGCTCTACCACGAGCTTTTCAACGAGTTGGATCCCGCCCCGGTGCTGGCCTGCCTGCAGGCCTGGCTCGACAAGCACTTCGCGCCACTGCCGGCCTGATCAGGCCCTGGCCAGGCTGCGCCGTTGTTGCCAGCCCAGCCAGCCCAGGCCCAGGCCCGTCAGCAGCACCGGCAGCAGCGAGCCCAGGTTGAGCAGGCTCCAGCCCTGGGTGGTCACCAGAGCACCCGAGGCAAAGGCCGTGAAGGCCATGGTGCCGAACACACAGAAATTGATCGCCGCCTGGGCCCGGTCTTTTTCTTCGGGCCGGTAGGCGCGCATGGCCAGCGTGGTGGCGCCGGTGAACAGTAGGTTCCAGCCCAGGCCGAGCAGGAACAGCGCCACCAGGAACTGCTGCAGCTCCACTCCGCTCAGGGCCACCATCACGCAGGCCGCGTTCAGCAGCACGCCCACCCCCATCACCGGCAAAGGCCCATAGCGCTTGATCAGGTGGCCGGTGACGAAGCCCGGGGCAAACATGCCCACCACGTGCCACTCCAGCACCACGGCTGCATCGTCAAAACCCAGACCGCACACCTGCATGGCCAGCGGGGTGGCGGCCATCAGCAGGTTCATCACGCCGTAGCCCAGTGCCGCGCTCAGGGCCGCCACCACAAACACGGGCTGACGCATGATCTCGCCCAGCGGTCGCCCGACCGGGGCCGATCTGCCCTGTCCGGGCCGGGCCGTTTCAGGAAAGCGGATCAGCGACATGCAGGCCATGGCCAGCAAGGCCACCCCCATCAGCGCTGCATAGGCCCCGGCAAACGGCACGGCACCCAGGTCGCGTGTGTACTTGGCCAGGTTGGGCCCGGCCACGGCACCGATCAGTCCGCCGGCCAGCACCAGCGACACCGCCTTTTCGCGGAACGCGGGGGCGGCCAATTCGGCGGCTGCAAAGCGGTACAACTGGCCATTGGCGCTGTAATAGCCCGCCACCAGGGTGGCCCCGCACAGCAGCCAGAACTGCCGGGTGAGCGCCGCCACCAGGCAGGTCAGCGCCGACACAAACGCCACCGCCAGCCCGATCTGGAACGAGCCCCGACGCCCGAATCGGGTCTGCGAGCGGGCCACCAGGGCGGTGGACAAGGCGCCGCCCACCACATAGCCCATCACCGGCAGGGTGGCCATCCAGCTCACGGGGGCCAGGCTCAGCCCGACCAGGCCGTTGATGGCAATGAACACCACGTTGTTGGTCAGGAACAGGCCCTGACACAGCGTCAGCAGCAACAGGTGGCGATTCATGGACGACTCCGGGGGGCGAAAGGCAAACCGCCTATCGTATCCCGCTGCCCTCTTGAGAAGACTCAGGGCTTGCCCGCGCACTCCGCCAGCAGCCAGTCGCGCAGGGCCTGGACCAGCGGGGTTTCGGCGCGCGCATCGGGCACCACCAGGTGGTAGGCATCAGGCCCTTGCAGGTGCGGGCCTGGCAAGGGCACCAGGGCGCCGCTGTCGATCTCCTCCTGCACCAGAAAGCGCGGCAGCAGCGCCGCCCCCAGGCCATGCACGGCGGCCTGGGCAATCATCGAGAACTGTTCGAAGCGCGGCCCGCGCGCCGCCTGGGCCACCGGGTGGCCGGCCGCCGAAAACCAGTCGGCCCACAGTGTGGGGCGGGTGGTCTGTTGCAGGCGCACGGCGCGCGCCAGATCGGCCACGCGACGCAGGCCCTGCTCGCGCTGGTAGGCCGGGCTGCTCAGGGCCACCACCTCTTCGCGCATCAGGGGGTAGCAGGTGGCGCCGGCCCAGTGCGGCGCGCCGAAATGGATGGCGGCGTCAAAGGGCTCGCTGGCAAAGTCAAAGGGTTCGGTGCGGGTGGCCAGGTTCAGGCTGGCCTGCGGGTGCTGGGCCATGAAGCGGCCCAGCCGCGGGGTCAACCAGCGGGTGCCGAAAGTGGGCAGCACGGCCAGGTTCAGCACCCCGCCGTCGCCGGCAAAGCCCATCACCTTCTGGGTGGTGTCGCTGAGCTGGCGCAGCAGAGGGCGCAGCTCGCCGGCATAGATGCGGCCCGGGTCGGTCAGCACCACCCGCTGGCGCACGCGGTGGAACAGGGCCAGGCCCAGTTGCTCCTCCAGCTGGTGGATCTGGCGCGACACCGCGCCCTGGGTCAGGTGCAGCTCGGCGGCGGCGCGCGAGATGCTGCCGTGGCGCGCCGCGGCTTCAAAGGCCAGCAGGCCGGGGATGGGGGGCAGCAGGTTGCGGCGCAGCATGTGATGTCTTCACGTCATGAGGCAGGCCACACGATAACCCAGGCCAAACCGGGCTTGGGGGCTACTTGATGAGCAATGGGAATCAAGTGCTGAGGATTTATCGGTATCGCAAGTCTCGTCTTTGGCTGATATTGAACGTTTTGTAACCCAACGGCCGCGTCAGACGGCCTCACCCCCAAAGGAGCACGCCCATGACATCGAGCGGTTTCCCGGCCTGGCTGGCCAGATCCCTGAGCAGGTCCTTGAGTCTGGTGCTGGCCACTGGCGCCCTGCTGGCGCAGGCCCAGACCCCCGCACCGGCTGAGGGCACGCTGGACAAGATCCGAACCAGCGGCAAGGTGGTGCTGGGGGTGCGCGAAGCCTCGCCACCCATGGCCTATGCGTTGGGGGCCAACGAGCGTTTTGTGGGCTACCACGTCGAGCTGTGCGAGCGTGTGTTGAAGGACATCGTGCCCAAGGCCCGGCTGGAGTACATGGCCCTGACGGCCCAGAACACGCTGCCGCTGGTGAGCAACGGCACGGTTGACATCGGCTGCGGCCCCACCACCAACAACCTGGCGCGACAGCAGCAGGTGGCCTTCGCCCTGACCACCTATGTCAGCGAGGTGCGCATGGCGGTGCGCGCCGACTCGGGCATCACCTCGGTGGCCCAGCTGGCTGGCCGCACCGTGGCGGCCACCACCGGCACCACGGCGGTCCAGTTGCTGCGCAAACTGGAGCGCGCGCAGAACCTCACGCTCAAGACCTCGCTCGGCAAGGACCACCTGGAGAGCTTTCTGATCCTGGAGTCGGGCCGGGCCGATGCCTTTGTGCTCGATGACAACCTGCTGGCCGGCATCATTGCCAATTCCAAGACGCCCCAGGCCTGGCGCATCGTGGGCGAGCCACTGGGCTCCGAGCCCATCGCCCTGCTGTTCCGCAAGGACGACCCGGCCTTCAAGACGGCGGTGGACGGCGCGATCCGGGCCCTGATGAAATCAGGCGAACTGGATCGCCTGTACGCCAAGTGGTTCCTGGAGCCGATTCCGCCACGCCAGACGCCGCTGAACCTGTCCATGAGCACGGCCCTGCGCCAACTCATTGCCAACCCCAATGACCTGCCTCTTGAAAGTTACGCCGCGCGCTGAGCGGCGGTGCTCCTGACCATGACACACGCCATTCCTTCTTCCCCGAACGCCCGCACCGGGGGCCAGATCCTGGTGGACCAGTTGCTGGCCCACGGGGTGCAGCAGCTTTTCTGCGTGCCCGGCGAAAGCTACCTGGCCGTGCTCGATGCCTTGCACGACGCCGACATCGCGGTGACCGTGTGCCGGCAGGAGGGCGGCGCGGCCATGATGGCCGAGGCCCAGGGCAAGCTCACCGGCCGACCCGGCATCTGCTTTGTCACGCGGGGGCCGGGGGCCACCAATGCGGCCGCCGGCATCCACATCGCGCACCAGGACTCCACGCCCCTGATTCTTTTCGTGGGCCAGGTGGCGCGCGGCGCGATGGGGCGCGAGGCCTTCCAGGAGCTCGATTACGCCGCCGTGTTCGGCACCATGAGCAAGTGGGTGGTGCAGATCGACGACCCGGCCCGGGTGCCCGAGCTGGTGGCGCGCGCCTTCCAGGTGGCCACCTCGGGCCGGCCCGGCCCGGTGGTGGTGGCCTTGCCCGAAGACATGCTGACCCAGGCCGCGAGCGTGGCTGATGCCCAGCCCTTTGCCGTGCCCGAGACGCACCCGGGGCCGGCCGAACTGGCCACGCTGCAGCAGCGCCTGCAGGCCGCCCAGCGGCCCATCGCCATCGTGGGCGGCTCGCGCTGGTCGGCCGAGGCGGCGCGCCAGTTCGAGGCCTTTGCCCTGGCCCACGCGCTGCCCGTGGCCTGTTCGTTCCGGCGCCAGATGCTGTTCAGTGCCGAACACCCCTGCTATGCGGGCGACCTGGGTCTGGGCGTCAACCCGCGCCTGTTGGCCCGCATCCGCGAGGCCGATCTGATCGTGCTGGTGGGGGGGCGCCTGTCCGAGGTGCCCTCGCAAGGCTATGAGCTGCTCGGCATCCCCAACCCCGGCCAGCCGCTGGTGCATGTGCATGCCGATGCCGACGAGCTGGGCCGCCTGTACCGCCCCGAGCTGGCCATCCACGCCACGCCGCAGGCCCTGGCGGCTGCGCTGGCGCAGCTGCCGCTGCCGTCGCCCGTGCCAGACCGGGCCCGGGCTGACGAGGCCCATGCCGATTACCTGCGCTGGAGCGATCCGGCACCCATCCGCATCCCTGGCCCGTTGCAGATGGGCGCGGTGATGCAGCACCTGCGTGAGGCGCTGCCGGCCGACAGCATCTTCTGCAACGGCGCAGGCAATTTCGCCACCTGGGTGCACCGCTTCTGGCCCTTCCGCCACTTCGCCAGCCAGCTGGCGCCCACCAGCGGCTCCATGGGCTATGGCCTGCCGGCCGGCGTGGGTGCCAAGCGCCTGTGGCCGCAGCGCGAGGTGGTGGTGTTTGCCGGCGACGGCGACTTCATGATGCACGGCCAGGAGTTCGCCACGGCGGTGCAGTACGGCCTGCCCCTGATCGTGGTGCTGCTGGACAACGCCATGTACGGCACCATCCGCATGCATCAGGAGCGTGAGTACCCGGGTCGCGTCAGTGGCACCGCCTTGAAGAACCCCGATTTCCGCGCCTATGCGCAGGCTTTCGGCGGCCATGGCGAGCGGGTCGAGCGCACCGAGGACTTCGCCCCCGCCCTGGCGCGGGCCCGGGCCAGTGGCCTGCCGGCCATCCTGCACTGCCTGCTCGACCCCGAGGCCATCACCCCCGCAGGCACCCTGCAGGGGCTGCGCGAGGCGGCACTGGCACGGCGCTGACATCGGCTTGGGCAAGGGGCTGAGGAGGGGGCCGGCGCGTCAGGCCCTGGCAGCAGGCCCTAAACTGCGGGGCCTGTCTTACCCCGGATCGCCTGATGCGTGTCGTGTTTGCGCTGGCCCTGCTGGGCCTGTTCCTTCCTGCTTCGTGGGCCCTGGAGGCCGTGCGCGGCCCCTGGCCAGTGCGTGCCATGACCGGGCCTGAGCCGCTGGGGGCGGGCGTCTCCGCCTGGCATTGGTGGCGCAGCGATCAAGGGCAGTACTTTCTGGCCAGCGCGGCACAGGCCGGTGGCGTGGCCCCAGCCGCGGCCCCGACGCATTTGTGGGCCCTGGAGAGCGACCCCGGGGGCCGGGCTTGCCCCCGACTCAAGGCCCAATCGCCTGAGCGCCTGCAAGAGCCCGAACTGCACCCCCTGCCCGATGAGGAACTGGCCCTGCCCCCGCGTTGCCTCAGTGGCCTGGAAGGCCAGTGCCTGAGCCACGACGGCGCCTTGCGCCTGCGCCTGAGCTTTGAGGGCCAGACCCGCCTGGCCCCGGTGCGCACCGGACAAAAGAGTGAGCAAAAGAGTGAGCAAAGGGGGGCGCACAAGGCCGAGCAAAAAGTCGAGCGCCTCTACACCGGGCGCCGTCGCCTGGTGATCGAGCACGTGCTCAGCGGCGTGCAGGCGGTGTTCGAGGAGCACCTGAAGGACAGCCCGCGCTACACCGTGCTCGGGCCGGCCAGCGTGGTCTACCTGCCCGAGCTCGACAGCGTGGTGCTGCAGGGGCTGGGCCCGGCCACGGCGGCGCGGCGCGAGGCCCGCTTGCACTGCCTGCCCATGCCCTGAGGCGGGCGGGCCCAGGGCTCACTGCCAGAGCCGGTAGCTCCAGAAGCCCTCATCGCGGGCCAGGCGCTGCATCAGATCGTCGGGGGCAAAGCCGGTCACCCGGCGCGTTTCGCGGCACAGGTGCGATTGATCGGCATAGCCGCTCGCCTCAGCCAGTTCGGCCCAGCGTGGGCGCCGGCCTTCTTCGGCCTCGGCCAGGGCCATGAAGAAGGCGCGTTCGGAGCGACCGAAGCCACGCAACTCCCGCATCGGCTGGCCGGCCCATTGCTTGATGCGGCGCTCCACCTGGCGCAGGCTGCGCCCCACCGAGGAGGTGGCAGCGCGCAGCGCCATCGACTGGGCCCAGTCCTGGTAGCGCTGGGCCTGCAGCGGCCATCGCGGGCGCACGGCCTGCCAGCGGGGCTCGATGAAGTCCTCTGCGCAGGCCACGCGGCCGGCGTCATCGGGCAGGGCCAGCACGGCTTCGGCCATGGCCACCCAGTCGGCGGGCAGGGCCTCGCTCAGGGGCCCGATGCGGTCCACCCAGGCACCCACGTCCAGGCCGGTCAGGCTTTGCAGGGCGTCGGGCATGATCATCAGCATCATGCCGGCGGCCGGCCCGGGGCTCCAGGTGATCGAGGGGGCCGTCTGCGGGCCGCTGAACATCAGGCGTGATTCATAGCGGCGTCGTGGCGAGGTCAGCGCGGCCGGTGCGCCCCGAGCCAGCAACTCGCCGTCGCCTTCGAACATCCATCCCACACTGCACAAAGGCGTGGCCGGGAAGTGGCTGAAGCGCTGTTCATCGCTCCAATCCAGGCCCAGGGTGCTGCGAACCATGGTGCCGCGAACACAGGCCACCAGCGAGGCCCTGGGCAGGTACAGGCGGGTTGGTGCACCCAGCAAAGAGGCAGTTGGCAGCATGGGCAGAGTCTAGTTCGGCCGCGCTCCCTGGCCGCCAATGGCCCTGCGATGTCGAGTTTGTTCTATACCCCTGGGGGCAGGGCGCGCACGCTCCTGGGCATGAACCGCCAAAACGCCATTCTCCATCCCACACCCTCCCCTGATCCGAGGGGCGGCGGCCGGGCGACCGATCCCCCGGGGCCGTCCACCCGCTGGCTGGGCCTGCCTCAGTTGCGCGCCCTGCGCCGCGACTACCTGGGCTTTGTCACCGGGTTGCAGCGAGAGCATGGCGACCTCACGCTGATGCGCATCGTGCACGAGCGTGCCTACGACCTGCTCAGCCCCGAGCTGGTGCGCGAGGCCCTGGTCGACAACGCCGAGCACCTGATCCGCTGGGAGCGCGGCATCGAGGTGTTCGAGCAGGTGTTCGGGCGCAGCGTGCTGGTCACCGAGGGCTCGCTCTGGCAGCGCCAGCGCCGCCTGCTGATGCCGGCCTTCAGCCCCAAGCGGGTGGCCGGCTATGCCGGGCTGATGTGCGAAGCCGCAGAAGAAACCCTGGCGCAGGCCTTGCCCCCGGGCCAGCGCCAGGGCCTGGTGGCGATGGAGGCCTTGTTCTCACGCCTGACCATGGACGTGATCCTGCGCACCCTGTTCAGCCACCGGGCCAGTGCCGACGAGGTGCAAAGTGCCAGCCGGGCCACCCAGACCCTGAGCGAGACCGCGATGCGGGAAATGTTCCACCCCATGACCTTGCCCGACTGGTGGCCGCTGCCGGGCAAGCGTGCCAAACGCCAGGCCCTGCGCACGCTGCGCGGGTTGATCGGTCGGCACATCGAGGCCCGCCGAGGCCAGGCCCAACCCGACCGGCACGATGACCTGCTGGCCCGCCTGCTGGCGGCGCGCGACGAAAGCGATGGCAGTGCGCTCAGCCCGGCCGAGGTGTTTGACCAGTGCATGGTCAGCTTCCAGGCCGGTCACGAGACCTCGGCCACTGCCTTGCTGTGGTGGAGCCTGTTGCTGGCGCGCCACCCCGAGGTGGCGCAACGTCTGCACACCGAGGTGGACCAGGTGCTGCAAGGCCGCCTGCCCGGCCCCCAAGACTTGCCTGCCCTGCCCTGGCTGGGCGCCAGCCTGAAGGAGGCCCTGCGCCTGTACCCGCCGGTGGCCGCACTGATGAGCCGTCGCACCGTGCGCGACATCCGGCTGGGCGGCCGGCAGATTCCCCGCGGGGCGGTGCTGCGCATCACGCCCTGGGTGCTGCACCATGACCCGCGCTGGTTCAGCGAGCCCGAGGCTTTTCGCCCCGAGCGCTTTCTGCCCGAGGCCGAGCCACCGGTGCGTGGCGCGTGGATACCGTTCGGTGTGGGGCCGCGGGTCTGCATCGGGCAGCATTTCGCCCTGCTGGAGATGACCGTGGTGGCGGCCATGCTGCTGCAGCGCTTTCGCCTGGTGCTGCCCGAGCCGGCCCCAGCGGCCTTGCCGAAGATGAATGTGACCCTGCGCCCCGACGGGCCGGTGCAACTGCTGTTGCAGGTGCGCCACCCTGGCGGATGATGCGCGCGGGGCAACTCAGCGGGGCGGCTGGGGCTGGTCCGGGGCCGGCAGCGATTCGATCTCGGCCTGAGCCTCGGTGATCAGCCGCTCCAGCAGGGCCTGGCTGGCCGGGCTTTCGAGCAGGGTGTCCCAGTCGGGTTCAGTCGCCGGGGTGGCGGTTTCCGGTGGGTGGGGTGTTTGCGGCGTGTCGGGGCTCATGGTTCAGTCGCCCTCCAGCATGCGAAAGGCGCGGTTGGCCATGCTTTCGCGCGGATGGCGGCTCACTTGGCTGGCGTGCTGAGGGGCAGGGGCCAGGCCCAGGCCGCAGTGCTCGGATTCGAGCACAAAGCAGTTCTGCCCGGGCGGTGGCGTGTGCACGCGGTGGGCGGGCACCTGCCACTTGAAAAAGCGCACTTGCAGCCGCACGCCACGCAACTGGGCTGCCACGCACAAGGCCTCCGCCTGATCGGTGCCCAGCAGGGCCTCGCTGTCGGGCAGCACCTGCTGCCAGCAGGCCAGCACGGTGGCGGTGGCCTGCTCGGCCGGGCTGCGACGCAGGCCTTGCCACAGGGCCCGCAGCCCGAAGGCGGCGGCCAGTCCCATCAGCACCCAACCCAGGATGAGCAGCACGCCCTGGTGGCGCAGCAGTCCGCTGAACAGCCCGGCCAGCGCCGGGGCCAGCAGCATCCACACCACGGCCAGGCCGAACAGGCCCGCGCCCAGGCGGGCCGTGCGGCGGGCCCCCTGGCGGCGCTCGGCGCGCCGATCCTGCAGCTGTTCCTGCAGCGCCTGCAGGCCTTGCCGGGTGCTTTGGCAGCACAGGTCATAGGCCTGGGGTTGGGGCGCGGCTGCCGGGGCGGGGGCTGGCCTGGGCCGGGGGGCGCTGCGGGGCGGCAGGCTGGCGGGGCTGGCGCTGGGACGGGTGTTGGCACGCTCGGCCTGGCGCCGGGCCTCTTCTGCCGCCCAGGACTCGCGTTGCAGCACGCCGTCCATGGCGGTCATGGCCTGGAGGGTGGGTGTGCCCGGCATCACCCCGGCGCGGAACTGCAGGTTCGGGTCGGTGTAGACGCCCAGCAGGGGCGGCTCGGGCGGGGACGGTGGTGGGGGCGGGAAGAAATCCACCTCGGGGGTCGGGGCCGTGGGCCAGGCCCGGGCGTCCAGCTCGTTGCCATCGTGAAAACCTGACATGGAACGGCTCCTTGCAGTGGGGAATGGCGAACCCGGCCTGTGTCCGGCCTCAGTGGCCTGCCGGCGTGACACCGCCGCCGGCCAGGGGGATCAGCGTGCTGGCCAGTTGCCGGGCCAGAGGGGTGAGCCGGCCCTGCTGCAGGCCGTCGTCCCAGGCCAGCAGGCCGGTGTCGCGAAAGCGCTGCAGCACGCTCTTTGCCGTGCCCAGCGCATCGGGGCGCAGGGCCTGCCACAGGGCGTCGACCTCGGTGCGGTTGAACCACGCGCCGGGGTGCTCGGCCAGGGTCATGAACATCCACAGGCGCAGCCGGACCAGACCCGCTGGCCCGTGGAACAGGCCGCGCAGGGCATCGATCAGGGCCGAGGGCGACTCGTTGCGATCCAGCCAGGGCGAGCCGGGGGCTTGTTCCGGGTGCCGGAAGTAGTCGCCCAGGCAGGGTTCGGCGGCCGCGCGATCGGGGCCTGGGAGGGGCTGGCGGCTGGCGGGTGTGGCAGGTGTGGCGGGCAGGTTCAGGTCGGGCAGGGCCAGGTCTTGCAATGACAGCACATTCACTTTCAGTCACCCACCTGGGCCAGCACGGCCAGCGGCGCGGTTTCGGCGCGCAGCACGCGCGCACCCAGGCCGGTGGGCAGGAAACCAGCGGCCACGGCGGCGTCTTCTTCTTCGACCTGCAGCCCGCCTTCGGGGCCATTCAGCAGGGTCAGGGCCCCGCTTTGCCGGGCCAGGCGATGGTGCAGCGGCAGGCTGCCCTCGCGCAACGACAACAGCAGGCGGGCGTCATCGGGCGCTGCCACTGGGGCCGGGTGGCGGCGCAGCCAGTCGGCCAGCTCGGTCACCGGGTGGATCAGGGGCACGCGGTTGCGCCCGCATTGCTCGCAGGCGCCCACGGCCACGGCCTGCCAGTGCGCCACCTTCTTGTCGGCCCGCTCGCCCTTGAGGCGCAGCACGCTGTGGGCACTCATCACCGGGGTCAGGCTGGCAGCGCCCAGCTCGGTGGCTTTCTCGACCAGCCAGTCCATGCGGTCGTTGGCGGGCATGGCCACCACCAGGTGCACCGCCCGGGCCAGTTCGCGCTCGATGGCGTGGTGGGCCCCCACCTCGACCTCGACGTCGGAGCGACCCATGCGCGTCACGGTGGCCTCGAATTCGCCGCCTTCGCCGTTGAACAGGGTGATGACCCCGCCGGGTTGCAGGCGCAGCACCTGCACATGGCGCGCCGTGGCGGCCGGCAGGCTCAGGGTGGCGCCGCTGTGCAGCGCGCTGGGGCAATGGAAGCGCGGCATGCTCACATCCGCCCGTAGGCGAAGCCGGTCAGCACCTGCAGGTTTTCCACCTGGTCGATGAAGCGCAGCAGCGGGCCCAGTTCACGATAACGGCTGGCGGTGGACCGGATGTAGTGGATGAAGCGCGGCGCATCGGCCAGGTAGCGCGGCTTGCCGTCGCGCAGGGTCAGGCGGGCAAAAATGCCGGCCACCTTGAGGTGGCGTTGCAGGCCCATCCATTCCACGCTGCGGTAGAAGCTGCCGAAGTCGCTGTGCCAGTCTTCGAAATCCATCAGGCCGACCTTGCGGGCCTTTTGCCAGTAGCGCACGGTGACATCGAGCACGAAGTCTTCCTCCCAGGTCAGGAAGGCATCGCGCATCAGGCTGGCGATGTCGTAGGTGATGGGGCCGTAGACCGCATCCTGGAAGTCGAGCACGCCCAGCGGACCGGCCACGCCCTGGGCATCGGGCAGCCCGAGCATCAGGTTGCGCGCCATGAAGTCGCGGTGCACATAGACCTTGGGGGCGGCCAGGTTGTGCCGCACGATGGTGTCGAAGGTCTTGCTCAGCATGGCGCGTTGGGTGTCGTCCAGGCCAAACTGACGGTGCTGAGCCAGGTACCAGTCGGGGAACAGCGACAACTCGCGCTGCAGCAGGGCTTCGTCGTAGGCGGGCAGCACATCGGGGCGCGAGGCCTGCTGCCAGCGCACCAGCAGGCTGGTGGCCTGGTCGTACAGCGGCGCGGCGGCCTGGGGCTGGGCGGCGTCCAGCACGCTCATCATGGTGTGCTGGCCCAGGTCGCTGAGCAGCATGAAGCCGTTGGACGGGTCCCATTCGAGCACCTGGGGCACGTTCAGGCCGGCTTCGGCCATCAGTGCGGCCACCTGCACGAAGGGTGCGCAGTTCTCCTTGTCGGGGGGCGCGTCCATCACGATGCGCGGGCCGGCGCTGCCCTGCACCCGCAGGTAGCGGCGGAAGCTGGCGTCGGCCGAGGCCAGGCTCAGGCTGGCCGGCATCAGGCCGTGGCGCGGGGCCACGGCACTCAGCCATGGGTGAAAGGCGGCTTCGCGGGCCGGGTCAGACCAGATCACCGGGGCAGGGGTGTTGGCGGCGGGGGAGTTGGGCACAGGCTGGGTCATGGATAATCGAATTCTACAAACCCGGCCCGGTCTGATTCGGGCTGACCCTGCCTGCCTCTCCCCCCGAGCCCGACCCCTGAATGCCTGCGATGGATGCACCGACCGATGCTTGAACCGAGAAACCACGCCCGGCGGCCCTTCCTTCTCAGCCCGGTGGCCCTGCTGGTGGCCCTGATGTGCCAGGGCGCCTGGGCGCAGTCGGCCGAGCCCGACGACACCCCCGGGCCCAGGCTGCGGACGTCGCCGCTGCTGCAGGAAAAGATTTCGCCCCTGGTGCGCCCCCAGATGCCGACCTTCATCACGGGCGACCAGATCTCCGGCCAGAGCGAGTTGCAGACGGTGGTGGAAGGCCATGGCGAGTTGCGCCGGGCTGACACCGTGATCCGCGGTGACCGACTGGAGTATTTCCAGCCCGACGATCAGGCCCGGGCACGCGGCAATGTGTTCATCAACCGGGCCGGCAACACCTACCAGGGCACCGAACTCGAGCTCAAGGTCGATGCCTTCGAGGGCTTCTTCACCCAGCCGCACTACGAATTTCTGGCCACCCAGGCCTATGGCGACGCGGCCCGCATCGACTTTGTGGGCGAGAACCACATGGTGGTGCGCAACGGCACGTACAGCACCTGCCGCCCCACCCCCGGGCCCGACTGGATGCCGGCCTGGCTGCTGCGCGCCGATGCCGTCAAACTGGACCAGGAGGACAGCATCGGCACGGCCCAGAACGGGGTGCTTGAGTTCTATGGCAAGCCGGTGCTGCACGCCAAGGAACTGAGCTTTCCGCTCAGCGATGCCCGCAAATCGGGCTGGTTGCCGCCCTCGGTGGGGGTGTCCTCGCGCGACGGCATCGAATACACCCAGCCCTATTACTGGAACATCGCGCCCAACCGCGACGCCACCTTCTACCCCACGCTGATGTCCAAGCGCGGGCTGGATCTGGCGGGTGACTTCCGCTACCTCGAAAACGGCTACCGGGGCCAGTTGTGGGGTGACTACATGCCCAGCGACAAGCTGCGCGACAGCTCGCGCTGGGGCTATGCGATCAACCACACCGGCCAGGTGGACACCGGCATCCCCGGCCTGGGTGGGGTGGGTCTGGGCGTGAACCTGAACCGGGTGAGCGACGACAACTACTGGCGCGATTTCAACCGCAGCATCCCCTCGCTGACCCAGCGCCTGCTGCCCAACGATGTCACCGTGACCTGGGCGCGCGAAGAGTACTTTGCGCAGTTTCGTCGCCTCAAGTGGCAGACGCTGCAGGACGTGACCTCGCCGATCACGCCGCCGTACGACCGGGCACCGCAGTTTCTGGGGCGCTACACCAAGAACAACCTGGCGGGTTTCGACCTGATGGTCGAGGGCGACCACACCCAGTTCCAGGCCGATCCGACGCTGACCAGCCAGCCCAACGCCCAGCGCAGCTATGCCCTGACCCAGATCAGCCGGCCCTGGCTGGCGCCGGGCTGGTTCTTCACGCCCAAGCTGCAGCTGTACACCAGCAACTACAGTTTCAGTGCGCCGCTGAGCGATGGCCGCACCTCGGCCGCCCTGTCGGCCCCGACCTTCAGCCTGGATGGGGGCATGTATTTCGAGCGTGACGCCAGCTACTTCGGGCGGGCCTACCGCCAGACGCTGGAGCCGCGGGCCATGTACGTGTACACGCCCTACCGCAACCAGAGCACGCTGCCGGTGTACGACACCGCGCTCAATGACTTCAACTTTGCCACCATCTACACCGAGAACGCCTTCGGTGGCCACGACCGCATCTCTGACAGCAACAAGCTCACCTTGGGTGTGACCAGCCGCCTGCTGGCGCCCGACAGCGGGGCCGAGATCGCCCGCTTCGGCATCGCGCAGCGCCTGTTGTTCCGTGATCAGCTGGTCACCATGCCGGGCGGCACGGCGGTGACCAACCGCGCCAGCGATCTGCTGCTGGGGGCCGCAGTCAATTGGACCCCGCAGTGGATGTTTGACACCACGGTGTCGGTCAACCCCGAGACCAAGGTCACCAACACATCGTCCGTGAGTGCCCGTTACAGCCCCAGCAACTACCGCGTGGTGAATGCCGCCTACCGCTTCCAGCGGGGCAGCAGCGAGCAGGTCGACATCGGCTGGCAATGGCCGCTGAACGACCTGTGGGGCGACAAAGGGGTGGACAAGGGGCCGGGCCGTGGCCTGGGCCCGGGCCGCTGGTACGGTGTGGGGCGCCTGAACTACGACATGATGAACGCCCGCATGGTCGACGCCATCGTGGGCTTTGAGTACGATGCCGACTGCTGGATCGGCCGCGTGGTGCTGGACCGCCTCAACACCACCCTGGTGACGGCCAACACCCGCATCCTGTTCCAGATCGAATTCGTGGGCTTCTCCCGCATCGGGGCCAGCCCCCTGCAGACCTTGCGGCAAAGCATCCCGCGCTACCAGTACCTGCGCGAGCAGGTCACGGCGCCAAGCCGTTTCAGCAACTATGACTAAGGCCCAGGCCAGAGCTTTTCCTTCCATGATGATCCAACGCCTCACCGTTCTGACGCTGGCCTGCCTGACTGCCTTGTCAGCCCAGGCCCAGGGCATCCGCATGCCTGGCAGCGCCTCGTCGTCTGCGTTTGCCCCGGCACCTGCCGTGCGCACCGCCGCCCCCAGCGGCCCGCAGCAGGCCGACTACATCGTGGCCGTGGTCAATTCAGAGCCCATCACCAACAACGAGGTGCGAGCCCGCGTGGCCCGCACGCTGCAGCAACTGGCGCAGCAGGGCACCACCCCGCCCGCCGCCGCTGAACTTGATCGCCTGGTGCTGGAGCGCATGATCGGCGAGAAGGCCCAGGCACAGCTGGCCACCGAGCAGGGCCTGAAGGTCGAGGAAGGCGCGATCGACCTGGCCGAGCAGAACATTGCCCGCCAGAACCAGCTCACCGTGGCCGAACTGCGCAAGCGCCTGAGCCAGGACGGCCTGGCCATCAAGCAGTTGCGCGACGACCTGCGCACCCAGCTGCTGCTGGCCCGCCTGCGTGAGCGCGAGGTGGAGCCCCGTGCCAAGGTCACCGACCTGGAAGTTGACCAGTTCCTGCAAGAGCAACTGGCCCGCCAGTCGCTGGCCCAGCAGGAGATCAACCTGGCCCAGGTGCTGGTGGCGGTGCCTGAAGGCGCCTCGGCCGAGGCGGTGGCCAACCTCAAGGCCCGTGCCGACCGCGTGGCCGCCCAGGCCCGTGCCGGGGTCGACTTTGCCACCCTGGCGCGCGACTATTCCGATGGCACCGACCGCACCCGTGGCGGCGAAATGGGCCTGCGCGCGGCCGAACGCTACCCCGAGATCTTCATCAATGCCGTCAAGGACGCCCCGGTGCAGTCCATCGTCGGCCCGGTCCGCAGCGGCGCCGGCTTCCACATCCTCAAGGTGATCGATCGCAACGATCCCAAGCCGGCGGTGGTGACCGTGCCGCAGTCGCGTGCCCGCCACATCCTGCTGCGCACCGGCCCCAAGCTCAGCGAGAGCGCCGCCGTGGCCCTGATCAAGGGCTACCGCCAGCGCATCGTCGAGGGCGGTGCCAATTTTGCCGACCTGGCGCGCGAACACTCGCAGGACGGCAGCGCCAAGCAAGGCGGTGACCTGGGTTGGGTCAACCCGGGTCAGTTCGTGCCCGAGTTCGAAGAGGTGATGAACCGCCTGGAGCCCGGCGAGGTCAGCGAGCCGGTGGTGTCGCGCTTCGGTGTGCACCTGATCCAGTTGATGGAGCGACGCGACGCGCCGATGTCCCAGCGCGACCAGCGCGAAGTGGCGCGCAACATGCTGCGCGAAAAGAAGATGGAAGAGGCTTACGCGACCTGGGCCCAGGAGGTGCGTGACCGCGCCTATGTGGAACTGCGTGACCCGCCGCAATAAGCCATGAAACACATCCCCCGCAAGCGCTTCGGCCAGCACTTTCTGTCCGACCGCGCCATCATCGACGGCATCGTCGACGAGATCGCGCCGCAAGCCGGCCAACCCATGGTCGAGATCGGCCCCGGCCTCGCCGCGCTGACCCAGCCGCTGGTCGAACGCGTTGGCCGCCTCACCGTGATCGAGCTGGACCGCGACCTGGCGCGCCGCCTGCGCGAGCACCCCCAGCTCAACGTGGTCGAATCAGACGTCTTGAAGGTCGATTTCACCGCCCTGGCCCAAAGCCTGGGCGTGCCGCGCCTGCGCGTGGTGGGCAACCTGCCCTACAACATCTCCACGCCTATCCTGTTTCACCTGCTGGAGCATGTGGCGGTGGTCGAAGACCAGCACTTCATGCTGCAAAAAGAGGTCATCGATCGCATGGTGGCCGGGCCCAGCACCTCGGACTACGGCCGCCTGAGCGTGATGCTGCAGTGGCGCTATGCCATGCAGAACGTGTTGTTTGTTCCGCCCGAGAGCTTTGATCCGCCCCCCCGGGTGGACAGCGCCGTGGTGCGCATGGTGCCGCGCGCCGAGCCGGCCCCCTTGAACCCCAAGCTGCTTGAAGAACTGGTGCAGGTGGCTTTCAGCCAGCGCCGCAAGCTGCTGCGCCACACGCTGGGCCGCTGGCTGGAGGCACGTGGCTTCGGCGGCGAGTTCAACACCCAGCGCCGGGCCGAAGAAGTGCCGGTGGCCGAGTACGTGGCGCTGGCGCAGTCGCTTTGATTCAGCCGGATTGATTCAGGCGCTCTGATCCCGTCGCGGCAAGGCGCCCCTGCTCAGGGCGCCCCGGGGCAGGCCGGCTCAGAAGGTTTCCCAATCGTCTTCCTGGCCCGCGGCCGCCTTGGCCTGTGGCTTGGCGGCGCTCTGGTGCGCCAGGGCCGCGGGCTTGGCCGCAGCCGGGGGCGAGGCCTTGGCTCGGTCCGGGCCAGCCACCTGTGCCGGTGCGGCCTGATTGCGTGGCAGCGGGGCTGGCGTGGCGCGGCTGATCGGCGCCGGCATGGGTTTGGACGTGGCGCGGCGCAGGGCGGCGGGCTCGCCGGCGCCCAGGCGGAACTTGCGCACCAATTGCTCCAGTTGCTCGGCCTGCGTCTGCATGGATTGGGCCGCGGCGGCTGATTCTTCCACCAGGGCGGCGTTCTGCTGGGTCACCTGGTCGAGCTGGGCCACGGCCGAGTTGACCTCGCTGAGGCCGCCGCTTTGCTCGCCGGTGGCCTGGGTGATGTCGGCCACGATGTGGGCCACACGCTGAACCGAGACCACCACCTCGCTCATGGTGCTGCCAGCTTGCTGCACCAGCTCCGAGCCCGACTCGACCTTGGCCTCCGAGGCTCCGATCAGGGTCTTGATTTCACGCGCGGCCTGGGCTGCACGCTGGGCCAGGCTGCGCACCTCGCCGGCCACCACGGCAAAGCCCCGGCCTTGTTCGCCCGCCCTGGCGGCTTCAACGGCCGCATTGAGGGCCAGGATGTTCGTCTGAAAGGCAATGCCGTCGATCACGCCCGTGATGTCACCGATCTTGCGCGAGGCGGTGCGAATCTCCTCCATCGTGCTCACCACCCGAGACACCACCTGCCCGCCCTGCTCGGCCACCTGGGAGGCCGAGCCGGCCAGCGCGCTGGCCTGGCGTGAGGACTCGGCTGATTGCTGCACGTTGTGCGTCAGGGCCTCCATCGAGGACGAGGTCTTTTGCAGATTGGCCGCGGTCTGTTCGGTGCGGTGCGACAGGTCGTTGTTGCCGCTGGCGATCTCGCTGCTGGCGGTGGCAATGTTCTCGGTGGCCTGCATCACCTGCTTGACCAGATCGCGCAGGGATTCCTGCATCTGACCCATGGCGCTGACGAGCTGGCCGATCTCGTCGTCCGAGTCGCTGCGCACTTCGTTGGACAGGTCACCCTCCGCAATGCGTTCAGCCAGATCACGTGCTTTGGTGATGGAGCGGGCCAGTCCGCGAACGCTGAACACGGTCAGCGGGATCAGCACCACCAGGGCCACCACCAGCAGGGCCACGATCAGCGAGCCCAGGCGGTAGATGTCGCGCTGCATGTCGGCTTCGGCGTTGTGCATGGCTTCGCTGGCCTGGTGGCTCAGTTGCGACAGGCCCTGGTCGGCGGCTTCCATGTGCTTCTTTAGCCGATCGGCATAGGCACCGGCCGCGGCCCCGTCGATCTGGGCCCGTTCCACTTGTTCGAGGATGGGGGTCAGGCCGGTCTCGTATTCCTTCAGGGCGGCCACCACTTGCTTGAGCGCCTCCGTCTGGGCGCTGTCACCGGTGTTCTGGCTTTGCAGGGTGCCGGTGGCGCTCAACAGGCTGCCCAACTGCTTTTTCCAGGCTTCGCGCAGGTTGGCCACTTCCACGCTGTTGTTGAAGTTGATGATGATGTCCTTCTCGCTGCGGCGGATGTCGGCGGCCTTGAGCCGCAGTTCGTCGAGCGAGGTGAGGGTTTGGACTTTTTGCTCCAGCAAGGTCTTCAGGGTGCCTTGGGTGCTGTGCAGGGCCCAGAAACCGGTCAGGCCGATGACGGTCAGCAGCAGCAGAGAGAAGCCGGTACCGAAGTAAAGGCGGGCCCGGATGGATAGTCGGTTCAGTAAGTTCATAGGCACCTTTTGGGTCGTGTTGTTATGGCTTGGGCGAGCGCGACACCAAGTGGGTATTTGGAGGGCTGCCCTGCGTCAGGAGCGCGAATGGTGCCTGCACGAGTCGTGCCATGCAAGCAGGGCTTGCCCGCAAACACCAGGGTTTTTTGAAGGCCTGATCGACAAGGCGAACCGAGGTGGCAAAAAAAAACCCGCAGTGCGCAACTGCGGGTTCTTTGACGAGGGGACTGGTGAGGCGTTTCAGGCCGCCGACAGCCAGTAGCCGGCATTGAAAGGGCTGCTCATGCGCAGCGCCTGGGGCGAGACGTCCACCAGTTTGTCGGTGGGCATGCGGTCGCCGTTGTCTGAGCTCAGAGCAATACCGGTCAGGGTCTTGCCGACTTCAGCCTCGTTGGCCCGTTCTGCTTGGCCAGCTTGTGCAGAACGGGCTACAGAAAAGAATAGAAACATCGGAAGGGAATCTTCCGGTCGCTCCAGTAGTCAGCGGCATCCCGGAAGATGTCCAGCAATTGCTCTCGGGCTTCCTTGTCGAACTTGGCGTGGGCCGGAATCTGTTCCAGCACCACGATGAAGCCTGGCTGCGGGCCCGATTTGTGCAAGGGATCGGTCATGCAGTCATACAAGGCGTCAAAGTTCTTGCCGAAGTGCGCCGGGAAGGTGAATTGCGCCGCAATCATGTCCAGCACGTCCTGTTTGGACTGTGCATTGGCCAGATTGGCGTATAGAAAGTGCTGGCCCAGGTCGCGCGCTGCTTCCTGAAGGTCTTGTACCCGAAAGGCCCGAATCGACTGAACGATGTTGGTTCGAACGGTACGAAGTGGCGTATCCATCTCCGCTTCTCTTTCTCTATGGTCAAAAAAAATGGGCCTGGCCATGCTGTCGGCCCCGGCACAGGCCTGAGGCGCCTTCACGGCGGCGGTGATCTCAAGGGTCATTCGACGATGCGGCGAAAGCTCGCATAGTGGTCTTGGCTGTAGTAGCAGGCTTCGGGCGCCCTGATCTGGCGGCCCCCGCAGACAATGCGCCGGGCACCCCGGTCACGCGAGCCTGGAGTCTGAACGGTGTATTCATGGTAGAAGCCGCGCGGCTGATGAGGCAGGATCCGCTCGCGGTTGCCAAAGACCACACCATCCTTCTCGAAGGGAAAAGGCCCCCCGGACAGGATCAATTGATAGGTCTGGCGCCCTTGCGCCGGCAATTCCGCCAGGGAGATCGTGGCCTGGCCACCGATCGCGGGCGCCTCTCGGGAATGCACCAGAGTGGTGCCCGAGAGCGCCGCTGCCAACATCAGACAAACCAGCAGGAATTGGCTTGTTCTTGCGGCAACTTTTCGCAGCATGAAATAACACCTTTCAGAAACTCCGGGTAAACCCCAAAATTTCAAGGTCGCAAGTTTGACGTATCTGGTCCTGAAAAGCAAGCGGCTGCCCAAAAAATGGGCAGCCGCGCTCGGGTTTACGTCGTCTAAAAGTTAGCGCTCGCTATGGAGCAGCCGCTTACCGGGATGCGTTGGCGTCGGCCACCGTCAGGGCTGTCATGTTCACGATCCGGCGCACCGTGGTGCTGGCCGTGAGGATGTGCACGGGCTGTGCCGCGCCCAGCAGCACCGGGCCGATGGCGATGTTGCCGCCGGCGGCGGTTTTCAGCAGGTTGTACGAGATGTTGGCCGCATCGATGTTGGGCAAGACCAGCAGGTTGGCGCTGCCCAAAAGGGTGCTGTGCGGCATCAGGGCCTCGCGGGCGGCACCATCAAGGGCCACGTCGCCGTGCATTTCGCCGTCCACTTCCAGCCACGGGGCCTGTTCGCGCAGCAGCTCCAGGGTGCGGCGCATCTTCACTGCGCTGGGCTGGCTGCTGCTGCCGAAGTTCGAGTGCGACAGCAGCGCGGCCTTGGGCTTGATGCCGAAGCGCATCATTTCCTCGGCGGCCATGATGGTGATTTCGGTCAATTGCTCGGCCGTCGGGTCGTAGTTGACGTGGGTGTCGACCAGGAACAACTGGCGGTCGGGCAGCAGCAGACCGTTCATGCAGGCGTAGGTGCTGACGCCCGGGCGCTTGCCGATCACCTGATCCAGGTAGTTCAGGTGCAGCGTGGTGTGGCCCCAGGTGCCGGCAATCAGGCCGTCGACCTCGCCCTTGTGCAGCAGCATGGCGCCGATCAGCGACAGGCGGCGACGCATCTCGATCTTGGCGATCGGTACCGTGATGCCCTTGCGCTCGGTCATGCGGTGGTAGGTCTGCCAGAAGTCGCGGTAGCGGTGGTCGTTCTCGACGTTGACCACGTCATAGTCGCGGCCTTCCTGCAGGCGCAGGCCGAACTTCTCGATGCGCTCGGCGATCACGGCCGGGCGGCCGATCAGGGTTGGGCGGGCCAGGCCCTCGTCAACCACGATCTGGGCGGCGCGCAGCACGCGCTCTTCTTCACCCTCGGCATACGCCACACGCTTCTTGGCGGCGGCCTTGGCGGCGGTGAAGATGGGCTTCATGGTGGTGCCCGAGGCGTAGACGAAGCTTTGCAGCTTGTCGCGGTAGGCATCCAGGTCCTTGACAGGGCGCAGGGCCACACCGCTGTCGGCGGCGGCCTGGGCCACGGCCGGCGCGATCTTCATCATCAGGCGCGGGTCGAAGGGCTTGGGAATCAGGTATTCAGGGCCAAACGCCAGGGGGTGGCCCACGTAGGCGGCGGCCACCACTTCGCTTTGCTCGGCCTGGGCCAGCTCGGCAATCGCGTGCACGGCCGCAATCTCCATCTCGACCGTGATGGTCGAGGCGCCCGCATCCAGGGCGCCACGGAAGATGTACGGGAAGCACAGGACGTTGTTGACCTGGTTGGGGTAATCGGTGCGGCCCGTGGCCATGATGGCGTCATCGCGCACCGACTTGACTTCTTCGGGCAGGATTTCGGGGGTGGGGTTGGCCAGCGCGAAGATCAGCGGGTTGGCAGCCATCTTGGCCACCATCTCGGGCTTGAGCACGCCACCGGCCGACAGACCCAGGAAGACGTCGGCGCCTTCGATGATCTGGCCCAGGGTGCGGGCATCGGTCTTCTGGGCGAACTGGATCTTGTCCTCGTCCATCAGTTCGGTGCGGCCTGCATAGACCACGCCGGCCAGATCGGTCACATAGATGTTTTCGCGCGGCAGACCCAGCTTGAGCAGCAGGCTCAGGCAGGCGAGCGCTGCGGCGCCAGCGCCCGAGGTGACGAGCTTGACCTGCTTGATGTCCTTGCCCACGACCTTCAGGCCGTTGAGCAGGGCCGCGCCCACCACGATGGCGGTGCCGTGCTGGTCGTCGTGGAAGACGGGGATCTTCATGCGTTCGCGCAGCTTGCGCTCGACGTAGAAGCAGTCGGGGGCCTTGATGTCTTCGAGGTTGATGCCGCCGAAGGTGGGCTCCAGCGAAGCAATGATGTCGACCAGCTTGTCCAGGTCTTTCTGCTCGTCGATCTCGATGTCGAACACATCGATGCCGGCAAACTTCTTGAACAGCACGCCCTTGCCTTCCATGACGGGCTTGGCGGCCAGCGGGCCGATGTTGCCCAGGCCCAGCACGGCGGTGCCGTTGGTGATCACGGCCACCAGGTTACCGCGGCTGGTGTACTTGAAGGCAGCGTTCGGATCCTTGACGATTTCCTCGCAGGGGGCTGCGACGCCGGGGGAGTAGGCCAGGGCCAGATCGTGCTGGTTGACCAGTTGCTTGGTGGCGGCAATGGCCACCTTGCCGGGGGTCGGCAGCTCGTGGTATTCCAGTGCGGCGCGCCGCAATTCAGCGCGCTGTTCTTCTTTGTTGGCCTGTGGGTTGATGGGCATCCAATGTCTCCTGCTGGCTTGCTGGGGCTGGGGTCGCGCACCGGTGGCGGCCTGTCCGGACTCGCAAGGGTTCGCGATTGTAGACCCACCTGGGGGGAAACCCTAGTCAGTAAATCTGCGTAAAAAGGTGAATGGGTTTTGACTATTTGGCAAAAGCCCGTGCCTTGAGCGGTGGGCTGTTGCTGGCCCCATTCTGAATGGGTTTTGGGTTGCTGCGAACTCAGACGGAGCCTGATGGCGGGATTCGGCTTTTCAAGCGCCGGTACAGCAGCCCTCTGGACACCCCCAGTGCCCGAGCGGCGCGCGTGATGTTGCCGCCGGCCTGGGCCAGCGCCGCTTCGATGTGCTGGCGGCTGTGTTCATGCAGCGGGGGCCGGGCCGCCACGGCCTGCGGGCTGTCGTCGGCGGGGGCGTCGGCAGGCGGCTCAGGGGGGCGGGCCGAGGCCGGTGCAGGTGGTCTGGCCAGCTCGCCGACCGCCTGCAGGCGGCGCAAGCCATCGGCGGCCTGCAGCCGCACACGCAGCCACACCGTCAGGCCGTTGCCCAGGCGCCTGGGCTGGGGCCGGGCGTGGTGGCTCAGGGCCAGCAGGTCGGCCAGATCCAGGCCCAGCATGGCGTCAAAGTCTTCGTGCGACGGCCGTTGGGCCAGGCCCAGCAGCCGGCGCCCCGCCGGGTTGACCCAGGCCAGCCGGCCTTGGTCGTCGATGCCGGCCAGGCCTTGTTGAACACTGTCGAGCAGATCCGGGTGGGCCTGGAACTGCAGCACCAGCTGTTCTCGGGCCTGGGTTTTGAGCAGGCGGTTTTCGATGGCGGTGGCGTAGGCGCCCACCAGGCTGGCGGCATCGAAGCCGAAAGGCCGGGTTTCGATGGACAGGTCCAGCACGCCGGCCAGGCGCCCGTGGATGTCCCGGATCGGGGCCGCTGCGCAGTGAAAACTCTGCAGGCAGTCGTAATAGTGTTCGGCACCCATCACGCTGCAGGCCTGGCCCGTGTGGGTGACCAGACCGGGGGCGGTGGTGCCCACGGCGGATTCCGACAGGTTCACCCCCAGGCGCGCGGCCACGCCCAGCAGGGGCTGATCGGCCAGCGGGTGGTGGGTGACGTGCACGATCACCCCGTCGCTGTCGGTCAGGATGACCCGGCAGTCGGTGCCGCTGAGGGCGTGTTCCAGGGATTGCAATTCTTCGCCCGAAGCGCTGAGCAGCGGGCGATTGCGGCTCAGGGCGCCGTGCAGGCGGCTGGGTGTGACCGGGTCGAAGCTCAGTGTGCGGCTGGTGCGGGGCTCCTGGCGCAGGCAGCGCAGCCACGATTGCAGCACCCCCTCGGGCACCAGGCCACTGGGGCGCTGCCCTTCTTCAAACAACTGCTGGCGTGCCAGGGTCACGCGCTGGCTGGGCGTGTTGAAGAACAAGGGGCGCGCCCAGGGGCGGCCAGGGTCTTGCCGGGGCATGGGGCCTCCATCAAGCGGTGGGTCGGTGTGCGGGTGAGCGCAGTATCGGCAGCACCGGGCCGGCCCGGTCTCAGGGTTAGCCCATGGAAACCGGGTGGACAAGTCGGAAATTCGCAAATTGAGACAGCCGCGCCCGCCGGTTGGGCTGAATTCCGAATGTTCCATCTTGGAACACTTTTGGCCTAGGGAAATCCCGGTGATGAAGGCGCCCGGGCAAAAGAAGATGCTCCGATCCGGGTGGCCCGCCAGCGCTCCGGCGTGCGCCAGCGAAGGTGCACACAGATTCCCGCCGTTCATGAGCCCCGAACGGGAAGCGAGAAGCGCCTGGTCCGAAGGCCACCCCCCCAAGCCTTTTCCGAGGAGACATCACTCTATGCAACAAGCCATTTCCACCACCCGCCCTGTTTCCGGGGCTCCGGCCTGGCGCCGCCTGGGCATCGGGCTCGCCTGGCTGGCCACGGCCGCCCTGGCCGCCCAGGCCCAGCCTGCCAGTCGTGTCGATCAGGTCGACGGGGCTTACATCCAGGCCAACGCGGCCAAGTCGACCGACTGGCCAAGCCATGGCCTGGATTACGCCGAAACCCGCTTCTCCCGCCTGCAGCAGATCAACACCGGCAACGTGGGCAAGCTGGGGCTGGTCTGGTCGTACAACCTGGAGTCCACCCGGGGCGTGGAGTCCACCCCATTGGTGGTCGATGGCGTGATGTATGTCACCGCCTCCTGGAGCGTGGTCCATGCAGTCGATGTGCGCACGGGCAAGCGGCTCTGGAGCTTTGACCCCCAAGTCGACAAGTCCAAGGGCTACAAGGGTTGCTGCGATGTGGTCAACCGCGGCGTGGCCCTTTACCAGGGCAAGGTTTTCGTGGCCGCCTACGATGGCCGCCTGATCGCCCTGAACGCCCGCACCGGCCAGAAGGTGTGGGAGCAGGACACCTTGATCGACCACACCCACAGCTACACCATCACCGGTGCGCCCCGCGTCATCAAAGGCAAGGTGGTGATCGGCAACGGTGGTGCCGAGTACGGCGTGCGCGGCTACGTCACGGCCTACGATGCGGGCACCGGCACCCAGGCCTGGCGCTGGTTCACCGTGCCGGGCGATCCGTCCAAGCCCTTCGAGAACGAGGCCATGGCCCGTGCGGCCAAGACCTGGGACGCCAGCGGCAAGTGGTGGGAGTCAGGCGGCGGCGGCACGGCCTGGGACACCATGACCTATGACCCCGAGCTGAACCTGATGTACATCGGCACCGGCAATGGCTCGCCCTGGGCGCGCAGCAAGCGCAGCCCGGGCGGTGGCGACAACCTGTACCTGGCCTCGATCGTGGCCCTCAACCCCGACACCGGCGAGTACGTCTGGCATTACCAGGAAACCCCGGGCGACAACTGGGACTACACGTCGACCCAGCCCATGATCCTGGCCGATCTGAAGATCGATGGCCGTGCGCGCAAGGTGATCCTGCATGCCCCCAAGAATGGCTTTTTCTTTGTCATCGACCGGACCAACGGGCGCTTCATCTCGGCCAAGAACTTTGTCGACGTGAACTGGGCCAAGGGCTACGACGCCAACGGCCGCCCCATCGAAAACCCCGAGGCACGCGCCACCGACAAGCCCTACGACGCCGTACCGGGGCCGTTCGGTGCGCACAACTGGCATTCGATGTCCTTCAACCCGCAGACCGGCCTGGTCTACCTGCCGGCGCAGAACGTGCCCATCAACCTGATGGACAACCAGAACTGGAAGTTCAACGGCAATCAGCCCGGTGAGCCCCATGGCGGCCTGGGTTGGAACCTGGCCATGTACGCCAACGTGCAGCCGCCCAAGAGCAAGCCCTTCGGTCGCCTGATCGCCTGGGACCCGGTGCAGCAGAAGGCCGCCTGGACACAGGAGCAGGTCTCGCCCTGGAACGGCGGCACCCTGAGCACCGCCGGTAACCTGGTGTTCCAGGGCACGGCCGATGGGCGCTTCATGGCCTACAACGCCAAGACTGGCGAGAAGCTCTGGGAGTCGCCCACCGGCACGGGCGTGGTCGCCGCGCCCATCACCTATGAGGTGGATGGGCGCCAGTACGTGTCGATCGCCGTGGGCTGGGGCGGGGTGTATGGCCTGGCCCAGCGCGCCACCGATCGCCAGGGCCCTGGCACCGTCTACACCTTTGCCGTGGGTGGCAAGGCGCCGTTGCCGGATTTCGTGGGCTACCGCCTGGGCGAGCTGGTGTCGGGCGTCAAATACGACCCGGCCCAGGTGCAGGCCGGCACCATGCTGTATGTCAGCAACTGCGTGTTCTGCCACGGCGTGCCGGGCGTGGACCGTGGCGGCAACATTCCCAACCTGGGCTACATGGATGCCGCGATGATCGAGCACCTGGACAAGTTCATCTTCAAGGGTCCGGCCATGGCGCGTGGCATGCCTGACTTCAGCGAGCGCCTCAGCCTCGATGATGTGCAGAAGATCAAGGCCTTCATCCAGGGCACGGCCGACGCGATCCGACCCAAGAAGTGAGCCCCCCTGCAGCCCGCCTTGTGGCGGGCTGCGGTTTGGCGAAATCACCGCTGCGGAAGATAATCGGGCCTTCTGTCTTCCTTGAGGCCCGCCCATGTCCAGCATCAGCTCGATCGCCCAGTCCGGCATGCAGGCCGCGCTGCAGCGTCAAAGTGCGGCGGCCAACAACATCGCCAACCAGAACACCGACGGTTATCGTCGCGAGCGGGTCGACCAGCAGGCTGACCCCAACGGCGGCACCACTGCCACCGTGTCGCGCATGCCCCAGCCCGGCAGTCAGCTGGAGCAAGACATGGTCGACCAGATTTCCTCCAGCTACAGCTTCCAGGCCAGCCTCAAGACCCTCAAGGTCAATGACCAGATGATGGGCTCGCTGCTGGACGTCAAGGCCTGAGAGGCTGCGCTGCCAGGCCCTTTTCGGCCTGGTACGCAGGTATCATCTGTGCCGTTCCCAACCGAGCAGGAGACGGCCATGGGCCTGATGGATTTCATCAAGAAGCAGTTCATCGACGTCCTTCAATGGACCGAAGAGGGCGACGGCACGCTGGCCTGGCGCTATCCCATGGCCGACATGGAAATCCAGAACGGCGCCACCCTGGTGGTGCGCGAGTCGCAGATGGCCCTGTTCGTCAACGAAGGGCGCATCGCCGACCTGTTCGGGCCCGGCACCTACCGCCTGGGCACCCAGACCCTGCCCCTGCTGACCAACCTGCAGAACTGGGACAAGTTGTTTGAGTCGCCCTTCAAGAGCGATGTCTATTTCTTCAGCACCCGCGAGCAGCTCGACCAGAAATGGGGCACGCCCCAGCCTGTCACCGTGCGTGACGCCGAGTTTGGTGCCGTGCGCCTGCGTGCCTTCGGCAATTACAGCTTCCGCATCGCGGACCCCAAGGTGTTCCATGCCGGCATTTCCGGCACCCGCGAGCGCTACGGCGTGGCCGACCTGGACGGTCAGTTGCGCGGCCTGGTGCTGCAGAACATCAGCCAGGCCATTGCGGCCAGCGGCATCCCCTTCCTGGACCTGGCGGCCAATCAGCAGCGCTTCGCCGAGGCCCTGACCCAGCAACTGGGCCCCGAGTTCGCCCGCCTGGGCCTGCAGTTGCAGACCTTCACGGTGCAGAACCTGTCCCTGCCCGAAGAGTTGCAGAAGGTGCTCGACCAGAAGATCGGCATGGGCATGGTGGGGCGCGACATGGGCCAGTTCATGCAGTACCAGACCGCCCAGGCCATTCCGCGCCTGGCCGAAGGGGCTGCGGGCGGCGGTGTGGCCGGTGACGCCATGGGGCTGGGGGCCGGCGTGGCCCTGGGCCAGGTGTTGGCGCAGAACCTGCAGGCCGGCCTGCAGGGGGGCGGCGCGGCGGCGGCTTCAGCCGCGGCCGTCGGCGCAGGCCTCAAGCCCGACGAGATCATGGCCACACTGGAGAAGTTGGCCGATCTCAAGACCAAAGGCATCCTGACCGCTGAAGAGTTCGACGCCAAGAAGGCCGAACTGCTCAAGAAGCTCGTCTGAACCGCACCGGCTGTTCGTGACAGAGCGTTTCTACCGCGCGCCCTGCCCGGGCTGCGGCGCCCCCGTTGAATTTCGCAGCGCCCAATCGACGCATGCGGTCTGCCCCTACTGCCAGAGCACGGTGCTGCGCCAGGGTGAGGTGCTGAGCCGCATCGGTCGCATGGCCGAGCTGTTTGACGACCACAGCCCGCTGCAGCTCATGGCCGGCGGCCGCTTCGACAACAAGCCCTTTGTACTGATCGGGCGGCTTCAGTACAAATCACCCGCCGGCGTGTGGACCGAGTGGATCGCGCTGTTCGAGGATGGCAGCCAGGCCAGCCTGAGCGAGGACAACGGTGCCTATGTCATGTCGCGCCCGCGCGAGCTGCAGCGCGAGATGCCTGCGGCCTCGGCCTTCCGCCCCGGGGCCAGCACGGCAGTCAACGGCCAGCCCTTCACCGTGGCCTTCAGCGACCAGGTGTGCCTGATCTCGGCCCAGGGCGAACTGCCGCGCCTGCCGCCGCTGGGCTTTGCCTTTGGCCTGGTCGAGCTGCGCAGCGACAGCGGCGAGGTGCTCAGCCTCGATTACAGCCGCACCCCGCCCGCCCTGTCGGCGGGCCGCTCGGTGCGGCTCGAAGACCTGGCCCTGAGCGGGCTCAAGGACGCGTCGGTCAAGAACGAAGTGGGGCGCCAGTTCAACTGCCCGCATTGCGGCGCGCCGGTCGAAATCACGCTGGCCAGCACCAAGACCCTCACCTGCCGCAGCTGCAACAGCCTGATCGATGTCTCGCAGGGCATCGGCGGCGAACTGCGCCACGCCCTGCAGGACGAGCCCGTGGCACCCTTGATCGCGCTGGGCAGCCTGGGCCGGCTCGAAGGGGTGGATTGGCAGGTGGTGGGCTTTCAGCACCGCATGGGGCGCGAGCCCGGCGACGACGAGCTGTTCGGCTGGGAGGAGTACCTGCTCTACAACCGCCAGCGTGGCTTCAGCTTCCTGGTCGACGCCACCGATGGCTGGAGCCTGGTGCGCCCGCTCACCGGCGCCCCCAAGCTCGATGCCTCGGGGCGGGCGGCCACCTACCTGGGCACCCGCTACGACTTGCAATACCGCTACGACGCCGAGACCAGCTATGCCTGCGGCGAGTTCTACTGGCCGGTGGCCCGGGGCCAGAAGACCAGCAACCGTGACTTCGCCAGCGCCAAGGGCCTGCTGTCCGAAGAAAGCACGCCCACCGAAATCACCTGGTCGGGCGGCAGCCGCCTGGACGCGGCCACGGTGGCCAAGGCCTTCAAGCTGGAAGCCCGCCAAGACCTGCTGCGACGGGCCGATGTGGCCCCCGCGGGCAGTTTCAGGGCCCTCGGCTGGGGCACCATCGTGGTCATCGCGGTACTGCTGATCGTGCTGGTGCTGTTGCTCAGCCGCTGCTCCCGCTGCGACCCGGCGGTGGAAAACTGCAGCAGCAGTGGCTACCGCAGCTCGGGGGGCTCCTATGGGGGCTATTCAGGCAGCGGTGGCAGCCACAAGTGATGATGAGGCACCGACTTGCTCAACCAACCACTCTTTGACGGAGGTTTCCATGGGACTTGAATGGCTGCGCCCCGGCGCCGTGCTCGGCTCCATCGTGTTCGCCCTGGTGGGCGTGCTGGTCTTCTGGCTGAGCTTTGTCGTCATCGACAAGCTCACGCCCTACGATCTGTGGCGCGAACTGGTGGAAAAGCAGAACGTGGCCCTTGGCCTGGTGGTGGCGGCCATGTCGCTGGGCATTTGCCTCATCGTGGCGGCCGCCATCCACGGCTGAGCCTGACGTGCACTATTTTTGGGGTTGCCGAGGGTTCGGCAACCTTGTTTTGAAGACTGTGGATTGTTTTGAGCCTTCGACCTGATTCCTCCGACCCCCTGTTGCCCGCGGCGGTCGTCTCCGATGTGCCCTGGCGACTGCCCGGGCGGCGTGGCGCGCGCTCGACTGAGCCGTCTGGCGGGGGCGGTGCCCCCCGGCCGGTCGAACTGGCCCTGCTGAGCAGCGTGTTCGTGGTGGCGGCCTGCGGCCTGCTGTACGAGCTGGCCGCCGGCACCCTGGCCTCGTACCTGCTGGGCGACTCGGTGTTGCAGTTCTCCACCGTGATCGGCGCCTATCTGTTCGCCATGGGCCTGGGCTCCTGGGCCTCACGGCATTTCGAGCGCCAGTTGCCAGCGCACTTCCTGCGCATCGAGCTCCTGGTGGCCCTGCTGGGCGGCGGCATGCCTGCCCTGTTGTTCTTGTGCAGCGCCTTTGTGCCCGGGGCCTTCCGGCTGGTGCTGTACACCCTGGTGGGGTCCGTCGGCGTGCTGGTCGGGCTGGAGATTCCGCTGGTGATGCGCATCCTCAAGCGCCACGTGCAGCTCAAGGAACTGGTCTCGCAGGTGCTCACCTTTGATTACCTGGGGGCGCTGGCGGTGTCGCTGGCCTTCCCCATCCTGCTGGTGCCGCACCTGGGCCTGGTGCGCACCGGACTGGTGTTCGGCCTGCTCAATGCCGCCGTGGCGGTGTGGGCGCTGTGGCTGTTCCGACATGAGCTGCGCCGCCTGCGCACCCATGTGCTGGCCTGTGCGGGCGTGCTGCTGACCCTGCTGGGCGCTCTGTTCGGCGCCGACGCCATCACCACCGTGGCCGAAGACCGCTTCTACCAGGACCGCGTGATCTTCACCGCCACCAGCCCTTACCAGCGCATTGTGGTCACCAGCGGGGCACAGGGGCACCGCTTGTTCCTCAATGGCAATCTGCAGTTTGCCGAGCGCGACGAGTACCGCTACCACGAGGCCCTGGTGCACCCGGTCATGGCGGCCCAGGGCAACCCGCGCCGGGTGGCCGTGCTGGGCGGGGGCGATGGCATGGCCGTGCGTGAAGTGCTCAAGTACCCCGGGGTGCAGCAGGTCACCCTGGTCGAACTCGACCCCGAGATGACGCGCCTGTTCAGCACCCAGCCCGCCCTCAAGCGGCTCAACGGCGGGGCTTTGTCCGATCCGAGGGTGCGCATCGTCAATGCCGATGCCTTCCAGTGGCTGCAGACCGAGGCCGACACCTTCGACGTCATCGTGGTCGACTTTCCCGACCCGACCAACTTTGCGCTGGGCAAGCTCTACAGCCAGTCGTTCTATGCCTTGCTGGACCAGCGCCTGTCGGCCAGCGGTTATGCCGTGGTGCAGACCACCTCGCCCCTGGTGGCGCGCCAGAGCTTCTGGACCGTGGTGCACACCATCGAGGCCGCCGGCCTGGGCGCCACGCCCTACCACGCCAACGTGCCCAGCTTTGGCGAGTGGGGCTTTGTGGTGGCCTCGCGCCGACCCTGGCGCCAGCCTGTGCGCCTGCCCGAGGGCCTGCGCTTTCTCAATCTGCAGACCTTGCCCCTGTTGTTCGATTTTCCGCAGGACATGGCAGCCGTGCCCACCGGGGTGAACCGTCTGTCCAACCAGATCCTGGTGCGCACCTATGAGCAGGAATGGGGCAAGGTGGCCCATTGACGCGGCCTGACATGCGTTTGAACGGTGCCTTCGTGTCGCCTTCAGCAGGCTTGCGCCGGCGCGAGTGGCTGGCCCTGGCCGGTGCCGGCCTGGGCCTGGCGGGTTGTGCGCCGGCTGCACCGGCCTTGCAAGGCGGGTTTGAGGGCGCTGCCTTTGAGCGGGGCCACCTGTTGCGCGAGAACCCGCGCCGCTGGCCGGCGCCGGCCGTGTCACGCCGGGTGGGGGTGGTGGTGGCGGGGGCGGGCATCGCAGGCCTGGCCGCGGCGCGCTCGCTGCGCCTGGGCGGGGTGGACGACCTGGCCATTCTGGAGCTCGACGAGCAAGCCGGCGGCAACAGCCGCGGCCGCCTGCTGGGCCAGCAACCCTGCCCCACCGGGGCGCATTACCTGCCCCTGCCCGGTGACGATGCGCCCGAGGTGCAGGCCTTGCTTGAGGAACTGGGCCTGCGCCAGCGCCAGGCGGGGCGTTGGGTCTACGACGAGCAGGCCCTGTGCCACAGCCCGCAAGAGCGCCTGTACCTGGACGGCGGCTGGCAGGAGGGCCTGTTGCCCGCACACGAGCTGAGCGCGGCCACCCGGACGCAATACCAGCGCTTTGCGGATCAGGTGGCGGCCCTGCAGCGCCAGGCCCGGTTTGCCATTCCGCTGGCCAGCCGGGGCCTGAGCCCGGTACAACTGGCGCTCGACAGCCAGACCTTTGCCCAGTGGCTGGCCCAGCAGGGCCTGGACGACGCCCGCCTGCGCTGGTACCTGGACTACTGCTGCCGCGACGATTACGGTGCCGGCCTGGCCGAGGTCTCGGCCTGGGCCGGCATCCACTACTTTGCCAGCCGCCACGGCTTTCATGCCCCGGGCAGCGATGAGGCCGCCGAAGCGGCCGACACCCCGGTGCTCACCTGGCCCGAGGGCAATGGCTGGCTGGTCGACCGGCTGGCCGCGCCCTGGCAGGGCGATGCCGGCCAGGGCCCGCTGTACACCGGCCGGGTGGTGCTGCGCATCGAAGACCAGCGCCAGGGCGTGGCCGTTGATGTGTGGGATGTGGCCCGGCAACGGGTCGAACGCTGGCTGGCCGCCCACTGCATCGTGGCCCTGCCGGTGCATGTGGCGGCCCGGGTGGTGGTCACCGCGCCCGATTGGCTGCAGTCCACGGCCTTGCGCTGGCAGCATGCGGCCTGGGTGGTGGGCAACCTGCTGCTCGACCAGCCGCTGGCAGACCGGCCTGGCGCCGCCCCGGCCTGGGACAACGTGATCTACGGCTCCAGCGGCCTGGGCTATGTCAACGCCGCCCACCAGCGCCTGGACCCGCGCCCCGGCCCCACGGTGCTCACCTTCTACCGCGCCCTGGGGGCCGCCAAACCGGCCCGCAAGACCTTGTTGGAGCAGCCGTGGACGCACTGGCGTGGCCAGCTGCTGGACGAATTCCTGGCCCCGCACCCCGATCTGCTGAGCCATGCCCGAGAGTTCTCGCTGAGCCGGCACGGCCATGCCATGGCCGTGCCCGTGCCCGGGGTACTGGCCCACCTGGCGCGCCTGCCGCTGGCCGCGGCCGCCCAGGCCGTGCCCAGCCTGCGCCAGCGCCGCACCGGCAGCGGTGTTCCGGCGGCACTGGCCCAAGGGCGGGTCAGCTACGCCCACAGCGACTGGTCGGGCTACTCGGTGTTCGAAGAGGCTTTCACGCGCGGGCACGATGCCGGGCTGCTGGCCGTGCAGCAACTGCGGGGGCGCACCCCCTCATGAGCCCGGGCCCGCACCACTTGCGCGGCCTGCAGAGGGCCGACCTGCCCGCCTTGATGGCGCTGCAGGCCCTGGCCTATGGTGCTGCCTTGGTTGAGCCCGCCCCTGCCATGGCCCAGCGCCTGGCCATCACGCCGCCAACGGTGTGGGGCTTGTTCGAGGCCTCTGGCGAGATGCGCGCCTACCTGCTGGCCTACCGCAGCGTGCCGGGGGCGGTGGCGCCGCTGCATCAACCTTTTGACCCGGCGCCCCAGCCCACGGCCCTGTACCTGCATGACCTGGCCGTGCACCCGGTGGCCAAGGGCCTGGGCCTGGGGCCACGCCTGGTGGCGGCGGCACTGGCCCTGGCACGGACCGAAAGCCTGGGCGGGCTGGGCCTGGTGGCGGTGCAGGGCTCGCAGCCTTTCTGGCGCCGTCAGGGCTTTCAGGACAGTCGGCCTGATGCGGCCTCTCAGGCCACCTTGGCCGGGTACGGCGAAGGGGCCGCCTACCTGTGGCGCGCGCTGCCCTGAGCGGCGGCCGGCGGCCCTAGCGGTGTTGCCCGGCGGCCTGGTGGCGTGCCGCCAGCAGCTTGCTCTGATGCGCGTGCCGCCAGTGCTCGAAGGCCGGCGCCATCAAGGGCTTGGCAAACAGATAGCCCTGGCCGACATCGCAATCCAGCGCCATCAGGGCCGCGGCGGTGGCGTCATCCTCCACCCCTTCGGCCACGGTGCGCAGGCCCAGCTTGCGGCCCAGGGCGATGGTCGACTCGGCCACGTGGCGGTCGCGCGGACTGCGCAGCAGCGCGCTCACAAAGCTGCGGTCGATCTTGATGCTGGTGAAGGGAAACTGGCTCACATACGAGAGGCTGGAGAAGCCGGTGCCGAAGTCGTCCAGCGCCAGCGCCATGCCGGCGGCCCGCAGCTCCTGCAGGCGGCGCAGCACCAGGTCGGGGTTGACGGCCAGGGCCGACTCGGTGACCTCCAGCTCCAGCCACTGGGCGGCCACCTTTTTCTGCACCAGCAGGGTTTTGATGTGGTCGGTGAAGTCGGGGTCCTGCAGGTTGTTGGCGCTGATGTTGACGGCGACCTTCAACGCCTGATCCCGGGCCTGCCAGCGGGCCATCTGGTCGAGTGCCGCGCTGATCACCCAGCGGGTCAGCGGGTAGATCAGTTCAGTGGATTCGGCCAGCGGAATGAACTCGGACGGCGGGATCCAGCCCAGGCGCGGGTGGTGCCAGCGCAGCAGGGCCTCCACCCCTTCCAGCTCTCGACTTTCCAGCCACAGCTTGGGTTGCCAGGCCAGTTGCAACTGGCCGCCGCGGATGGCGGCCGACAGTTCTGAGCGCATCTTCAGGTCGTGCCCGGGGGCGTGTTCGAAGCTGCGGCTGTAGCGCACCTGCGATCCCACCACGGTGCGCGCCCGGGCGGCCGCCACATCCGCGCAGCGAAGCAACTGCCCGGCATCAGGCGCGTCGGCAGGGTAGGCGGCGCTGCCCAGCTTCAGATGCAGCTCGACGGCGGTGTCGCCCAGCGTGATCGGTTCGCGGCTGACCCGCACCATCAGTTCGCACACGGCCTCGGTCGGCAGGACGGGCGTCGGGTCAGGCTTCGATTTCATCGCCGGGTCGAAAGCCGCGTTAAACGCAGCGTCATGGGCCGTGTCCTGGGACGTGTCGCGGGCCGTGTCATTTGCCGCGTCATGGGGCGCCGGAGGCACGGCCACGAAGTCGGTGCCGCCGGCCCGCGCCAGGCTCCAGCCATGGGCGAGCAGCTGGCGCTCCAGGCGCCGGGAGGTGATTTCCAGCACCATGTCGGCAGCCCGGTGGCCAAAGGCTTCGTTGATCTCCTTGAAGCGCGCCAGGTTCACGAACACCAGCTCGAAGCGATGGCCGGGCTGGCGCTCGATGCGCTCGTCCAGCTGGCGCAACAGGCTGTGCCGGTTGGGCAGGCCGGTCAGTGGGTCGTGGTTGGCCAGGTAGTCCTGCTGGCGGTTGAAGCGGCGCTCTTCGCTCAGGTCGCGCACCAGGCACAACAACTGGGGCGCGCCATCCAGCGTGAAGGCCGACAGGCGCATCTCGCAGTCCACACGCTGCTGCGTCTGCGGGGCGTCAAAACTGTATTCGAAGCGCAGGTGCTCTCCGGCCAGTGCGCGTTGCATGCGCTGGCGTGGCAGGGCGCTGGGCTGGCCGGTGGCCGGGTCAATGGGGTGGGGAAAGAACTCTGCCAGGGCGTGTCCCACCACCTCTTCGCCCTGCTGGCGCCCGGTCAGGCGCAATGCCGCCGGGTTCAGCGCCAGCACACGGCCTGCAGGGTCCAGCACCAGCACGCCATCGGCCACGTCCTCGAACAGGCGCCGATACACCGTCTCGCTGGTGGCCAGCACCTGCAGCATGCGCTGCAGTGCGCGGGTGCCCAGTCCGAGCGCCAGCAGCGCCAGGGCCAGCATCACCCCCTTGGTGGCGCTGCGTTGCCGCCAGGGGGCCAGCACCTGGGTCTCGGCTTGCAGGCTGGCCACCAACAGCGGATAGCGCCCGGAGCGCCTGAAGGTGCCCGACAGGTCCAGCCCCTGGCCGATCGAGGTCATGAACTCGCCGGCCGGTTGCTCGTGGGCCAGCCGGGCCAGCAGGGCCGATTCGGGGGCCCTGCGCCCGGCGCCCGGCATGAACCCACCGGTGCGCATCAGCACCTGGCCATCGGGCAGGTACACCGCCTGCTCAAGCAGGTTGAGCGGGGCCTGTGCATCGCTGTCCTGCGGCGGTGCGGGCGGGCGCAAGGCCGCCAGCGGAATCAGGGCGCCCAGCAGCCACTCGGGGCCCGATGCGCCACTGCTCAGGCGCATCAGCACCGGCAGCAACTCGTCTTGATCGCCCAGGCGGATCGGCGCCAGCAGCTGCAAGGGGCCCGCCACCTCGGGGGCCGGCAACTGGCGCAGCGGCTGCAACGCCTCGGGGGGCAGGTGCTGGTTCCGGTCGGCGGCCACCAGCTCGCCGCCGCGGCGCACAAACAGCAGCTGGGACACGCTGTCGAAGCGGATGGCGCCCTCCAGCAGGGCCTGCAAGGCGCGGGCATCGGGCGGGGTGTGCGGGCCGCGGGTGGGCATCAATTCCTGACCCAGACTGCTCAGGCTGAGTGAGGCCTGCTCCAGTGTCTGCTCGCTCAGGTGGCGCAGGCTTTCGGTCAGTTGCTGGCTGTTGTCATGGGCCAGGCGGCGGGTGCTGCGGTAATCCAGCGCGATCGACCACAGGCCCAGGCCGATCAAGCCCAGCCCCGCCGCCCACCCAGCCCAGTGCAACAGGCGCCGAAAACGGCGACCCAGCAGATAGCTTTCGGAGGCGGAGAGGAGCTGCACCAAACCATCCTAACCAACAAAGCAAAGTTGTAACCAATTGCCACCATCCTTCGCGGGAAATCCCTGTCATCAGCGCGTCATGGCGGGGCTCGACAGTGGCGGCTTGTTTTCTGTTGTGATGATTTTTCAGATGTCCCGCGCTCTCAATTCTGTTGCCGCTTCCATCCTGGCCGTGACGGCCTGCCTCTGGGCCTTGCCCGTGGCCGCCCAGTCCAACACTGCTGCACCCCAGGCTTTCGAGGCCCGTCTGGCAGGCCATGCCGTGTTGCCGGCGCAGAGCTTTGTGCCGGCGCCCAAGAACGCGCCGCAAGACCTGCAGACCAGCGGCAAGTACACCACCGGCGTGCGGGTCGAGAAGCTGGGCTCGGTGCCCGGCCTGTCGTTCGGCCGTCCGACCGGCGTATCGCTGCCCTTCAAGGGCCAGCCGCTGCAGGGCCATTCGGGCATCAAGCACATGGCCGACGGCACCTTCTGGATCATCACCGACAACGGCGCGGGTGCCAAAGCCAATTCGCCCGACTTCATGCTGTACCTGAACCACTACGCGGTGGATTTCAAGAGCGGCCACTTCAAGCGCCTGGGCACGGTCTTTCTGCATGATCCCGACAAGAAGGTCCCCTTCCGCATCGTTCACGAAGGCACGCCTGAGCGCTACCTGACTGGATCCGACTTCGATACCGAAAGCTTTCAGTTGGCCGGTGGTTCGATCTGGATCGGCGACGAACTGGGCCCCTTCCTGATCAAGGCCGACATGAAGGGCAAGGTGTTGGCGGTGTTCGACACCCTGGTGGATGGCAAGGCCGTGCGCTCGCCCGACCACCCGGCCTTGACCACGCCTGCCGCTCCGGGCGGCACGGTGGACTTCCAGGTGCGCCGCTCCAAGGGCTTCGAGGGCATGGCCTCGTCCAAGGACGGCAGCAAGCTTTACGCCCTGCTCGAAGGCGCCCTGTGGAACCCCGAGGCCAAGGCCTACGAATCGCTGGAGGGCAAGCCCTACCTGCGCGTGCTCGAATTCGACGTGAAGACCGAGCGGTGGACCGGGCGTCATTGGAAGTACGTGCTGGAAGCCGGCCACCATGCGATTGGCGACTTCAACATGATCGATGACAGCACCGGCATGATCATCGAGCGCGACAACGGTGAAGGCACGGCCGACAAGGCCTGTCCCGAAGGCCAGCAGCGCCCCGACTGCTTCCATGACCTGGCCAAGTTCAAGCGCGTCTACAAGATCGAGTTGAACGAGGCCAACGTGGGGGCTGCGGTGCGCAAGATCGGCTACATCGATCTGCTCAACATCGCCGACCCGGCCCACCTGGCACGCAAGCCGCTGAACCAGGGCGTGCTCACCTTCCCCTTCTTCACCATCGAGAACGTCGACGTGGTGGATGCCACCCACATCGTGGTGGGCAATGACAACAACCTGCCCTTCTCCAGCAGCCGCGAGCCCAACCAGGCCGATGACAACGAACTGGTGCTGCTCGACGTGGCCGAGTTCCTGAAGGCGCGCTGAGCCCACTGCGCAGTCTGCGCACCCGCGCATTTTTCAAAGTCGTCACTTTTTTCTTGCCGTCAGTCCTTGGTCGGCCCGGTGCGTTCATGCGCATCGGGCCGCTTTTTTGGGGACGGAGATGTGACACGGCAGAATCGGGCCTCTTGAATCCGCTTGTCGACTCGCGCCATGACTTCTTTGCCCGTGCTGTATTCGTTCCGGCGCTGCCCCTATGCCATGCGGGCCAGGCTGGCCTTGAAGGCCGCGGGCGTGCCGGTGGCCCTGCGCGAGGTGGTGCTGCGCGACAAGCCGGCCGAACTGCTCGCGGCCAGCCCCAAGGGCACGGTGCCGGTGCTGGTGCTGCCCACGGGTGAGGTGATCGATCAGAGCCTGGACATCATGCGTTGGGCGTTGGTGCTGCACGATCCCCAGGGCTGGCTGCCCCCCGACGGCAGCCGCGAAGCGGCGCTGACCCAGCATTGGCTGGCCAGCAACGATGGGATGTTCAAGGCCCTGCTGGACCGCTACAAGTACCCCGAACGCCACCCGGAACACCCGGCCAGCCACTGGTGTGAGCAGGCACTGGCCCAACATCTTCAGCCCCTGGAGGCCCTGTGGCAGGCGCAGGGCGGACCGCACTTGCTGGGCCCCCGGCCCGGCCTGCTCGATGCAGCCCTGATGCCCTTTGTGCGCCAGTTCGCCCAGGTGGATGCCGCCTGGTGGGCCCAGGCGCCCTTGCCTGGGCTTCAGCAGTGGCTGGCGCAATGGTTGGCCAGCCCTTTGCTCGACAGCGTGATGCTGCGCTGGCCGGTCTGGCGCACTGGCGACGCAGAGCCGCGCTTCTGACGGGGGCCGGACTCAGTTCCGGGGCTTGGTGCCGCGATAACGTCCCTGCTGCGCCAGCCGGCGCGCCATTCGTCCAATCCGCTGGACCTGCCGACGATCCCTGGGCGGAACCATGGGGCGCCGCCTCCTGTGTCCGGGCACGATTTGAATTCTCTGTTGACGCCCAGGATTCGCTGGGGGCAGCTCCCACCATTTCGTAGCCAAGGTGTTCGCATGCCTGATCAAGACAAGACGCTCATGGACCCCACTGGAGACGAGCCATGGTTTGGCTGAACAAGAGTCCCTTCATTCGCAGTGCTGCAGACCTGCTGGCTGAGCTCAATGCGGTGGATGAATCCACCCGCATTGAGGCCAAGCGAGCCAGTGAACTCGGTAAGTCGATCATGCAAACGGTGATTGCCTTCGCCAATGAGCCCGGACTCAACGGGGGATACCTGTTGTTGGGAGCAGACTGGTCCACCAACGACAAAGGCGACACGGTTTACCAGGCTGCAGGCTTGCCCGATCCGGACAAGGTCCAGAGCGATCTGGCGTCGCAATGCGCAAGCATGCTCAGCATCACGCTGCGGCCCGAGATGCAGTTGGAGATCCTGGACGGTAAGAGTGTGCTGGTGGTCTATGTGCCTGAGGCCGACGTCACCCACAAGCCGGTTTATTTCAAGGCAACAGGTTTGCCTCGTGGGGCTTATCGCCGTATCGGGAGCACCGACCAACACTGCGTTGACGAAGACCTCTGGGTGCTGCGCGGTGAAAGCCAGCCCAGCCATGGCCCCGATGCCAGCATCCTGTCGGATGCCCGACTGGATGACTACGATCCTGCAGCCATAGCGGCCTACCGGCGTGACCGCGCACGCATCAACCCACAGGCTGAAGAATTGGCCTACGGCGACGAAGACATGCTTGAGGCGTTGGGGGCTCTGCGCCGAACGGACGAAGGCTGTCAGCCTACTTTGGCTGGCATGGTGTTGTTCGGCAAGCCGTTGGCGTTGAGGCGCCTCTTGCCCATGGTCCGCATCGACTACATCCGGGTGCCGGGCACGGATTGGGTGGAGGATCCGGAGAACCGCTTTCAGTCCATTGATATTCGCAAGCCCCTGCTGTTGGCCCTGCCACAGGCCGAGGCGACCATCATCGATGAAATGCCCAAAGGCTTTCGATTGCCCGAGGGGCAACTGCAAAGCGTGCAAGAGCCCATATTGCCGCGCAAGGTCATCCGCGAGGCACTGGCCAATGCGGCCATGCACCGCAGTTACACCGTGCACAGTCCAACGCAGATCATTCGCTTTGGCAATCGCATTGAGGTGCGCAACGTGGGTCACTCGCTCAAGACCCCTGAGCAACTGGGGGCTCCAGGCTCACGCTTGCGCAACCCGGTCATTGCCGCGGTGTTGCACGATCTCCATCTGGCCGAAGCGAAGGGGACCGGGATTCGCGCCATGCGCCGCTTGGCCGAGGAGGCCGGGCTGACGGCACCGGAATTTCACTCCGACCGGCAGGCCAACGAGTTCAAACTCACCCTTTTCCTGCACAACCTGCTGACCGAGGACGACCATGCCTGGTTGCGCAACTTGGCTGGCGGTGCGGTCAGTGGCGATGAAGCCAAAGTGCTGATTTATGCCCGTGAAACAGGCGCGGTGGACAACAGCGCCTGTCGTGACTTTTGCGGCCTGGACACCTTGTCGGCCAGCCAGGTCCTGCGCCGTTTGCGAGACCGTGGCGTGCTGGAGAAGGAGGGCTCGGGCAGTCGCACGTATTACATACTGGCCCAGCAAGGCATCACCCCTGGCTTGGCACCGCCCCAACAGGCACAAGACACGCTGACAGAAACTCCCTATGAGTTATCGCAAGCATATGGAGATTCGTCGAATCCCCCTATGGTTGTGTCTCAATCCCCACCTGCTCTGCGCAACGATATCCCGCCTGTGTTGCAACAGCGCATCCTGGCCGCAGGAAAGAAACCACGTCAGGCCACGGTTCGCGAGTTGATCCTGGCCTTGTGCAGTTTGCGGCCTTGCGCTGCGGCTGACCTGGCCCGACTGCTGGGCAACCGTGACCCTGGCGAACTCAGACGACTGCACCTGAGGCCTATGCGTGAAGCTGGGCAGTTGACCTTGAAATACCCAGAAACCGAAAAACACCCCCATCAGGCCTATATTGCCGTTGGTGTCCAAGGTCAGAACCATCCATGAACAGGCTCTCTTGCTCCGGCAGACCGATTGGGATGGAGGCGCTCAGTTCCGATGCTTGGCCCACTTGGCGGCCAGGGCTTGCACAATGCCCAGGCCGCGTTGGCCGGGACGCAGCTCGAAGCGCTGGCCGGCGGTGAGCGTGCCTTCCTGCACCACCGAGAGGTAAAAGCCGCAACGGGCACTTTGGGCCATCAGGCGTGCGGCCTGGGCAAAGCCCATCACGGCGTTGAACTTGAAGCAAGGCTCGCGTGGGGCGGCCACGCGCAGCACGCAGTCGGGAAAGTGCAGCTCGTCCCCGACCCAGACCTGGGCTTCCAGCAGCCCTGTCAACGTCAGGTTCTCGCCCGCGAAACCCGGTGGCAAAGGCTCGTCGAACAGGCTGACACCCGCCTGCTGCCGTTGCTGCTGCCACCAGGGGTAATGCTCGGCGGGCCAGGCATAGACCGCCTTGGACAGGCCGCCATGCACGCTGGGATCCGCCTGTTCGTCACCGGCCAGGCCCAGCCGGGCCACGCCCACCGGCCCGTCGACCGGGGTCTTGCCAATGGCTGTCATGATGCGTCGCCCCTGGATCTGCAGGGGGCGCACGCGGCCGGTGTTCACGCTGAGCAGTTGCATCTCAAACCTTCCCGTTCAGGGGCAGTTCGGCGGCGCTGGCGGGGCGCCCGTACAGGTAGCCCTGGTAGGCATCGCAGCCATAGCTGGCCAGGCGGTCGCGTTGTTCGGTGGTTTCCACCCCTTCGGCGATCACTGCCAGGCCCAGGTTCTTGCCCAGGGCCACGATGGTGCGCGCGATGGTGGCGTCGTTGGCGTCCTCCAGCAGATCGCGCACAAAGGATTGGTCGATCTTCAGCTGGTCCAGCGGCAGTCGCTTGAGGTAGCTCAGGCTGGAGTAGCCGGTCCCGAAGTCATCCAGCGAGAAGCCCACGCCATGCGTCTGCAAGGCGCCCATCTTGGTGATGATGTCTTCCACGTCGTGCAGCAGCAGGCTTTCCGTCAGCTCCAGCTTGAGCCGCTGGGCTGGGGCACCGGTGGCGGACAGGGTGTCCAGCACCTGCTGCACGAAGTCGGCCTGCCGGTACTGGCGGGCGCTCACGTTGATGGCCAGGGTCAGGTGGGCATGGGGCGGGCTTTGGGCCCACTCGGCGAGTTGGCGGCAGCCCTCGGTCAACACCCACAGGCCCAGGGGCAGGATCAGCCCGGTTTCTTCAGCCATCGGGATGAAGTCGGCCGGTGACACCAGGCCCCGCTGCGGATGTTGCCAGCGCACCAGGGCCTCGGCCCCCAGAACCTGGCCGGCGGCGCTCACCTGGGCCTGGTAGGCCAGCAGCAACTGACCGTCGCGGATGCCCACGCGCAGGTCCGATTCCAGGGCGGCGCGTTCGGCCACCAGGGCCTGCATGGCGGGGTCGAAGAAGCGCAGTGTGTTGCGCCCGGCCGCCTTGGCCTGGTACATGGCCAGGTCGGCGCGCTGCAGCATGTCGTCCACCTGCGAATGCTGGTCGAACAGCGCCACACCCATGCTGGGCGAGCAGTGGTATTCGTTGCCGGCCAGGTCGTAAGGCTGGTTCAGGGCCAGTCGGATGTTCTCGCCCACCGTCTCGGCCTGGCGGGCAGCATCCACCGGGTTGCCGTCCAGTCCGTCGAGCATGACCACGAACTCGTCGCCGCCCAGGCGCGACACGGTGTCGGTTTCGCGCACGCTGTGCAGCAGGCGACGTGCCACCTGCTGCAGCAGCAGGTCGCCCTTGTCGTGCCCCAGGGTGTCGTTGAGGGTCTTGAAGTTGTCCAGGTCGATGAAGATCAGCGCGCCATTGCGTTGGCGCCGCACGCTGGCGGCCAGGGCCTGGCGCAGGCGATCCAGCAGCAGGCGGCGGTTGGGCAGGCTGGTCAGCGGGTCGAAGAAGGCCAGGTGCCGGATCTCGTTCTCGGCCGCCTTGCGTTGGGTGATGTCGGTCAGCGTGCTCACGTAGTGCGTCACCTCGCCACCTTCGCTCTTGACCGCAGTGATGGTCAGCCACTCGGGGAAGATGTCGCCGTTTTTGCGCCGGTTCCAGATCTCGCCTCGCCACTGGCCGGTTTCGAGCACCGATTTCCACAGGTTTTCGTAGAAGGTGCGGTCATGCCGGCCCGACTTGAGGATCTGGGGCGTCTGACCCACCACGTCCTGCGAGCTGTAGCCGGTGATCTCGGTGAAGGCCTGGTTGATCTTGAGGATCACGCCCTGGCTGTCGGCCACCATCATGCCCTCTTGCGTTTCGAAGGCGGTGGCTGCAATGCGCTGCTCGGCCTCGATGCGGCGCCGCTCGGTCACGTCCTCCAGGATGACCAGGTACTGCGTGATGTGGCCCTGGTCGTTGAGCACCGGCGACACCTGCACCTTGTGCCACAGCATGGCGCCGTTCTGGCATTGGATCGGCAGCTCGCCCTGCCAGGGCTGGCCTTTGCTCGCCACCTCCCAGATCTCTTCGTAACGGGCCTTGTCCTCGCCGGGGGCACGCAGGAGCTGCGGCAACTGGCCCAGCACCTCGGCCTGGGCGTAGCCGCTCATGCGTTCGAACTCGGGGTTCACATAGGTGATGCAGGCGCCGGTGTCGGTGATCATGATGGACACCGGGCTTTGCGCCATGGCGCGTGACAGGGTCTTGAGCTCGGCCGCCTGCTGGCGCAAGGCCTCCAGGTGGCGGGCGTTTTCACGGTGGTAGGCCAGGAACAGGCGGCGTGACCAGCGCGAGAACAGCAGCGAGGCGCCCAGCGCCACCCCCAGGGCGGCGAGCACGGCCAGGCCCAGGGTCAGCCAGCGCTGTGGGCTGCCGTCCTCATACAACTGGCGCTCGCGGGTGATCGACGACTCCAGTTCGTTGTCGAACACGGCCGCGGCAATCACCCAGCCCCAGGGCTCGATGACCTTGACCAGCGCGGTCTTGGGGCTCATCTGGCCGGTGTTGGGGTGGGGCCACTCATAGTGGATGAAGCCGCCGCCGTTCTGCCCGGCGTGGAAGATCTTTTCCACCGCGGCTGCTTCGGCCGGCGGCAGGCCGGAATAGTGCAACCCTTCCAGCGAGGCGTTGGAGGGGGACAGCAGTGAGCGGCCTTCGCGGTCGACCAGGCCGAAGTAGCCGCTGACGCCGAAGCGCAGCGAGCGCAGGTGGGCCAGCGCTTCCTGCTGCTGAAGCTCATCCCATTTCGAGGTGTAGTCGCCGGTGCCGATCAACCAGTCGTAGGGCGCAAAGTAGCGCACATAGGCCAGCTTGTCCGCCATTTTTTTGGGTTGATCCGGCAAGTACCAGCGGTACTGCGAGAAGCCTTGACCGCGGGGCTTGCGGGCGGCCTCGATCAGACCTTTCATGATGGGATGCCCGGTGTCGTCGCGGTTGTCCGGCGACAACTTGCCTTCGAGTTGGGGCGCGGTGGGCAACAGGATGAAGCGGCCCTCCATGTCATCGATGAAGTAGTAGCCCCGTCCGTCGTAGAAGCGCACCTGGCGCAGGGCTTCGACGATCAGTTGGCGAACTTCGGCCGGCGGCCGCCGCGTGGCTTCACGCTGGTAGATGGCGTCGGCCACCTGCATGGCGTTGTCGACCTGATTGACCAGGCTGCGGCGCAGCACATCGTGGGTGCGAGAGCGCACAAACTCGACGTAGCTCAGGGCCGAGTCCATCTCGGCGGACAGGCGTTGCTGCTGCTGCTGTTGCAACACCGCCTCCACCCGTTGCAGCGAGGCGCGTTGCTCGGCCAGGTTCTGCCACGAGAAAAACCCCACCAGGGCCAGCGTCAGGCTCAGCACCACCACCAGCGTGCCGACCAGGTGCAGGCGCGGCACGGTCTTTTCGTTGGCGATCAGGCGCAGGGCACGGCGCTCGGGGCGGGGTTCGGGCTGATTCATCAGGTCGTCTGCAACTCAGCGCCTCAGCGCATCAGCGCTTCGATCTCGTCGGCCTTCACCGGCACGTCGCGGGTGATCAGCTCGCAGCCCTGAGCCGTGACCACGGCATCGTCCTCGATGCGGATCCCGATGTGGTGGAAAGCCTCGGGCACGCCCGGGGCCGGCCGCACATACAGGCCGGGTTCGAGGGTCAACACCATGCCCGGGTGCAGGATTCGGCTGGGCCGGTTGGTGATGGTCTCGCCCGACAGCGGGTCACGCCGCTGGCTGCTGTGGCCCAGCTCGGTGGGCTCCACATAGCTGCCGCAATCGTGCACATCCATGCCCAGCCAGTGGCTGGTGCGGTGCATGTAGAACGGGAAGTAGCTGCGGTTTTCGATCACGTCCTGCACGCTGCCCACGGTGTTGCGGTCGAGCAGGCCCAGGTCGAGCAGGCCTTGCGCCAGCACCGCCACGGTGGCGTCGTGCGGGTCGTTGAAGCGCGCGCCGGCGTGGGTGGCGGCCACGGCCGCGTCCTGCGAGGCCAGCACCAGGTCGTACAGGGCCCGCTGTGGTCCGCTGAAGCGGCCGTTGGCCGGGAAGGTGCGGGTGATGTCGCTGGCGTAGCTGTCGAGCTCGCAGCCGGCATCGATCAGCACCAGCTCGCCGTCGCGCACCGGGGCGGCATCGGCCCGGTAATGCAGCACACAGGCATTGGCCCCGGCGGCCACGATGGAGCTGTAGGCCGGGTACTGTGATCCATGGCGCCGGAACTCGTGCAGCAGTTCGGCGTCCAGGTGGTACTCGCGCACGTCCTGGCCGGCGCGCAGGCGGCTGGCGCTGAGCTGCATGGCGCGCACATGGGCGCGGGCGCTGATCTGCGAGGCCCGGCGCATGATGGCCAGTTCATGCTCGTCCTTGATCAGGCGCATCTCGTCAAGAACCCCGCACAGGTCGCGTTGCATGGCCGGGCACAGGGCGCCGAAGCGCACCCGGGCGCGCACCTGGCTCAGCCAGCCGTCGACGCGGGATTCCAGGCCTTTGTGGGTGGCGAAAGGAAAGTGCACCACGTCGCGGTTTTCCAGCAGCTTGGGCAGGCGGGTGTCCAGTTCGGTCACCGGCCAGGCGGTGTCCACGCCGAGGGCGGCAGGGGCCGCATCGGGGCCCAGGCGGTAGCCATCCCAGATCTCGCGTTCCAGGTCCTTGGGGTTGCACCACAAGGTGCTGTGGCCGTCGCCGGTGATGACCAGCCAGGCGTTGGGTTCGGTGAAGCCGGTCAGGTAGTAGAAGTAGCTGTCGTGCCGGTACAGGAAATCGCTGTCCCGGTTGCGCTGGCGCTCGGGTGCGGTGGGCACGATGGCGATGCCGTTGGGCCCGATGGCCTGGGCCACGCGGGCGCGGCGTTCGGCATAGACGCTCAAAGGGGTGGGGGCAAGGACAGGGAGGTCGGACATGGCGGGCTTTCGGCGGCGGGGTGGGCTGTGGTGGGGCGGATCAGGCCGCGTTCAGGGGCTCGTTTTGGGGCTCGTTCAGGGGCTCGTTCAATTGGGCAAGGCGTTCGGGCGTGCCCACGTCGGTCCAGCGGCCGGTGTACAGGCTGGCGCTCACGCGGCCCGCGTCCATGGCGCGGCGCAGCAGCGGGGCCAGCGGCGCGGCCTGGCCTTGCGGGTTGCCGGGCGCGATGTCACACCAGGGGTGCTTGAAAAGGTCGGCACGGTACAGGCCGATGGTGCTGTAGGTGTGGCGGGGCCCAGGGTGGTCGGGCGGCAGGTTCAGGGCCAGGCCCTCGGGGCTCAGGCCGAAGTCGCCGCGTGGGTTGTGCGCCGGGTTGGGCACCAGCCACAGGTGAGCCAGGGCGTCGCTGGCGCGAAACCGGGCCAGGGCCTGTGGGTCGAACACGAAGTCGGGGGCAAAGACATCGCCGGCGGCCAGCCAGAACACCTCGCCCAGTTGGGGCAGCGCGCGGGCAATGCCGCCCGCGGTCTCCAGCGCACCCCCAAAGGCAGCGGCCTCGTCGGAGTAGCTCAGCGCCAGCGGGCCGTGCGCGGTCTGGCAGGTCGACCCGAAAAAATCCTGGATCTGCTGACCCAGCCAGGCGGTGTTGATCAGCACGCGGTGGCAGCCGTCCCGCGCCAGGGCCTCCAGCTGCCACTGCAGCAGCGGACGGCCCTGTACCGCGAGCAGCGGCTTGGGCTGCCGGTCGGTGAGCGGGCGCATGCGCTCACCGCGGCCCGCGGCCAGCAGCATGGCCGGGGTGTCTTGAAGAAGGGCGTCTAGCGTGGGGTTCATGGATCAGACCGGGGTGGGGTGGGCCGCGTCGACCAGGCTGCCACGCTGCAATTCCTGCAGCCGCTGGCGGCCGGGCTGGAACAGGCTCAGCAGCCGGGCCAGCAGGGCGCGGGCCTGGGGGCCGTGGTCGGCGCCCACATTGCACACATAGACATCAAGGCTCACCGCGCCCAGCTCGGGCCAGGTGTGCACGCACAGATGCGATTCCGCCAGCAGCACGGTGGCGGTCACGCCGCCGGGGCCCTTGGGGCCGGCCGGGAAGGGGTGCAACAGCTGGCTCACCGCCTGCAGGCCGGTGGCCGCCACGGCCTCCAGGCAGGCCTGGCCCAGGGCTGGCGCGTCCTGCAGCCAATGGGGCTCGCAGCGGCAGTCGTGCAAATCAGCGGTCAGATGAAGGCCAAGCATAAGAGGCTCCACTTTAGTGCAAGTCAGGGGTTGAATGAGGCGGAAGGTGGCCTTGAAAGCGGGCTTCGCGACCTGGGTCGGGCGGGCCCGGTAAAATGCGGGGTTTCCCCCAGACCCTCCAATCCGGAGCTTCTCCCGATGGCCAACACCCAGCAACAACAAGACATGGCAAACGCGATCCGCGCGCTGGCCATGGACGCCGTTCAACTCGCCAACTCCGGTCACCCCGGTGCCCCCATGGGCATGGCCGACATGGCCGTGGCCCTGTGGGGTCAGCACCTCAAGCACAACCCGAGTCAGCCGCAATGGCTGGACCGTGACCGCTTCGTGCTGTCCAACGGTCACGGCTCGATGCTGATCTACGCGCTGCTGCACCTCACCGGCTACCCGCTGCCGATCGAAGAGCTGAAGAACTTCCGCAAGCTGCACAGCAAGACCGCAGGCCACCCCGAAGTGGGCATCACCCCCGGCGTGGAAACCACCACCGGCCCTCTGGGCCAGGGCATCACCAATGCCGTGGGTTTTGCGCTGGCTGAGAAGCTGCTGGCCAAGGAGTTCAACCGCGACGGCCATGCCGTGGTCGACCACCACACCTATGTCTTCATGGGCGACGGCTGCCTGATGGAAGGCATCAGCCACGAAGCGGCCGCCCTGGCCGGCGCCTGGAAACTGGGCAAGCTGATCGCCCTGTACGACGACAACGGCATTTCCATCGACGGTCAGGTCGCCCCCTGGTTCATCGACAACACCGCGCAGCGCTTCCAGGCCTATGGCTGGAACGTGATCGGCCCGGTGGACGGCCATGACGTGGACGCCGTGTCGCAGGCCATCGCCCAAGCCAAGGGCCAGAACGCGGCCCCCACCCTGATCATCTGCAAGACCGCCATCGGCAAGGGCTCGCCCAACCGGGCCAACACCGCCAAGGCCCACGGCGAACCCCTGGGTGCCGAGGAAATCGCCCTGACCCGCGAAGCGCTGGGCTGGCCGCACGCCCCCTTCGAGATCCCGGCCGACGTCTACGCCGCCTGGGACGGCAAGGCCCGTGGCACCGCCGCTGAAGCCGAGTGGAACACCCGCTTTGCCGCCTACCAGGCCGCCCACCCCGAGCTGGCCGCCGAGCTGCTGCGCCGCATGGCCGGCGAGTTGCCGAAGAACTTCGCCCAGGTGGCGGTTGATGCCGCCATCGCCGCCCACACCAAGGCCGAGACCGTGGCCAGCCGCAAGGCCAGCCAGCTGGCCCTGGAAGCCTTCACCGCCGCGTTGCCCGAGCTGCTGGGTGGCTCGGCCGACCTGACCGGCTCCAACCTCACCAACACCAAGAGCACCCCCAACCTGCGCTTTGACGCCGCCGGTGAGGTGGTGCAGACCGCTGCGGCCGATGGCCAACTGGTCGGTGGTCGCCACATCAACTACGGTGTGCGCGAGTTCGGCATGGCCGCCGTCATGAACGGCGTGGCCCTGCACGGCGGTTTCATCCCCTACGGTGGCACTTTCCTGACCTTCAGCGACTACAGCCGCAATGCCATCCGCATGGCGGCGCTGATGAAGCAGCGCGTGATCCATGTGTTCACCCACGACTCCATCGGCCTGGGCGAAGACGGCCCGACCCACCAGTCGATCGAACACGCCGCCAGCCTGCGCCTGATCCCCAACCTCGATGTGTGGCGCCCGGCCGACACGGCTGAAACCACCATCGCCTGGGCCGTGGCCCTGGAAAACAAGAACCGCCCGACCGCCCTGCTGCTGTCGCGCCAGAACCTGCCCTACTCGCCCAAGAAAGACCTGGGCGAGATCAGCCGCGGTGCCTACATCCTGAGCGAGCCGGCCGACATCGGCATCAAGCGCAAGCCCCAGGGCGTGATCATCGCCACCGGCTCCGAAGTGCAGCTGGCGCTGGCCGCCCAGAAGCTGCTGGCCGAGAAGAAGGTTTATGTGCGCGTGGTCTCCATGCCCAGCACCACCACCTTCGATCGCCAGACCCTGGCCTACAAGAAGTCGGTGTTGCCGGCTGGCCTGCCGCGCGTGGCGGTCGAGATGGGCAGCACCGATGGCTGGTGGAAGTACGGCGTCGCCGCGGTGGTGGGCATCGACACCTATGGTGAGTCGGCCCCGGCCCCGGTGCTGTTCAAGCATTTCGGCTTCACCGCCGAAAACGTCACCGACACCGTGTTGGTGGCCTTGGGCAAAGCCAAGAAGAAGTAACCCACACGAAGCAAATCCAACGAGCCGGCGCCCGACGCCGGCCGCCCCTTGTTCATTTTTTAACTCCAGGAAAGAGACTGACATGGCTATCAAGGTTGGCATCAACGGCTTCGGCCGCATCGGCCGCATGGTGTTTCGCGCTGCGGTGCAGAACTTCTCCGACATCGAGATCGTCGGCATCAACGACCTGCTCGAGCCCGACTACCTGGCCTACATGCTGAAGTACGACAGCGTGCACGGCCGCTTCAAGGGTGAGATCGCCGTCGAAGGCAACACCCTGGTGGTGAACGGCAAGAAGATCCGCCTGACGGCAGAGCGCGATCCGGCCAACCTGAAGTGGAACGAAGTGGGCGCCGACGTGGTGATCGAATCCACCGGCCTGTTCCTGACCAAGGAAACCGCTGAGAAGCACCTGGCCGCTGGTGCCAAGAAGGTGATCCTGTCGGCCCCGTCCAAGGACGACACCCCGATGTTCGTCTACGGCGTGAACCACCAGACCTACGCTGGCCAGGCCATCGTCTCCAACGCTTCGTGCACCACCAACTGCCTGGCCCCCGTGGCCAAGGTGCTGAACGACAAGTGGGGCATCAAGCGCGGCCTGATGACCACCGTGCACGCGGCCACCGCCACGCAAAAGACCGTGGACGGCCCGAGCAACAAGGACTGGCGCGGCGGCCGCGGCATCCTGGAAAACATCATCCCCAGCAGCACCGGTGCTGCCAAGGCCGTGGGCGTGGTGATTCCTGAGCTCAACAAGAAGCTGACCGGCATGTCTTTCCGCGTGCCCACCTCCGATGTGTCGGTGGTCGACCTGACGGTGGAACTCAACAGCGCTGCCTCTTACGCCGAAATCTGCGCCGAAATGAAGGCCCAGTCGCAAGGCGCTCTGAAGGGCGTGCTGGGCTACACCGAAGACAAGGTGGTGGCCACCGACTTCCGCGGTGAATCGTGCACCTCGGTGTTCGACGCTGAAGCCGGCATCGCCCTGGACAGCACCTTCGTGAAGGTGGTGAGCTGGTACGACAACGAATGGGGCTACTCGAACAAGTGCCTCGAAATGGTGCGTGTCGTCGCCAAGTAAGTCTCGTTGACTCTGCAAAACGCGCCTTTGGGCGCGTTTTGTTTTTGGAATCTGCCCTGGTGTGTCGCCTTGCATGGACTCTGTGCAGCGCCACGCCCGTGGGTGGCCGGGATCGGAGGTGGCTGTTCCGATCCAGGGCCTGATTTCTGCAGCCGCACAAGGGAAACTCTCCATGAAAACACAAGCTCGATTCCTCCGCTCCACCCTGGCTGCCGCTGCGGTGCTCGCCCTGACCGCCGCGGTGTCGGCCCAGGAGGTGCAGGTGGTGAAGATCGGCCACGCGGGCCCCGTCTCGGGCGGCATTGCCCACATCGGCAAGGACACCGAAAACGGCGTGCGCCTGGCCATCGAAGAAGCCAATGCCCAGAACCCCGTGATCGGCGGCAAGAAGATCCGCTTTGAGCTGGCCGCCGAAGACGATGCGGGCGATCCGCGCCAGGCCACCGCCGTGGCCCAGAAGATGTGCGATGCCAAGGTGGCTGGCGTGGTGGGCCACCTGCAGTCGGGCACCTCGATCCCGGCGGCGACGATCTACGCCAAGTGCGACCTGCCCAACATCACCGCCTCGGCCTCCAACCCCGATCTGACCAAGCCCGGCTACAAGACCACGTTCCGTCTGATTGCCAACGACAACGCCCTGGGCGCCGCACTGGCCTACTACGCCGCCGATGCGCTCAAGGTCAAGCGCGTGGCCATCATCGACGACCGCACCGCCTATGGCCAGGGCGTGGCCGGCGTGTTCAAGGCCACGGCCCTGCAAAAAGGCCTGACCGTGGTGGGCGAAGAGTTCACCAACGACAAGGCGACCGATTTCATGGCCATCCTCACGGCCATCAAATCCAAGAAGCCCGATGCCATCTTCTACGGCGGGCTGGATGCCCAGGCCGGCCCCATGCTGCGCCAGATGGAGCAACTGGGTCTGGGGGACGTGAAGCTGTTCGGCGGCGACGCGCTGTGCACCGAAAAGCTGGCTGAGCTGTCGGCCAAGGCCGCGCCGCTGGCGGGTGTGACCTGTGCCACCGGCGGCGCGTCGGTGGCCAAGATGCAGGGGGGCCCCGAGTGGAAAAAGCGCTATGACACCCGCTTCCCGGGCCAGTTCCAGATCTACAGCCCCTACGCCTACGATGCCACCCTGGTGCTGATCGACGCCATGAAGGCCGCCGGCTCCACCGACCCCAAGGTGTACCTGCCGGCCCTGGCCAAGACCAACCGCCATGGTGTGACCGGCCAGATCGCCTTCACGGCCAAGGGTGAGCTGACTCAGCCGGCCGTCACCCTGTACGGCTACCGCGACGGCGTGCGCACCCCCTTGAACTGAGCATGGGCCAGCCCTCTTCGGCGCTGAGCCTGCATTTCGCCGACTCCGAGCTGGCCGGTGTGCAGGCCTGGCCGGCTGCCCACGGGGGGGCCGGCCTGCAGCTGCGCTGGGCCGCAGCGGCGGTGGTCGCCTCGGCCCAGCAGCCGGGTGATCGCCCTCGACAAGGCCATTTGCGCGGGCTGCTGCTCGACCTGTGGCCCGCCCCTGCGCCTGGGGTCGACACGGCGGAACTGCCTCTGGGCGCTTTGCTGGACGGCGAGTTGCAGTGGCAAGGCCGGCGCCTGCGGCAACTGCCTTTGCCGGCACGCCTGGAGGGCCCGCTGAGCCTGCGCCTGTGGGGCCGCCGGGGCGAGCTCTGGACCTGGCAGGGCCAGGGCCTGTGCTGTGACCCGGCGGGGCTGACCTTCTTCGAATCCCTGGCCTGCTGAGCGCCCTGCGGCCTGCCGCGGGGCCTTGATCAAAATCAAGCCACGACGGTTGGGGCGGTCGACAATGGTCATGGACCCGGGTTGTGTGACCCGGGCTGGTGGGGCAAAAAGCACCCCGGAAAGCGCAATCTCAGATGCGATGGATGTTGGACCGCGAGACCTTGTCCGTGGTCGTTTCGATGGTGGCCCAGGTGACCTTGTTGGTCATGTACACAGTCTGGCGCATCAACCGCGAGGTGGCCGGCCTGCGCTGGTGGATGGCTGCCTCGGCCACGATGTCGGTGGGTTTTCTGGCCATCCCGGTGGCGTTGGGGGCGGGCTGGTCGTTTTCGCAGGCACTGATCGTCAACCATGCGGCTGGCCTGAGCACCTTGATGCTGCTGTTGCAGGGCTGTCTGCGTTTCAGGGGGCATCCCGCGGGCGACTACTGGCCTCGCGCCCTGTGGGTGCTGGTGCCGGCCGCCTTGCTGTCGTCCGTGCTCAACCACGCGCATGCGGTGCTGCGCTATCAGATCCACGACGCCTTCAGTGTGCTCTTGCTGCTCCTGTCAGCCTGGGTGATGTGCCGTCACAGCCGGCCCGAAGAACGCCTGGTGCACCGGGTGGCCGGCTTTTTCCTGCTGTTGATGGCGGCGGCCATGGCCACACGCTGGGTGCTGGCCTGCCTCGCCCCCGATGACCAGAGCATTCAGGGCCATCCCTTTCAGGGCGTGCTGTACCTGATGCTGGTGCTGTTCATCGTGGGCTGGACCTACAGCATCAGCCTGGCCTGCTACCAGCAGGCGCAAAGCCGGGTGCTGGCGCTGGCCCGCGAGGATGCGCTGACCGATCTGCCCAACCGGCGCTACTTTGATGAAACCCTGGACCGCGAGGTGGCGCGCTGCGAGCGCAGCCACCAGTCCTTCGGCCTGGTGATGGCCGACCTCAATGGCTTCAAGCAGGTCAATGATCGCCTGGGCCATGACGCCGGTGACGCGGTGCTGATCGAGGTGGCTCGGCGCCTGCGCGAGTTTGCCCGGGGCGGCGACTTTGTGGCCCGCCTCGGGGGGGATGAATTTGTGATCCTGATCCACGATCTGTCCTCCCTCAGCACCGGAGAACAGGCGGTGCACCGCCTGCGCAAGACCGTCAACGGCCCCATGAGCCTGGCCAGCGGGAGCCCGGTGGACATCGAAGTCAGCCTGGGCCTGGCGCGCTGGCCTGAAGACGCCAGCCAGCCCGGTGATCTGGTCAAGGTGGCCGACTTGCGCATGTACGCGGAAAAAGCCCTGCTCAAGGCCCAGCGTGGGGTCGCGAGAGCGTGAGCGCCTGAACAGAACCCTTGCGTTGTCAGCGCTGCCGTGCCGCAGCACGCAGCGGCTGCAGCAACTCGGACAGGCCGTTGTGATCGATCTCATGCATCAGCGCCAGCAGTCTGCCGATGTCACCTTGGGGAAACCCTTCGCGGGCAAACCAGTTCAGGTAGGGGCCCGGCAGGTCGGCCAGCAGGGTGCCCTTATGCTTGCCAAAGGGCATCTCGGTGCTCACCAGGCGTTGCAAGTCTTCGGGTTTCATGAGGCTCAGCCCCCGGCACGCTTGGCCGCATAACCCTGCTTGAGCAAGGTGGCCAGCACGGTGTCGCGGTGGTCACCCTGGATTTCGATGTCGCCGTCCTTGGCCGTGCCGCCCGAACCACAGGCGGCCTTGAGTTGTTTGGCCAGGGCGTCCAGTGCGCTGGCCTCCAGCGGCAGACCCTTCACCACGGTCACCCCCTTGCCGCGCCGGCCCTTGGTCTCCAGCCACACCCGCACGGCCGCCCCTTTCAGCGCTGCCTTCTGGGTACGTTCCTGGGCCATTGCCTCGCAGCGGCATTGGTCCAGCGGCTGGGCACAGCCAGGGCAACTGCGTTCGGCGGCCGGCGTGGTCACCAGGCCGCCCAGGCTGGCCAATTGGGCCAGGTCGGCCAGTCCGTTCTTTTTCATGGCGGCGCAGGCCTCAGTGGTGGTGGCCGTGCTCGCCGTGCACGTGGCGGTGGGCAATCTCTTCTTCGCTGGCAGCTCGCACATCCGTCACGTGCAGGGTGAACTGCAGGGCCTGGCCGGCCAGGGGGTGGTTGCCATCCAGGTGCACTTGCGGGCCCTTGATCTTGACCACGTGGTAAATCTGCGGCTGCCCCTGGTCGTTGCGGCCTTCGAGTTGGCCGCCCACCTTCACGCCGGGCGGGAACTCGGCCTTGGGGATCACGCGCACCAGGCTTTCGTCGCGCAGACCGAAGGCGTCTTCGGGCTGCAGCTTCAGCAGCACCTTGTAGCCAGCCTCCTGGCCTTGCAGCGCCTCTTCGATCTTGGGCAGGGTGTTGTCGTAGCCGCCGTGCAGGTAGACCATGGGGGTCTTGCTCTGCTCGATCAGTTGCCCCTGGGCATTGGCCACCTTGAATTGCAGGGTGACGACGGTGTCTTTATCGATCTTCATGCGCGGCCTTTGTGGGCTGAGAAAACAAGGCCCGCATTGTCGCGCACTGCGGCCTCGCCCGTCCGAATGACCGCACTGAGGCCTGCGAGGCTCAGGGGGCGCTGGGCGCGCGTCGGGGCAGGCGCCGGGTTTCGCCCAGGGCCATCACGCTGAAATCGGCCTCGCCCAGACCACGGGCCTGGCGTGCCAGGGCCAGGTCCCGCGGGGGCTGGTCCAGCGCCTCGTTGCTGAGCAAGAAGGTGCCCCAGTGAACGCCGACGCTGCGCTTGGCACCCAGGTCCAGGTGCACCTGGACCGCCTCGTCGGGGTTCACGTGCTGTTCCTTCATGAACCAGCGCGGCGCGTAGGCGCCGATGGCGATCAGGGCCAGGTCAAAGCCACCCCCCTGGCTGGGCCCCTGGCGTGCCGCCAGCCGCTCGCGGGTGGTCACGAAATCGGTGCTGTAGCCGGTGTCGCCGCTGAAGTACCAGTGAAAATCCGGCCCCATCACGGCCCAGCCGCCCCACAGCGAATGGTTGTGATCGTTCAGGCTGCGCGCCGACCAGTGCTGCACCGGGGTGAGCGCAAAGTCCACCCCGGCAACACGCCGCTCCTGCCACCAGTCCAGTTCTTCCACGCGGGCAATGCCTTGGTCCTGCATCCAGGCCTTCAGGCCCAGCGGCACCAGGAACAGGGGCGAGCCACCGGCCTGGGCCGCCAGCGCCTGTACGCTGGCGCGGTCCAGGTGGTCGTAGTGGTTGTGCGAAATCAGCACCACGTCGATGTGGGGCAGTTGGGCCAGTGTCAGACCCGGGGGCTGTTGGCGCTGCGGCCCGATCCACTGCACCATGAAGGCGCGCTGCGAGAACATCGGGTCGGTCAGCACGTTCAGGCCGCTGGCCTGCACCAGGGTGCTGGCGTGGCCGATCCAGGTGAGCGTGGGTTGCATCTGGTTGCCCGCACCCGCGTTGCTGTGCAAAAAGGCCAGGTCTGGCGCCTGCTGGGGCGTGGGCTGGCCCGCCGCCGTGGGCAGGCCGTCGCGCCATTTCTCCCATTGCCAGCGCAGCAGGTCGCCCAGGGGCTTTTCGACCTGCACGCCGCTGGGGTTGTGAAAGCCTTTGGCGTCGTGGTGCGGGCTGCTGACGTTGTCGCCGGGCGGCGGGCTGCTGCAGCCCGACAACAGCGCGGCCAGGACCAGGCTGAGGCAGGGGCAGGCGAGGCGCAGTCGGCGCCCGACGTGGGGGAACAGAGGCATGGGCCGCATTGTGGCGCCTCCCCCGGCCTGAAAAGGGAGGGGAGCATAATGGCCCTCTTCTTTCTGCCCCCAGCCCAGGTCATTCAAGCCGACCGGGCCCCGACGATGCCCGGCTACGACACCAAGCAAGAGAGCATCGCCGTTGCGGGCGTTGACGACCTCATCATCCGATCCCTGCTGGATCACCAGCAGTTCTCTGACCCCGACGGCGAAGCCGAAACCCTGGGCATCTCCTCGGCCACCTGGCCCTTGTTCGGCCTGCTGTGGCCCTCGGGCGCTGAACTGGCCGCCCGCATGGGCAGCCGCGTGCTGTGCCCCGGCGAGCGCATTCTGGAGATCGGCTGTGGCCTGGCCCTGGCCAGCCTGGTGGCCCACCGCCGCGGCTCTGATGTGACCGCCAGCGACTGCCACCCACTGACGGGCGGCTTTCTGCTCGAGAACCTGCGCCTCAACGCCCTGCTGCCCCTGAAATACCGCCATGGCCACTGGGGCGCTCCCGAGGCCGTGCCCGGCGCGCCTGCGCGAAAGCCGCGCGAGTCAGTCGAGGGCTTGTTCGATCTCATCGTGGGCAGCGACCTGCTGTACGAGCGCGACACCCACGCCGACCTGGCGCATTTCATCGGCGAGCATGCCAGCGCTTCGGCCCAGGTCTGGATCGTCGACCCCGACCGTGGCAACCGCCCGGCGTTCAACAAGCAGATGAGCGAACAAGGCTTCTCCAGAACTGAAGAACGCCTGGACCACCCCGCCCGCCTCAGCCAAGCCGCCTACAAAGGCCGCCTGCTCACCTACCAGCGCCACACCTGAACAGGTAAAGGGTCGAGCTCACGTCAACCCTAGAGGGTGCTTCCAGCCCTCTTCGTCATTCAGCAGGCCTGCAACGAAGTGAACAGCCCGCCGCCGGGCCGCCCCAAGGCGGGCTGGGCCCCCTCGGGGGGGCAGCGACCACACGAAGTGAGGGAGCGTGGGGGCTCACAGTCCAGCCCGCCGTCGGGCCGCCCCAAGGCGGGCTGGGCCCCCTCGGGGGGGGCAGGGCGTGACACGAAGTGAGCGAGCGCAGGGGCCTTCAGGCCCCTGTCTTCATCCAGCAGTCCTGCAACGAAGTGAACAGGCCGGCGCCGGGCCGCCCCAAGGCGGCCTGCGGCCCCCTCGGGGGGCAGGGAGCGACACGCAGTGCGCGACCGTGGGGGCCACATTCATTCAGCGCTGGCACCCGAGGTCTTGACCACGGCGCCCCACTTCACGATTTCACTGGCAATGAAACGGTCGAACTCGGCGCCGGTGCTCGGGCTGGGCTCCGAGCCCCGCTCGCGGATGAAGGCCGCCAGCTTCTCTGATTTCAGCAGCGCCACCACCTCGGTGTTCAGGCGCTGCAGCACCTCGGGCGGGGTGCCGCGTGGCGCCATCAAGCCCAGCCAGCCCACGGCCTCGAAGTTCTTCAGGGCCGGCAGGCCGCTTTCACGCACCGTGGGCACCTCGGGCAGTTGAGACGAGCGCGTGGCCGAGGTCACGGCCAGTGGCACGGCTTTGTGGGTCTGGATGTGGGGCAGTGCCGCCGTCACCGAGTCGACCATCAGCGGCACCTGGGCGCCCAGAAAGTCGGCCTGGGCCGGACCGCTGCCGCGGTAGGGGATGTGGGTGATGAACACGGCGGCCTGCGCCTTGAGCATCTCGCCCGACAGGTGCTGCGTGCCGCCGATGCCGGCGCTGGCATAGCTCAACTGGCCCGGGGCGGCCTTGGCCTGCTGCACCAGCTGGCGCAGGCTGGTGATGCCCGAGGCCGGCGTCGCCAGAAAGATCAGGGGCACCTTGGCGATGAGCGAGATGCCCACCAAGTCTTTGGTGGGGTCGAAGTTGACCTTCTTGTACAAGGTCTGGTTCACGGCCATGGCGCTGCCTGCCACCAGCAGGGTGTAGCCGTCAGGGGCAGATCGGGCCACGAACTCGCTGCCGATGTTGCTGCCGGCACCGGCCTTGTTCTCGACCACCACGCTCTGCCCCAGGCGCTGCGACAGGGGCTCTGCCAGCGCACGGGCAAAGAGGTCGGTGGCCTGGCCGGGGGGGAACGGCACCACCAGTTTGATCGGGCGCTCAGCGGGCCAGCCAGCGGCCAGAGCCTGGTGGCCACCCAGGCTCAGCATCAGGCCGCCCACCAGGGCCAGGCCCAGCAGTCGCCGGGGTGGGTGGCGGTGTTCAGTCGAGGGGAAGGCAGGCATGGGAACAGTCTCCAAAAGAGCCTGCCGGTTCGGATAGGACATGAAATGGCTTGGGATAGGCCGGCAGTGCTGCGCCCATTGTGCCGTCAAGGCAATGTCTACCGCCTTCTGTCGATCAGGCGGCGGTGGCCGCCTTGATCAATTCGGTGGCCTGGGCGGTACCGGCCGTGATGCCGCTCACCGGGCCCCAATCGGGGTCGAAGCGGCTGGCGATGAAGGCCCCCGAGGCCAGCGGGCTGGCCTGCTGCAACATCAGGCAGGCCTGGGCCGTCAAGGCCAGGCGCTGGGTGAAGCGCCGTGCCTGGGCCTCCAGGGCCTCGGGGGGCAGCATCAGGGCCGTGCGCAGCAGGTGCACCTGGCGCAGCAGCTCGGGCTCTTGCGAGGCGATGTCCTGCAGCAGGTCGAGCACGCCGTGGGCGTCATCGGGCGCGTGGGCAATGGCACGCAGCACGTCCAGGCACATCACGTTGCCCGAGCCCTCCCAGATCGAATTGACCGGGGCTTCGCGGAACAGGCGGCCGATGGCGCCGTCCTCCACATAGCCGTTGCCGCCGAACACTTCCATGGCTTCGCCGCAAAAGCCCACCGCCCGCTTGCAGTTCCAGAACTTGGCGGCCGGGGTCATCAGGCGCCGCCAGGCCACGTCCTGGGGGGCGTTGGAGCCGAAGTGGGCTGCCAGGTCCATGGCCAGCACGGTGGCGGCTTCGGCCTCCAAGGCCATGTCGGCCAGCAGCGTGGTCATGGCCGGCTGGTCGACCAGGTAGCGCCCGAATACGAAGCGGTTGCGGGTGTAGTGCAGGGCCTGTGCCAGGCCCTGGCGGAGGTAGCCGGCACTGGACAAGGCGCAGTCCAGCCGGGTGTAGTTGGCCATCTCGATGATGGTGCGGATGCCCCGCCCCTCGGCCCCTACCAGCACGCCCCAGGCCTCTTTGAACTCGACCTCGCTGCTGGAGTTGGAGCGGTTGCCGACCTTGGACTTGAGTCGCTGGATGTGGATCGGGTTCTTGCTGCCGTCGGGCCGCCAGCGGGGCACGAAAAAGCACGACGACCCGTGCTCATCGGTTTTGGCCAGCACCAGGTGGCCGTCGCACATCGGCGCCGAGAAGAACCACTTGTGGCCGGTCAGCAGGAACTCCTCTCCCCAGGGGCCGGCCCCGTGGGGCACCGCGCGGGTGGTGTTCGTGCGCACATCGCTGCCACCCTGCTTTTCGGTCATGCCCATGCCGACCGTGATCGAGGTCTTCTGGGCCAGCGGAATGTCGCGCGGGTCATGCTCCAGCGACATCAGCTTGGGCGCCAACTCGGCGTACAGCGGCGCGTTCAGCGCGATCACCGGGATGCAGGCCTTGGTCATGGTGGTGGGGCAGCCCGAGCCCGACTCGATCTGACTGTGCATGAACATCGAGGCGCCATAGGCCGTCCAGGCCGAGGCGCGGGCATCGGTGTAGGGCAGGTTGGCATTGCCGTTGCGCCGTGCGATGGCCATCACGGTGTGCCAGGCGGGGTGGAACTTCACGAAGTCGATGCGTTGGCCGGTGGCCGAGTGGGTGCGCAACTCGGGCGGGTACAGGTTGGCGTCTTCGGCGGCCCGCAACACGGGCTCGCTGCCGTATTCGGCGCCCTGGCGCAGCAGTTCGGGCTCGCGCCAGGCGGCGCCGCCGCGCTGCACCGAGCGTCGCAGCACCGGGTCGCTGGCGTACAGGTTGTAGTCCTTGAGTTCCGGGACCTGGTTGTCCGGGTGGTGGCCGATCATGGGTGTCTCCTGTGGGTTCGCCGGGCAGTCAGTGGGCGGTCAAAATGGCACGCCCAAGCTCCTCGAAAATTCTATGAAGCCCTGGCCCGAAGGGTGTCCGGATTTGCCTGCATGACCTCGCCCCGCCCCTCGACCCCCGCCAAGCCCCAGCGACGACGCCCGAGCCAGTCGCGTGCCCGCCTCACGGCCCAGGCCCTGCAACAGGCCTTTGTTCAGCTTTTGGTAGAGAGCGATTACCCGCGCATCAGCATCCGCGCGATCACCGGCCTGGCCGGTACCAGCCTGGGCAGCTTCTACGAGTACTTTGCCAGCAAGGAAGACCTGGCGCGGGTCTGCCTGCACCTTCGCTCCAAGGAGCTGTTGACGGCCCTGCAGCAGGCGGTGGAGGCCCGGCGCGGCCGCCCCCTGGCCGAGCTGGTGCAGGCCGTGCTGGCCTCTCAGTTGGCGGCCCACCGGGCCCACCCTGCCGAGTGGAGTGCCCATTACCTGCTGGAGCGCCACCTCTCAGGGGTGGAGGCCTACCGCAAGATGTACCAGCGCTTCATCGAGGGCTGGGTGCAGGTGATCGAGGCCGCAGGCGATCTGCCCGAGCCGGCGCGGGCCCAGGCGCCGCAAGCCGCCCGGGTCTGCCAGACCATCCTCTACGGCCTGGTCGCCCATGCCCACCTGGCCAGCCCGACCCCGCCCGACCTGGACGCGCTCGAACAACAGGCCACCCAGGCCCTGCTCGGCTACCTGACACAAGCCCTGCCCGGGGGGTGATCATCAAGGGCTTTGCCCCGGCCGCATGGTGGCGCCGAAGGCGGCTCAGGGGGGTCAAGCCGCGGAGAGATGCTTCCCGACAATGCCCGCCAGCTCGAACATCGTGATCTGCGGCTTGCCGAACACCGGCAGCAGCTTGGCATCGGCGTTGATGGCGCGCTTGTTGGCGGCATCCTGCAGGCCGTTGGCCTTCACGTAGTCCCACACCTTCTTGATGACTTCGGTGCGCGCCACGGCCTCGCTCCCGATCACGGCCGCCAGTGCAGCGCTGGGGGTGAGCCCGCTCCCCGGCGTGGCCTTGCGCGGGGTCTTGGTGGCAGCCTTCTTGGCGGCCGGGGCCTTGGCTGCGGCCTTCTTGGCCGGGGCGGCCTTGGCGGCTGCGCCGGCGGTCTTGCGCGGCGGGAACTTGCTTTCGCGCGGTTCGAACTCGAAGTTCACCTTGCTGGCCGCGGCGTCCCAGGCCAGGAAGGCCTTGAAGCTGCGGCGCGTGCGCATGCTGACGAACTTGTCGAGCAGGTCGGTCTTGCCGGTGCTCAGCAGCTTGTGCATCTGATCGCGCTCCACCGGCTGCTGCAGGATGATCTTGCCGCTCTTGAAGTCGCAGCTCGGGGTGGGCTGCTCGGCGGTGGGCACCGATTTGCTGCACACATAGTTGGCGCCATGCTCGACCACCGGGGCGCCGCATTTGGGGCAGGGGCCCAGGGATTCCTGGCCCGACAGATCCTGCAGTTCGCCGGTCTCTTCGCCGTCCTTGTCGTCGCCAAAGTCGAACTCGAGCTTCCAGTTCTTGTCGTCTTCGCTGAACTTGAGCGCCATCTCGGCCACAAAGGGCCAACCCGCCTTGGAGCGGAAGCCCTCCAGCGGGCCGATGTGCTTGTCACGCAGAAAGGCTTCGGCCTCGTCGGGCTCGAAGGTGCGGCCCGCCGGCGACTTGGTGAACGAGAAGCCGCAGCCGTCGCTGTGGCCGTCGGCACCTGTGCAGCTGTAGCGGCGGTAGTTTTCTTTCACCACGCCGCCGCAATTCGGGCAGGGCGCGCCCAGGGTGGCGTAATCGCCGGGCACGGTGTCGCGGTCGTATTCTTTGGCCTTCTTGACGATGTGCTCGGTCATGGCAGCGATCTGCTGCATGAACTCTTCGCGGCTGAGCAGGCCTTTTTCCATCTGCGAGAGCTTGTACTCCCACTCGCCGGTGAGTTCGGGGCGCGACAGCTCTTCGACACCCAGACCGCGCAGCAGTGTCATGAGCTGGAAGGCCTTGGCGGTGGGGATCAGCTCGCGGCCTTCGCGCAGCATGTATTTCTCGAGGATCAGGCCTTCGATGATGGCGGCCCGGGTGGCTGGGGTGCCCAGGCCCTTTTCCTGCATGGCTTCACGCAGTTCATCGTCTTCGACCATCTTGCCGGCGCCTTCCATGGCGCCCAGCAGCGTGGCTTCGGAGTAGCGCGCCGGTGGGCGGGTCTTCAGGCCCTTGGCCTCGGCACTTTCGGCCAGCGGCTTCTCGCCGGGGGCCACGGGCACCAGGTTCTGGCCCTTGTCGCCTTCCTTGGCATCGGCCACTTCGGCGGCGGCTTCTTTGCCGTAGATGGCCAGCCAGCCTGGCTTGACCAGCACCTTGCCTTCGGTCTTGAAGTGGTGCTCCAGCACCTGGCTCACGCGGGTGGTGACTTGGTATTCGGCACTCGGGAAGAACACTGCCATGAAGCGGCGCACCACCAGGTCGTACAGCTTCTGTTCGGCTTCGCTCAGGCCGCTGGGGGCTTGCAGCGTGGGGATGATGGCAAAGTGATCACTGACCTTGCTGTTGTCGAAGATGCGCTTGCTGGGCTTGATGTAGCCGTTGTTGAGCGCGGTCAGGGCGTGCGGGGCCAGGTGACGCATACCGCTGTCGGCCAGCATCTCGAAGGTCTGGCGGGCCACCGGCAGGTAGTCCTCGGGCAGGGCGCGCGAGTCGGTACGCGGGTAGGTCAGGGCCTTGTGGCGCTCATACAGGCTTTGCGCCAGGGCCAGCGTGGTCTTGGCGCTGAAGCCGAACTTGCCGTTGGCCTCGCGCTGCAGCGAGGTGAGGTCGAACAGCTGGGGCGAGGCCTGCGTGGTGGGCTTGCTTTCTTCGGTGACCGTGGCCGGCTTGCCGCGCACGGCATTGGCAATCGTCAGGGCTTCCTGGGCGCTCCAGACGCGATCGGCACGCTTTTCGGCGTCTTCAGGGTCTTTCTTCCAGGTGGGGTTGAACCACTTGCCCGGGTATTCGCCTGCGGCGGCACCGAAACTGGCGTGGATTTCCCAGTAGTCGCGGCTGATGAATTTCCGGATCTGTTCCTCGCGCTCGACCACCACGGCCAGCGTGGGGGTCTGGACTCGGCCCACGGTGGTCAGGAAGAAGCCGCCATCGCGCGAGTTGAAGGCCGTCATGGCCCGGGTGCCGTTGATGCCCACCAGCCAGTCGGCCTCGGAGCGGCTGCGGGCGGCGCTGGCCAGGCCGGCCATCTGGCTTTCGCTGCGCAGTTTGTCAAAGCCGTCTCGGATGGCCTGGGGCGTCATCGACTGCAGCCACAGGCGCTTGACCGGTTTGCCCAGCGGCTGGTATTGGCCGCCCTTCTGCCCGCCCGCGTATTGCTCGATCAGGCGGAAGATCAGCTCGCCCTCGCGGCCCGCGTCACAGGCGTTGATGAGGGCGCTGACGTCTTTGCGCTTGGCTTGCTTGACCACGGCGTTCAAGCGGCTCTTGGTCTTGTCGACCGGCTTCAGGTCGAAGAAGGGCGGAATCACCGGCAGGTTGGCGAAGCTCCACTTGCCGCGCTTGACGTCGAATTGCTCGGGAGCCTGGATTTCGACCAGGTGGCCCACGGCGCTGGTCACCACGAAATTGTCGTTTTCGAAGTGATCGTCGAACTTCTCGAACTTGCCTGTGCTGGGGGTGAGCGCCCGCACGATGTCTTGTGCCACCGACGGTTTTTCAGCAATCACCAGAGTCTTTGTCATTTCAGCGTCTTCCCTTTTCAAGGTCCGGCCCGAAGCTGGTCTGCCAGCCTCCTACAATCCGGGTTTCGCGCGCATGCACGCACACACGCACCTGTGTGTGCGCACGCGCAGGTGCTCTTTCCAAGTTAACAGAGTTTTTGGTCATGTCCGCAAAAGCCCCCTCGATTTCCGGCCGCCGCCTCCAGACCCGCCGCTCGGGGGTTCATGGCCGAGGCGTGTTTGCCCTGCAAGACATCGCTGAGGGGGAGACCCTGATCGAGTACGTGGGTGAGGTGATCACCTGGGATGAGGCGCAAGACCGCCACCCGCACGATCCGAGCGACCCGAACCACACCTTTTATTTTCACGTCGATGCCGACCGCGTGATCGATGCGCTGCACGGGGGCAACTCTTCGCGCTGGATCAACCACAGCTGCGATCCCAACTGCATCGCCGATGAGGAAGACGGCCGCATCTTCATCCGTGCCCTGCGCAACATCCGCGCTGGCGAAGAGTTGAACTACGACTACGGCCTGATCATCGACGAGCGTTACACGCCCAAGCTCAAGGCCGAGTACCCCTGCTGGTGCGGCGCTGCGCAGTGCCGTGGCACCTTGTTGGCGCCCAAGCGCCGCCCGGCCACGCCCAAGACGCCCAGCCAGCTCAAGACAGCCAAGACAGCCAAGACAGCCAAGACAGCCAAGACAGCCAAGGCGCCGTCCAAGGCGGGTCGGCGGGCTGCCTGAGGGGCGCGGCATGACCATGAACCCTGTCGTGCGTTGGCCTGCCGAGGCCATCTGGGAGGCGGTGGAACCCGTGCTGCCCGGCTTCTCGGTGGAGGTGCTGCCCGAGATCGACTCCACCAACACCGAACTCATGCGCCGGGCCCGGGCGGGCCGCCATGAGCCGGTGCTGCTGGTCGCCGAGCGCCAGACGGCCGGCCGTGGCCGCATGGGCCGGGTCTGGCAGGGCGGTGGTGCGCCTGAGGCGGGCGAGCCGCCCTCGCTGATGTTTTCGCTGGGTCTGCCTTTGGCGCCTGCTGACTGGTCGGGTCTGTCGCTGGCGGTGGGGCTGAGCTTGGCCGAGTCGCTCGACCCCGATGCACGGGCCGGCCTGGGGCTCAAATGGCCCAATGACCTGTGGCGGCACGATTGCAAGCTGGGCGGCATTCTGATCGAGACCGCCGGCGGCGGCGCTGCCCCGCCTGGTCAGCCCCCCGCGCCGCGGTATGTGGTGATCGGCGTCGGCCTCAACATCTTGCCGCGCGCCGTCGAGGGCACGTCGACCCCGCTGGCCACACTGCGTGACTGGCAGGCCCAGGCCAGCGCGCCGCAGACGCTGCTGCAAGTCATTCCCCCACTGGTGGCCAGGGTGCTGGGTTTTGCCGACAGCGGTTTTGCCCCCTTGCTGCCCCGTTTCCTGACCCGTGATGTGCTGCTCGGCCGGCCTGTGCGCACCAGCGACGGTCTGGAGGGGGTGGCCGCTGGCGTGGATGCCGGGGGGGCGCTGCTCGTGCATACTGCACAGGGCACCCAGGCCATCCACAGTTCCGAGGTGAGTGTGCGGCCGGTGCCTGCGTCGCCACCGGCCTGCTGAGGCCCTGGTTTCAACCCACTGCCCTTGTCTCACACCTGCCCATGCTTCGTCTGCTCGTCGTCTTGCTGCTGCTGGTCAATGGTGCGTATTTTCTGTGGACGCAGGGTCACCTGGCTGCGCTGGGGCTGGCCCCGGTGAACCCGTCCGAGCCACAGCACGTGGCCCAGCAGATCAAGCCTGAGGCGCTGACCCTGATGACGGCCGACGAAAGCAAGCGCCTGGCCGCCGAGGCCGCGGCCGCCAGCATCACCGAATGCCTGACCGCCGGTCCCCTGGACGACAAGCTGGCGGCTGTGGTGCGCGAGGCCGCCACGCAGTCGCTTGCAACGGGGCAATGGAGTCTGGACACCATCACCGTGCCAGGGCGCTGGATCATCTACATGGGCCGCTACGGCGACCCCGACATGCTGAGCCGCAAGAAGGCCGAACTGCGGGCCCGCCGCATCAGCTTCGAACCTTTGACCAATCCGGCCCTGGAGCCCGGTCTGTCACTGGGCAGCTTTGCTTCTCAGGGCGCCGCCAATGAAGAGTTGGCCGCCCTGTCGCAACGCGGCGTGCGCACGGCCAAGGTGGTGCAGGAGCGACCTGACAGCAAGGCCTATGCCCTCAAGCTGCCGGCCGTGGGTGAGGCGCTGCGCGGCAAGCTGGAGCCGCTGCGCGACAGCCTGGGCGGCAAAAGCCTGCGGCCGTGCTGACCACCGGGCCATTCAGGCTCAGGTGGGCAGGCCTTCAGGGCAGTTCGATACAAACCGCACCGTGAAGCTGGCCCCAGGCGGTTGTTCGCCTGGCCGCGCGTCGTTGAGCGTGATGCTGGCCTCGTGCTGGCGCGCGATCTCCAGCACGATGGGCAAGCCCAGGCCCGAGCCGTCGGCATCGGTGCCCAGGGCGCGGTAGAAGGGCTGGAACACCAGCTCGCGTTCGGCCTCTGGAATGCCGGGGCCTGAGTCTTCCACCTGCAGCAGCAGGGCTCGGCTGAAGGGGTCGGCCAGCACGCGAGCCGTCACCACGCCGGGGCGGGTGTCGGTGCTGGGGGTGTAGTTGATGGCGTTGTCCACCAGGTTGCGCACCAGCTCCTTGAGCAAGGTGGGGTTGCCCATCAGTTGCACGCCGGCCGCACCAGGGCTGGCACCGTCGTAGCCCAGGTCGATGCGCTTTTCCATGGCGCGCGGCACCGAGTCGCGCACCACCTCCATGGTCAGCCGGGCCAGGTCGCAGGGCTGTCGCGTCAGGGCGGCACCACTGTTCTCGGCCCGGGCCAGTGACAGCAGCTGATTGACGGTGTGGGTGGCGCGGATGCTGGAGCGCCCGATTTGCTTGAGTGACTGCTTGAGCTCTTCGGTGCTGGTGCCTTCGCGCTGGGCCAGGTCGGCCTGCATGCGCAGGCCCGCCAGCGGGGTTTTGAGCTGGTGGGCGGCATCCGCCAGAAAGCGCTTTTGCGTGGCGATCGAGTCGTTCAGGCGTGTCAGCAGGTCGTTCACCGAAGACACCAGGGGGGCCACTTCGACTGGGACGGCCTTGTCATCGAGCGGGCTGAGGTCGTCGGGGTCGCGGGCGCGGATGCGCTCCTCAAGTTGCGACAAGGGCTTGATGCCGCGCGCCAGGGCCAGCCATACCAGCAGCACGGCCAGCGGCAGGATGACGAACTGCGGCAGCATCACGCCTTTGATGATCTCGGTGGCCAGCACGGAGCGCTTCTCGCGGGTCTCGGCCACTTGCACCAGGGCGGGTTCGGCGTTCTCGATCGGCAGCCGCACCCAGATGTAGGCCACGCGCACTTCCAGGCCCTTGAGTTCGTCGTCGCGCAAGCGCACCACGCCGATGACCTGCTTGTCTTCTTCGGCGGGCAGTGGCAGCGCGGCTTCGCCGGACAGGAACTCGCCGCGCGTGCCCATGACCTGGTAATACACCATGTCAGAGTCGTCGGCGCGCAGCAGCTCGCTGGCGGGCAGGGGCAGGTTGAAGCTGGCGCGGTTGTTGTGCACCGTGATCAGCTGAGCCAGCGTCTGCACGTTGTAGTCCAGCGCCCGGTCGAAGGGCTTGTTGGCAATGCCCTGGGCCACCAGCCAGGTCAGGGCCAGGCTGACCGGCCACAGCAGCAGCAGGGGCGTGAGCATCCAGTCGAGGATCTCGCCAAACAGCGAACGCTGCTCACGCTGGAAGATTTTCAAGGGGTGGGCCTAGCCGGGGATTTTTTCGAGACAGTAGCCCAGGCCGCGCACCGTGGCGATGCGGATCGGGCCGCGTTCGATCTTCTTGCGCAGGCGGTGGATGTAGACCTCGATGGCGTTGTTGCTCACCTCTTCGCCCCATTCGCACAGGCGCTCCACCAACTGGTCTTTGCTGACCAGCCGGCCGGCGCGTTGCAGCAGCACCTCGAGCAGGCCCAGCTCGCGGGCCGACAGTTCAACCATCTTGCCGTCGATGGTGGCCACACGTCCGGCCTGGTCGTAGATCAGCGGGCCGTGTTTGATGGTGCTGCTGGCGCCGCCCATGCCGCGGCGTGTGAGGGCCCGCACTCGGGCCTCCAGCTCTTGCAGCGAAAAGGGCTTGGCCATGTAGTCGTCGGCGCCGTAGTCCAGGCCCTTGACGCGTTCTTCAACGCTGTCGGCCGCGGTCAGGATCAGGACCGGCAAGGCCGAGCCTCGGCTGCGCAGGCGCTTGAGCACCTCCAGCCCGTGCATGCGGGGCAGGCCCAGGTCGAGGATCAGCAGATCGAACTCGTTGTTGGTCATCAGCGCCGCATCGGCTTCGGCGCCGCTGGCCACGTGGTCCACCGCGGCACCCGAGGCGCGCAGGGTGCGCAACAGGCCATCGGCCAGCACCTGGTCGTCTTCGGCAATCAGAATTCTCATGGGGTCTCCTGGGGTGCGGGCGGCGTTCGGCTCGGCATGGCCGTTCACCCCAAATTCTAGGCCGTATGAGCCGTCGGATTGTCTTCAGACAAACCCACCTCAGCTGCCTGCGTAGGCCTCCAGCCCCAGCGCCACCACGGTGGCCACCTCGTCCCCCACGGCGGCGCGGAATTCGGCCTCGGCCTGGGTCACGGCCCGCCGGAAGGCCTGCAGCCAGGCCAGCCCGGTGTCGGTGAAGCAGATCCGCCGGGCCCGCGCGTCCTGCGGGTCGAGCTCGCGCCGCACCAGGCCCCAGGCTTCGCACTGGGTCACCAGATCGCCCATGGCCTGCTTGCTCATGCCGGCGCTGGCGGCCAACTCGGTCAGCCGTGAGCCGTCCAGGCCCAGGTGGCGCGTGATGTGGATGTGGGCCGCACTCACCTGGCCGCGTGCGGCCAGGTTGGACAGGGCCAGGGGCACGTCCAGATCATGCGCCATCAGGGTCAGCACGCGCTCGTCGAAGCGACGCAGCGCGTGGCCCATCAGCCGGCCCAGGTGGGTCAGGCGCCAGGCGTCGGCAGCGGGTGGAGGGGCGAGCATGGGGTGATTTTAATAGTCAGGCAAACTGACTAAAAAACATGAAAATTTTCAGAAGACCTTGTTTAAACTGCTGTTCAAGCATCCAGCCTGTGATCAATCACAGTGACTGATCCACCCGACCCTTTCACCCTCTTCAGGAGCTCTCCATGGACGCACCCGTCAAAGGCAACGCCGCCAATTCCGAAAAAGCCAAGGCCTTGCAGGCCGCGCTCGCGCAGATCGAAAAGCAGTTCGGCAAAGGCACGATCATGCGCCTGGGCGAGGGCGAGGCGATCGAGGACATCCAGGTGATCTCCACCGGCTCGCTGGGCCTGGACGTGGCCCTGGGCGTGGGTGGCCTGCCGCGCGGCCGGGTGGTGGAGATCTACGGCCCGGAATCCTCGGGCAAGACCACGCTGACCCTGCAGGTGGTGGCCGAGATGCAGAAGCAAGGCGGCACGTGTGCCTTTGTCGACGCCGAGCACGCGCTCGACATCCAGTACGCCCAGAAGCTGGGCGTGAACCTGCAGGAACTGCTGATCAGCCAGCCCGACACCGGCGAGCAAGCCCTGGAGATCGTGGACAGCCTGGTGCGCTCGGGGGCGGTGGACCTGATCGTGGTCGACTCGGTGGCCGCGCTCACGCCCAAGGCCGAAATCGAAGGTGAAATGGGCGACTCTCTGCCCGGCCTGCAGGCCCGCCTGATGAGCCAGGCGTTGCGCAAGCTGACCTCGACCATCAAGAAGACCAACTGCATGGTCATTTTCATCAACCAGATCCGCATGAAGATCGGCGTGATGTTCGGTTCGCCCGAAACCACCACCGGCGGCAATGCGCTGAAGTTCTACGCCTCGGTGCGCCTGGACATCCGCCGCACCGGCACCATCAAGAAGGGCGAAGAGGCGATCGGCAACGAGACCAAGGTGAAGGTCGTGAAGAACAAGGTCTCGCCTCCGTTCAAGACGGCCGAGTTCGACATTCTGTTCGGCGAGGGCATCAGCCGCCATGGTGAAATCATCGACATGGGTGTCACCGCCAAGATCATCGAAAAATCGGGCGCCTGGTATGCCTACAACGGCGAAAAGATCGGCCAGGGCCGTGACAACGCCCGTGAGTTCCTGCGCGAGAACCCCGACCTGGCCCGCGAGATCGAGAACAAGGTGCGTGAAAGCCTGGGCATCGCCCTGTTGCCCCCGGTGCTGAGCAGCCCGGCTGCGGCTGCCGACGCCGCGTGACAGGCCCAGGCTCCGGGGTGCCCGCCTCTTGCCGGGCGGGGCCTCTGGGCCGGCTGAGTGCCGATGTCGTTTGAAAAGATTTCGCTCAAGGGGCGTGCGCTGCGCTACCTCGCCATGCGCGAGCATTCGCGCTCAGAGCTGGAGCGCAAGCTGGCGCCTCACGAAGAGGTGCCCGGTGAATTGGCCCGGGCGCTGGACGAGTTGCAGGCCCGAGGCTTCATTGATGAGCAGCGCGTGATCGAGTCGCTGTTGTACCGCCGGGCCTCGCGTCTGGGCGCCGGGCGTCTGCGTCAGGAGTTGCAGGCCAAGGGCCTGCAGGGCGAAGCCGTGCAGCAGGCCTTGGCCGGCTTGCGTGACACCGAACTGGCGCGTGCTCAGGTCGTTTGGCGCAAGCGCTTTGACAGCCTGCCGACGGCGGCCACCGAGCGGGCCCGGCAAACCCGCTTCCTGATGGCGCGCGGCTTCTCGTCCGAGGTGGTGCGGCAGGTGCTGGCAGGCCGGGGCGTTGAGGACGACGAGTCGGCATGCAGCGACGAAATCGACCAGGATTGAGCGCCACAGTGCGCAGGACCACGCCATGAAAAAAGGCCCCTCGGGGCCTTTTCTGCGCCTGGGCTGGTGCGCTCAGAGGCTCAGCATCAGCTGCAGGTTCTGCACGGCGGCGCCGCTGGCACCTTTGCCGAGGTTGTCCAGGCGGGCGATCAGCACGGCGTGGTTGAATTCATCGTTGCCGAACACACGCAGTTCAAGTTTGTTGGTGTCGTTCAGAGCCAGGGCATCGAGCTTGCCGTCTTCGGTGGCCGGCAGCACGCTGACCCAGCCCCCATCGGCGGCGCTGGCCGCATAGTGGCGGCTCAGGGCGTCGTGCAGATCGGCGGCCTTGGGTGCCCCCGGCAGCGTGTCCAGGTGCAGCGGCAACTGCACCAGCATGCCCTGGCGGAAGTTGCCCACGGCGGGCACAAACAAGGGGCGGCGGGTCAGGCCGGTGCAGGCCATGATCTCGGGAATGTGCTTGTGCTTGAGGCCCAGCGCATAGGCCTCGTACAAGGGGGCTTCACCTTTTTCATAGGCTTCGATCATGGTGCGCCCGCCACCCGAGTAGCCGCTGACCGAGGGCAGGGCCACCGGGTGGTCCTTGGGCAGCAGGCCCGCATCGATCAGGGGGCGCAGCAAGGCGATGGCGCCGGTGGCGTAGCAGCCCGGGTTGGCCACGCGGCGGGCCTGTCGCACCGCCTCTTTCTGGCCCGGGGCCAGTTCGGGAAAACCGTAGACCCAGCCCGGACTCACGCGGTGGGCGGTCGAGGCATCGATGATCTTGGGGCCGGGGCGGCCGGTGCTGCGTTCCAGCTCGTCCACCAGAGCCACGGTCTCGCGGGCCGCATCGTCGTGCAGGCACAGAATGACCAGGTCCACGCCGGCCAGCAGCTCACGTTTGGCGGCCGGGTCTTTGCGTCGTTCAGGCGCAATGCTCACCAGTTCGATGGCGGGCATGTGTTGCAGCCGCTCCCGGATTTGCAGGCCGGTGGTGCCTGCTTCGCCGTCAATAAAAACCAAGGCCATGATGTCTTCCTGACTCAGTGTTGTGGTAACCACGTAAGTTACGCACAAGGTTTGTGCAGGGCAGCATGATACATTTCGAGGTTGCTGTGTCCACTGCCCGACGCCGGCTTTTGCGAGGTCGCCGGGTGAAAATCATCCATTCCTGAGAGAGACCTCATGAAGATTCACGAGTACCAAGGCAAGGAAATCTTGCGTCAGTTTGGTGTGCCCGTCCCCCGTGGCATCCCTGCATTCACGGTTCAAGAGGCGGTGGAAGCTGCCCAGAAACTGGGCGGTCCGGTTTGGGTCGTCAAGGCCCAGATCCACGCGGGCGGCCGCGGCAAGGGCGGCGGCGTCAAGGTGGCCAAGTCCATCGATGACGTGAAGCGCCTGGCTGGCGAGATCCTGGGCATGCAGCTCAAGACCCACCAGACTGGCCCCGAAGGCCAGAAGGTCCGTCGTCTGTACATCGAAGACGGCGCCGACATCCAGAAGGAATACTACGTGTCGATCGTGACCGATCGCGCCACGCAGAAGCTGGCCTTCATTGCCTCCAGCGAAGGCGGCATGGACATCGAGGAAGTGGCTCACTCCACCCCCGAGAAGATCATCACCGAATTCATCGACCCGCTGACCGGCTTGAGCGCCGAGCAGGCGACCCGCATTGCCAATGGCATCGGCCTGCCCGCCGAGTCGACCGCCCAGGCTGTGGACATCTTCCAGAAGCTGTTCAAGTGCTACATGGACACCGACGCTTCGCTGGTTGAAATCAACCCGCTGAACCGCGACAGCAAGAACAACCTGATCGCCCTGGACGCCAAGTTCAACTTCGACGCCAACGCCCTGTTCCGTCACCCGGAAATCGTGGCCTACCGCGATCTGGACGAAGAAGATCCGGCTGAAGTCGAGGCTTCCAAGTTCGACCTGGCCTACATCAGCCTGGATGGCAACATCGGCTGCCTGGTGAACGGCGCCGGTCTGGCCATGGCCACCATGGACACCATCAAGCTGTTCGGCGGCGAGCCGGCCAACTTCCTGGACGTCGGCGGCGGCGCCACGGCCGAGAAGGTGACCGAAGCCTTCAAGATCATGCTCAAGAACGAAAAGGTCAAGGGCATCCTGGTCAACATCTTCGGCGGCATCATGAAGTGCGACACCATCGCCAACGGCGTGATCACCGCTTGCAAGGCCGTGAACCTGTCCGTGCCGCTGGTGGTGCGCATGAAGGGCACCAACGAAGAGCTGGGCAAGAAGCTGCTGGCCGAATCCGGCCTGCCCATCATTGCCGCCGACACCATGGCCGAAGCTGCGACCAAGATCGTGGCTGCCGTCAAGTAAGCCCGGAGAACACACATGTCGATCTACATCAACAAAGACACCAAGGTCATCACCCAGGGCATCACGGGCAAGACTGGCCAGTTCCACACCGAAAAGTGCCAGGAATACGCGAACGGCAAGAACGCCTTCGTGGCTGGCGTGAACCCGAAGAAGGCCGGCGAGTCGATCTTCAACATCCCGATCTACGCCTCCGTCAAGGAAGCTGCTTCCGAAACCGGCGCCACCGTGTCGGTGATCTATGTGCCGCCCGCAGGTGCAGCCGCTGCCATCTGGGAAGCTGTTGAAGCCGACCTGGACCTGGCGATCTGCATCACCGAAGGCATCCCGGTCCGCGACATGCTGGAAGTGCGCAACAAGATGAAGGCCAAGGAAGCCGCCGGTGGCAAGCGCACCCTGCTGCTGGGCCCCAACTGCCCTGGCCTGATCACCCCCGACGAAATCAAGATCGGCATCATGCCGGGTCACATCCACCGCAAGGGCCGCATCGGCGTGGTCTCGCGTTCGGGCACCCTGACCTATGAAGCCGTGGCCATGCTGACCGAAGTCGGCCTGGGCCAGTCGAGCGCCGTGGGCATTGGTGGCGACCCGATCAACGGCCTGAAGCACATCGACGTGATGAAGGCGTTCAACGACGATCCGGACACCGACGCCGTGATCATGATCGGTGAAATCGGCGGCCCCGATGAAGCCGACGCCGCTCGCTGGTGCAAGGAAAACATGAAGAAGCCGGTGGTCGGCTTCATCGCTGGCGTGACCGCGCCTCCCGGCAAGCGCATGGGCCACGCCGGCGCCCTGATCTCGGGTGGTGCCGATACCGCCGATGCCAAGCTCGCCATCATGGAAGAGTGCGGTTTCGTCGTGACCCGCAACCCGTCCGAACTGGGCAAGCTGCTGAAAGCTCAGCTCAAGTAAGCCAGCGGCGTCCGTAAGCAATATTACGGACGGCCATTGCGCGAGGGGCCGTTAAACTGCGGCCTCCCACTCAACAGAAGCGCTCGAAACGCAGGTTTCGGGCGCTTCTTGCATTCAAAACACAGGAGAAACTGCATGGAAATGCTGCAAAGCCCGGACTTCTGGATCGGTCTGATCAAGATTGTCTGGATCAACATCATCTTGTCAGGTGACAACGCGGTGGTGATCGCTTTGGCGGCCCGCTCGCTGCCCCCCGAAATGCAACGCAAGGCCATTCTGTTCGGCTCCGGCGCTGCGGTGGTGTTGCGTATCGTGCTGACCTTTGTGGCTGCCAAGCTGCTCGGCCTGCCGTTCCTGCAGGTGGTAGGCGGTTTGCTGCTGCTGTGGATCGGTGTCCAGCTGCTGAGCGAAGAGGAAGAGGAAGAAGGCGAAGCCAAATCCTCGGGCAACATGATGGCCGCCGTGCGCACCATCCTGATCGCCGACCTGGTGATGAGCCTGGACAACGTGATCGCCGTGGCTGCCGCCGCCAAGGGCAGCGACCTGCTGCTGATCCTGGGCCTGGGCATCAGCATTCCGCTGGTGATCTTCGGCAGCACGCTGATGATCAAGCTGATGGAGCGCTTCCCCATCATCGTGGTGCTGGGTGCCGCACTGATCGGCTGGGTGGGCGGTGAGACGATCGCCAGCGATGTCTTCCTGGCCGACTTTGCACATGCCAACCCCTGGCTGCACTACGTTGCCGCGACGACCGGTGCGGTGTTGGTGGTGCTGGTGGGCAAGGTGCTGCAGGCCCGCTCCGCGGCGGCCCACAAGGCAGACTGAAGACACTTGCCGCCTGACCTGGCTTTCCTGCCAGGCTGCGATCAAACCACGGGGCCAGCGCCCAGGCGCTGGCCCCGTTGTCATTTTTGCTGCAGTTGACTTGCTCCACCCTGGGGCCTCTGATAGTGTGTCGATCGGTTTATTTGTGTAAATAAGTCAACAAATCACCCTGCTGCGGGGGCTGTCTTGGCGAGGTCATGGAGGCCTCGTCAGGCTGACCCGGCTGTGCCGTGACGAGGTGTGCCGAGCACGCTGTCATGTGATGCGTCAAGGGTGAGCGACGAAGTGGTTCAAGGTTGACGCCAGCCGGCCCTGTGCAGGGCGCTGTGTGCCTTGTGCTTCCGCTGTCGAGGGGGTTGCCCATGCCTTGGCGTGGGCTGCAAGAGGCTGGCGGAGCTGCCGCGGTTGTCCTGGGTTCCTGAGTCGGACCCGGTTTTTGAGCCATGAAATACGAGTTTTGTGCCTTCACGGACCCTGGTCTGGCCCGTGCCAACAATGAGGATTCCGTCACTTTTGACGAGTCGACCTGCCTGGCCGTGCTGGCTGATGGCATGGGGGGGTACAACGCTGGCGAGGTGGCCAGCGGCATGGCCACGACCTTCATCCGCACCGAATTGTCGCGTTGGTTGGCGCAGGCGGGGCGACATGCCAACGCCAAGGAAATCCAGCGGGCGATGGAAATCTGCGTCGACAACGCCAACCGGGCCATTTTCAACGCAGCGCACAGCAACCCCCAGTATTCGGGCATGGGCACCACACTCGTCATGGGCGTGTTTCAGGACGCCCGCCTGATGCTGGGCCACATTGGCGACTCGCGCTGCTATCGCCTGCGTGATGGCGAATTGGCCCAGCTCACCAAGGACCATTCCTTGTTGCAGGAGCAGGTCGATGCCGGGCTGATCACACCTGAGCAGGCCGCAGTGTCCATCAACCGCAATCTGGTCACCCGTGCCATGGGGGTGGAGGACGCAGCCATCCTGGAGGTCAGCGAATGCCGGGTCGAGAACGGGGATCTTTATCTGCTGTGCTCGGATGGCTTGTCAGACATGATGGGGGCGGCCGAGATCGCCGAACTGCTGAATATTCCCGAAGCATTGACCCAGAAAGCAACGCGAATGATCAAGATCGCCAATCACCATGGGGGGCGCGATAATATCAGCGTATTGCTGGTCAGAGCGGGAGATGCCTCGTCCAAGAAAAGGCTTCTGTCACGCCTTTGGGGCGGCTAGCTCTGCCTATTCGCCATTTTGCGAACACCACCAACCCATAACAAGCCAGGTTTTCAGGAGTACCGAACATGCCCAAGATGATCGTATCGATCGATGGGGTCGTCATCAAGGAAGTGCAGCTCACCAAGGAGCGCACCACCCTGGGCCGGAGGCCTTACAACGATATCGTCATCGACAATCTGGCCGTGAGCGGTGAGCATGCCGTGCTGCAGATGGTGGGGCAGGCGGTCACGCTGGAAGACCTCAACAGCACCAATGGGACCTATGTGAACGGCAAGGCCGTCAAAAAGCAGCAACTGCAGAGCGGTGACACGATCGAAGTCGGCAAGTACAAGATCCGCTTCATTGCCGAGCTGGAATCCAGCGAATACGACAAGACCATGGTGGTGAAGCCGCCGGTTTCATTGTCCGACTCTCTTTCCACGGTGCCTGCTGCCATGGGCAGCTACCAGTCGGCCCCTACGCAGGCCGGAGAATCCCTGGCCGGTTCGATCAAGGTGCTTTCAGGCTCTGCGGCTGGCCGTGAGGTCAGTCTGACCAAGGTGGTCACCACCATTGGCAAGCCTGGTGTGGCGGTGGCCGCCATCACCCGTCGCCCGCATGGCTTCGTGCTGGCCCACGTGGAAGGCGGTACCTTCCCAACCCTCAACGGGAACCCTGTCAGCGCCGAGCCCGTCACCCTGAAAAGTGGCGACGTGCTGGAACTGGCGGGCACCCAGATGCAGTTCTTCCAGGTTTGAGTGTTTTCAAGGCGGCCCGCATGGTCTGGCCTGCCGTAGCGGCAACCGCGAGCCGCTTGAGCGTTCGGCACTTCTGGCGCCGTGGCGTCATGTTGGTGCCCGCCGTCCTGTTGCTGGCCCATGTCCTGGGCCTCCTCCCCCTCACACTGGTGAACCGGCTGGACGACCAGATCTACGACGTTCGCCTGCGTCTGACCATGCCGGCCACCTTGGACGAACGGGTGGCCATCGTCGACATCGACGAAAAAAGCCTGGCCCAACTCGGCCATTGGCCTTGGGGGCGCGATCAACTGGCCTTGCTGGCGGATCGCCTGTTTCAGCACTACGGGATTGCGGCGCTGGGTTTTGACGTGCTGTTCTCCGAGTCGGACACCAGTTCCGGGCTGGCCTCTCTGCAGGCCTTGGCCAACGGCCCGCTGCAGGACAATGCGGGCTTCAAGCAGCAACTGGACCACCTCACCCCCCGCTTGAATTACGACCGGCGCTTTGCTCAGGCGCTGCAGGGGCGCCCGGTGGTGTTGGGCTATTACTTCTCCAGCGATCGCGATGGGCGCCGCAAAGGAGAGTTGCCGGCCCCCGTTCTGAGTGCCGCGCAAGTGCCCGCAGAGGGCTTGCAAGTGCTGGATTGGGACGGCTACGGCGCCAGCCTGCCCGAATTGGCGCGTGCGGCGCCCCGCGCCGGCTTTTTCAACTCAGTCACCGACGAGGATGGGGTGGTCCGTTCGCTGCCTCTGCTGTCTCGCCACGACGGGCAGTATTACGAATCCCTGGCCCTGGCCCTGTACCGCGTTGCACATGACCTGCGGGTGAGCGGCCCCGTCTGGGCGCAGTCCCCAAGCGAAGGGGGATCACCGCCCGTGCTGGAGGCCTTGCAACTGCAGGGCCAATCGGGCACGGAGCGGGTACCCCTGGACCCTTCCGGCACGGCCCTGGTGCCCTTTCGGGGGCGAGGCGGACCCGGGGGGGGCTCCTACCGTTATGTCTCGGCGATCGACGTCCTGCAGGCCAAGGCCCCGCGTGAGGACCTGCAGGGCCGCATCGTGCTGGTGGGCTCCACCTCGCCGGGCCTGCTTGACTTGCGGGCCACGCCTGTGGGGCAGATTTACCCTGGGGTGGAATCCCACGCCAACCTGATCAGCGGTTTGCTGGACCAGCATCTGCTGGTGCGGCCTGACTACGCTGCCGGCTACGAAGTGCTGGTGCTCGCCTCCGTGGGCCTGACCTTGGCCCTGCTGCTGCCTGGGCTCAGCGCGGCCGCCGCGATGTGGACCAGCCTGGCCAGCTTGCTGCTGGTCAGTGGCCTCAACTTTGCCCTGTACCGTGCACACGGCCTGGTGCTGCCCCTGGCCAGCGCCCTGTTGCTGATCGTGCTGACTTTCGGCGTGAACATGAGCTACGGCTACCTGGTGGAGAGCCGTGCCAAGCGCCGGCTGGCCAACGTCTTTGGCACCTACGTGCCACCAGAACTGGTCGATCAGATGCTGCAGGCCCCTGATCAATACACCATGCGTGCGGCCAGCCGCGAGCTCACCGTCATGTTCTGCGACATGCGCGGTTTTACCCACCTCTCCGAAGGGTTGGAGCCCGAGGCGGTGCAGGCCTTGCTCAACCAACTGTTCAGCCGACTCACTGTCTGCATTCGCCGTCATCAAGGCACCATCGACAAGTACATTGGCGACTGCGTCATGGCGTTCTGGGGCGCCCCGGTGGCCCTGCCCAACCATGCCGCGCTGGCCGTGCGGGCTGCCCTGGACATGGTGAACGAGGTAGCGCGCTTCAACCAGGAGCGCCTCGCCCAGGGCCTGCCCCGCGTGAGCGTTGGCATCGGCCTCAACACAGGCGTGATGCGGGTCGGCGACATGGGATCTGACTTGCGCCGCAGCTACACCGTGATCGGTGATGCGGTCAATCTGGCGTCGCGCCTCGAGGGGCTGTCCAGGCTTTACGGGGTCTCTGTGATCGCCGGAGACACCACCCGTCGCCAAGCTGATCCTGAGGCGCTGTGGCAAACGCTGGATTGCGTGCGCGTCAAAGGCAAGGGAGAGCCCGTTCTGATCCACACGCCTCACCCAGTGCCCGAAAGTGAAGAGTCGGGGCGCCGCATTCAGGAAGAGTTGGCCCAATGGGCGGAATTTTTGGCGAACTACCGCGCAAAAAATTGGGATGCCTGTAGCCAGAGGCTGAAAGAGTTGCGGAAAATGGAGCCGTTGGTAACGGTTTGTCAGATGTATGGCGAGCGTTTGTTGCAATACCGGCAGACACCCCCTCCCGACGATTGGGATGGCGTGACGGTCTTTGACATCAAGTAGGGATGTTTGCGCATGAAAATCAGGGTTCTTGGCTGCTCGGGCGCCATTGCCAGAGGTTGCCACACCACCTCGTTTCTCGTCGGTGACTCGGTTCTCATCGACGCCGGAACCGGTGTGGGCGAGCTCACCCTGGAGGAAATGGTGCGCGTCGATGATGTGTTCCTGACCCATTCCCACCTGGACCACATCGCCGCCTTGCCCCTGATGCTGGATGCCGTGAGCAAATGGCGCCAAAGCCCGTTGCGCGTGCGCGCCTTGCCGCAAACCCTGCATGCCTTGCGGCAGCATGTGTTCAACGACGTCATCTGGCCCGATTTCACCCGCCTCCCCAACCCTGCCCGGCCCTTTGTCACTCTTCATCCGTTCGAATGCGGAGATGTTCTGTCCTGCGGTCCCTGTCAGATCGAGGTGTTGCCGGCCGACCATGCGGTGCCTGCCGTGGGGTTCTCTGTCGATGCCGGCCGTGGGGCCTGGGTCTTCACGGGCGACACCTGTGGCCACCCTGCTTTCTGGGCCCGCATCCGGCAATTGCCCGTCAAGGCCCTGGTGATCGAGACAGCCTTTGGCGAGGCGGAGCATGAACTTGCCGTGCGCAGCCGCCACCTGTCACCCACCAGCCTGATCGAACAACTGCGTCTGCTGGGTGAGCAGCCGGGGTTCCCGATCCACATCACCCACACCAAGCCCTCCGAGACGGCCGACATCGCGGCCCAACTTCAGGCCCTGGAACAACAGGCCGAGCACCCCGTGGGATGGCCCTTGACCCTGGCGTGGCTCGCTTCGGGCGATGTGTTCGAGATCTGAGGGGCGAGGTGACAATTTTGTTCTGACAAATTTGTCCTCTCGGCAGCAGCAAAAATACACATATGACACCTTTGGAAATCAAAAGGCCTTCAGGGCATCAAGCTACGCACAAAACCGCTGGATTCGCATGGCACGGAATCTGCTGAACTCGACCGCTCTTCCCCTTCATTTCAGGAGTTTTCACATGAAGCGTACCGTCCAACAGGGTTTCACCCTGATCGAATTGATGATCGTGGTCGCGATCATCGGCATCTTGGCTGCCGTGGCTCTGCCGGCTTACCAGGACTACACCAAGAAGGCCAAGATGTCGGAAGTGATTCTGGCGGCTTCGGCTTGCCGCACCACCATCACTGAGGTGTATCAATCGGCTGCTGCCGCCGCCAGCCTGCCGACGGGCTCGAACGGTTGGGGCTGCGAATCGACTGCCGCCACCACCAAGTATGTTGCTTCTGTCACGACCACTTCTGCTGGACAGATCATTGCAACCGCTCAAGGCTTCAATGATTCGACCAACATTGACACCAAGTCGCTCACCCTGACGCCTTATTCGGACACTGCCGGCTCCAACGCCATGTCGTCCGGCAACTTCGGCAGCCCGGTGGCGGTCTGGAAATGCGGTCCTAGCGCTACCAGCGGCATCAACATCAAGTACCTGCCCGGTTCTTGCCGCGGTTAAGCTGATACCGCTTGCGTCAAAAAAGGCAGCTTGGCTGCCTTTTTTGATTTTCAGGGTTTGCTTTCGCCAAGCCGATGATCAGATCCGGCTTGGTGATTTCATGGCGAACGAGCCTACTGCCGAGGGTTTATGTTAGGTTTTTTGAAGAAAAATACATCCGCAGCGCTAGGGAGCATTTTTGCGGTGTGCTTGCTTTATTACTTGCATCCCTATTATGGTATTCGCCATGACAGCCCGCTGTATTTGGGGCAAGCCATGCTTGCCATGGATCCAGCTACTTTTAAAAATGATATGTTTTTCGCTTATGGCAGCCAAGCAGATTACACAATCATGCCAGTCCTTCTTGGTTGGTTTTGTTCTATTTGGCATCCAGCCAAGGTCTTTCTTGCGCTCTCTGCATTTTCTTTGGTGCTGTTTGCTTTTTCGTCCTATGTATTGGCAAGAAACATATTGGGTCCCAAGTTTGGCTATTGGGGATTACTCTCGGTTCTTGTTTTTCCGGCTGTCTATGCTGGTAATTGGATTCTGTCTTATGCAGAGTCTTTCTTAACAGGACGTTCACTTTCTGAGCCGATAGTTCTATTGGTCATAGCCGCCTACCTCAGTCGCCGTTATGCTTGGGCAATTTTGCTGTTTATATTGGCTGCCACGCTGCATCCTTTGCAGGCGCTTGGCGGTTTGCTTGTGATTTGGATTCATCTGGTTCAGCAGAGGAAAGTATGGCTGAATTTATTGTGGGTGCCATTGCTTCTCTTTCTGGCATCTCTGGCGGGAACTCCCCAGCTTGAATTTTTAAGTGCTCGTTTTGACCCTCAGTGGTTTGAATGGTTGATGGGCCCAAATAGACTCACTTTCTTGGCTCAATGGACTAGCGTCGACTGGACTTTTATCTTGACTGACGCGTTTTTGATCCTGCTTTGGACCAGGAGTCCCTGGGAGTCCGCCAGCACGTTGGCCCGTTCAATCTTGATTGCGACATTGTTGGGTTTTGCCCTGAGTTATGTCTTTTATGAGCAATTGCGGTTTGTCTTGCTCGGCGGCTTGCAGTTATGGCGTGTGGACTGGTTGTTGCATTGGTTTGCAATGGTCAGTATTCCTGCCTTACTTTATATTCAGTGTCAGAAAACACAGATCAAGAGCGTTGAGTTTTGGGCGCTGTTTACGATTATTGCTTTGGGGACCCAGAATCGGATTTCTCCTGAGATGGGGAAAATTGTCTTCGTATTGATTCCTTTGTACCTGGCCTGGCCGCGCATCAAAGATCAAATCGGCCCAAGGCTGGTCGCATTTCTGCTTTACAGCATGCCACTGGCTTTTGCTGTGGCTTTGCTTAAATTTTTCCAACAGTCGTACGAACGATATCATGCCTCGTGGCATTTTGGGACGCCTCTCACCATGCACTATATGCTGCTGTCCAATCCGGTGATTGGCGGCTTGTGTGTTCTTTCCTTGGTCTATCTATTTTTGCGTCGACCCAAGTGGCAGCTATATGGGATTTTTTTGGCGTCGGCTGCCTTGATTTTCTCGGCGATGACTTGGGATCGTCGAAGCGATTGGACCCTCGAAATAGAACAAACCCGTGGTGATGGCAGTGAGTTCAACATCAAGATGGAGTCCAACGCGCAAGTTTTTTGGTCTAACGATTTGTTGGGGCCATGGCTTGTTTTGCGGCGTCCCAGTTATTTCAGTGCGCAGCAAACGGCAGGTATTATTTTTAATCGTGAAACTGCACGCGAAGTGATGAAGCGGCACTCAGAACTGAATGCATTGAATGGAAGTCTGGAGTCTTGTAAAGCGCAAAAAACAAACGAAATGGGAGACGAGGCTTGTAATATTCAAGGCGTTACTCTCACGGCATTGTGCCGTGTGGCCAAGCCATATCTTGACTATATTGTTCTCGATTTTCAATCTGACGAGCGCTATGCTGGGATCTGGAATTTGAAGGCGAAAGATATCATGGGGAAGCCAATCAGTTACTATCTTTATCGCTGTTCTGATCTGATGGCGGGTGCTGATTCTAAAAGCAGTGATGCCGTGCATGGTACGCAGTCACATTGATGTGAGCCCGATGGGATGTACCCGAAATCCGCATGGCCAAAGAATGAAACTATTTAACCGCTTGTTGGCTTGGGAGCCCTTTCGGTACCTGTTGATCTCAGGCATCGCCTTGCTGGCAGACATGGTGGTTTTCTCTTTGAGTCTGCGGTGGCTCGGAGTGCCTTGGCCTGTAGCGGCATGTCTTGGTTTTGTCACTGGCGTGTGTGTTGCCTATAGCTTGAGCATCCGGTATGTCTTTGAGGTGCGTAAACTGAGGCGCAGCCCGCGCGTCGAGCTGCTCATTTTTGTTGGCCTGGGTGTTCTGGGTTTGGGGGTGACGCAGCTGGTTCTGTACTGTTGCATTGAATGGTTGTCGTGGCCTGCAGAAGTGTCCAAAGGCGTCGCCGCGATCGTGACTTTTCTGACCAATTTCATCAGCCGAAAGGTGCTTCTGTTCAGGTGAACTTGGCGCATCGAGTGCTGAAGCGAACACATCATGAATACAAATGACCCGATCGTGATCATCGGTGCCGGCCCGGCGGGCCTCACGGCTGCGCGTGAGCTGCAACGGGCTGGCTATCAGAATGTCACTGTGCTGGAGGCGGATCAGCAGGTGGGGGGCATTTCCCGAACTGTCAATTACAAGGGCAACCGAATTGACATCGGTGGGCACCGTTTTTTTTCCAAGTCGGACTGGGTGATGAAGTGGTGGGCCCAGGTGTTGCCGGTGGCCGTGGCGCCCGGAGCGGACTTGGGGCACCTGCAATACCGCGGTATGGCCCGCAAAGATCTGCCCGGGCCCACAGCCTCTTCAGAGGCCCACGTGTCGGGTGACGACGTGATGCTGCTGCGCGACCGCTTGTCCCGCATTTTTTACAACCAGCAGTTTTTTGATTACCCGTTGAAGCTGAACCTGGCTTCTTTGAGAAAGCTCGGTCTGTACAAGACCGTGACCTTTGGCCTCAGTTATGCCTGGGCCAAGATTCAGCCTATTCGCGGTGAGAAGTCGCTTGAAGACTTTCTCATCAACCGCTTTGGCCGCAAGCTGTATCACCAGTTCTTCAAAGAGTACACGGAAAAGGTCTGGGGTGTGCCTTGCCATGAAATCAGTGCGGAATGGGGGGCGCAACGCATCAAGAGCCTGTCGATCTGGTCGGCCGTCTGGCACGCCTTGCGAGACTTGCTGGGTTTGGGGCAGGGCCAGGCGGCGCAAACCTCGTTGATTGAAAAGTTCATTTATCCCAAATTGGGGCCTGGGCAGATGTGGGAGGCTGTTGCCCGCGATTTTGTCGCTGCTGGCGGGCACTTGCACATGGGCCATCGGGCTACCCAACTGATTTTGCAGGAAGGACGCTTGACCGCGGTGCAGGCAACAGATGCCCAGGGCCAGACGCAGACATTGCCTTGCGCGCAGGTCATTTCCACCATGCCGATCAAGGAGCTTGTTGCAGCCTTGCCTTCAGACTGGGCACCCAAGGCTGCACAGGTTGCGCGGGAGCTTCAATATCGGGATTTCATCACAGTGGGCTTGTTGTATGACGCTTCGAGCCTGGTCGTACCCTTGAAAGACAATTGGATCTACATCCAGGAGCCCGGCGTTCAGGTGGGTCGGGTGCAGGTGTTCAACAACTGGAGCCCCTACATGGTGGCGCGTCCCGACACGGTCTGGATGGGGCTGGAGTTCTTCTGCAAGGACGTCGATCCACTCTGGCTGATGAAGGATGAGGACTTGAAGTCACTGGCGCAGTCTGAAATGCACCAGATTGGTCTGACGGCCGTGCCCATGGCCCTGGATGCTGTGGTCATCCGTGTTCCAAAGGCTTATCCAGGGTATTTCGGATCCGCCTACGCAAATTTTGATCAATTGCGCACTGAGCTTGACTCGATTGAAAACCTGTTCCTGGTCGGTCGCAATGGCATGCATCGCTACAACAACCAGGACCATTCCATGCTGACGGCCAAGAAGGCGGTTGATTTGATCGTTGAGGGCCGCACGGACAAGCAGGAAATCTGGGATATCAATGTCGATGATGAATACCATGAAGAAGCTCAGCAAGCCTCCGCGCCCAAAGTGTGAGGGCCCCAGACGATGAAACCCTTGATCAGCATCGTGGTGCCTTGTTTCAACGAACAGGACAACGTGGAGTCTTTGCACCAGCGAATCCGGCTGGCAACAGCAGAATTGATCGCACGTTATGAGCTGGAAATCATTTTCATTGACAACAAGTCAGAAGACGGAACAGCACTTCGCATCGAAAAAATCTGCCGCACTGACCCCTCTGTGCGTTTGATTGTGAATGCCCGGAACTTCGGTCAGGTCCGCTCTCCTGCTCACGCACTGATGCAGGCCAGGGGGGCTGCCGTGATCGCCATGGCCGCCGATCTGGAAGATCCGCCAGAGCTGATCCCTGAATTGATCGCCCGATGGGAGCAGGGCGCTTCCGTTGTGGCAGCGGTCTACAAGCAACCGGTGAAAACAGGTTGGATCGGTTGGGCTCGCAAGCTTTATTACAAGATCATCCAGGCCGTCTCCGAGGCCAAGCCCATCGCTGCTTTCACAGGCTTTGGTCTGTATGACCGGCGTGTCATTGAGTTGATCCGTCGACTGGGGGGACCCTACCCTTATATCCGTGGCCTGGTCTCGGAGTTGGGGCTGCCTATTGAGACAGTCCCTTTTGACAAAGCGCCTCGCAAGTTTGGTGTCACGAAGAACAATTTGCTGACATTGCTGGAGATATCGATCCTGGGGTTGACCAATATGTCCCGGGCGCCGATTCGTCTGGCCACTCTGACGGGGGCTGTCATGTCGGTGCTGGGGGCGGTGATCGCACTGCTCTATTTGTGTGCCAAGCTGCTTTTCTGGAGCCAATTCCCCCTGGGACAGGCTCCATTGTTGATTGGTATTTTCCTCTTTGGCTCGGTGCAATTGCTTTTTGCGGGCTTGATTGGCGAATACATTGCGGCTCTGCATCAGCGTGCCTTGAACCACCCTCATGTCGTCGAGTTGTATCGCGTCAATTTCCCGGTCTCCGCCGATGAGGCGAAAGACCCTGTGATTGCCCAGGAGCGCCCGGTTCAGGGTATGTGAATCGTCTTCTCGACCGGGCTTGCTGCCTTCAATGTGTCGTCAAAGGGGCTGGCGAACGCATGACCTTCTGTAAGACCTCAAGATTCAGCCGCGCTGTGTAGTGGGGGGGGGGCTGTCCATCGGCAGCCTGTATCAGATTCAAGTCTTCGCGGAAGACCCCGGTCGGCAGGGCCAAGGTGCGGTAGATTTCCTCCATCGGGGTGACGGCGCCGATCAGGAGAATCACGACCGTGCCCGCCAAGTCCTGCAGTCGAAGGCGCGTGTCCTGCAGCGAACTCAGGAAGATCAGGCACAGCAGCATCAAGGCCGGGATACCGCCGCGCATCACGATGTCATTGCCGGGCCCCATCCTGAAAAACGGCAGCACGCACAGCGTCAGCAGTGCCACGGTCAACAGGGGACCTTTCCCATAGCGGTAAAGCGCCAGGCCCAGAAGCCCGAACTCCAGGCTGCAGAAAATGACATACAACACCAAGAAATCGAGTGCCACGCCGCCGGCGCCGATCTGGCTCTGGGCAGGTACCGATGCCAGGTCCAGCGTCAGATACAGGCCTGTGACCCCCAGGATAAGCAGTGCTGGCAGCAGGTTCAGGGGCTGGAAGAAGCGCCACTTGGCTCGCACAGCGTCGGCCAGTAGCAGCAGGTAGAACGGCGCCATGCCGATGGCAGCAAAGGGTGACCACAATGGCAGTAAAGCGAAAAGCATCGGTGCGAAACGCAGGAAGTCCGGATGGCGCCAATGTCGAAAGAACAAGGTCATGGCCAACCAGGCTGGCAATGCATGGTTCGGCACCCAGAACAGCTGGGTGGTGTGCGACGAGTACTGAAATGCATTGGCCCACCACTCGATGTGGCTGCCTGCAGGTGGCCAACTTCCATAAAACAGCAAGCCTCCAACGACGTCCATTCCACTGAACAGAACCACGCATGCCAGGCCCAAGGCCCATCGCATGGGCCGTTGGGAAAGGGGCAGCAATTGCAGGAACAGCAGAACTCCCAGACAGGTCCAGGCCAGCAGCAGTTTGTCCGCCCAATGGATGCCCAACCATTTCCCCAGCGTGGCCGCGGGCAGGTAGTAGGCGACTGGAGCACGCAAAATGAGGTCAAGCCCGCCAGGCAGGCCATAGCTGGGTGGCCAGTCGCCCACTGTCAGGTCGCGCAGCACGGCATCGCGAATGCCCCAGTCGGTGTTGGCGTAAAACAGGTGTCCAGCCCCCCCCAGGCAGGTCCAGACCAAGGCCACCGCGGTCAGGCCCCACAGCCAGTTACGGGACCGTGAGGGATCCCGAGTGGCGGCGGAGAACACCGGTCGCAAGGCGTGGGAGAGACCCAGGGCCAACGCCGCCAGCAACGTGGCAGCAAACCAGGGCTGGAGCCAGCCGGCGAAAAACAGGGCGACCGGCAGCGCCAGGTACAGCAGAGCTGCGGCGGTCTTGCGATCCAGTGCCTGGGACTGGCTGGCTTCAAAAAGAGACGTTGGGGTGCTGGACATGGGGCTTGGAGCAGGATGGAAAGTCGCCCGACTCACGGTCGCGCTTTTCTGAACGTGAAAAAGGTGTGCACAAAATAGCTGGCGATGACTGCAGCGGTCGTCACCGCGGCCTGGGCCAGCAAAGGGTGCAAGCCGCCCCATTCGACCAGCGCCGTCAGACAGGCCAGTGAAAGCGCGAACAGGCCCAGATGGGCCACATGAAAGCGCATGAATTCTCTCAGCCAATGACCTTCGGATCGGTAGACGAGGTAGCGCTGGCATAGAAAAGCCTGGCTGATGGCCGCTATGTGGGTGAACACCGCCAACACCGGGTACGGCAGTACGGTCGAGAACAGCCTGTAGACGATCACGAATAGCAGATAGCCCGCCAATGTGTTCCATATCCCTACAACGACGAAACGAAGTTGCCGGGAGCGCCAAAGCATCAAGGCCCGGTGCCGAACGGTATCGGACTTCATGGAGCTCAGGTGGTGGCCACAAACGACCCCGACTTGCCCCCATGCTTTTCCAGCACCCGCACATCGGTGATGGTCATGCCGCGGTCTACCGCCTTGCACATGTCATAGATGGTCAGCAAGGCCACCTGAACCGCTGTCAGTGCCTCCATTTCCACCCCGGTCACGCCCACTGTCTCGACTGTGGCTTCACATCGGATGCCGGCCGTTTCTACATCAAGCACCTGGAACTCGACAGCCACCCTGGTCAGTGCCAGGGGATGGCACAGTGGGATCAGGTCGCTGGTCTTCTTGGCGCCCTGGATGCCCGCGATCCGAGCAATGCCCAGTACATCCCCCTTTTTGGCGTTGCCCGCCAGGATCAGCGCCAGGGTTTCGGCTTGCATCAGGATCTGCCCCCCTGCCACCGCAATGCGGTGCGTGCTGGCCTTGTGGCTGACGTCGACCATATGGGCCTGTCCGTGGGCATCGAAGTGGGTGAGGGCTGTCATGCTTGAAAATAGGGAGACAAACGGCATTTACGCCAGATTGACGTACTTCGAGCATCATACGGAAATGAGTCAGTTGATACCTCGTCTCAAGGCCTTGGGCGTTCATGCCTGCATCAGCCTGTTGTTTGCGGCCGGCGCGGCCGCCCTGGTGTTCTGGATCTGGTATCCCTTTCCCTACCGCGAGATATCGGGTGGTCGGGAGTTGCTTTTCCTGGTCATAGGCGTGGATGTGGTGCTGGGGCCACTGGTCACCTTCATCCTGTTCAACCCGACCAAGACCCGGCGCGCGCTGACGCTGGATTTCAGCTTGGTCGCCGTGCTGCAACTGTCGGCACTGGTTTATGGGCTTTGGACGGTGTCGGTGGCCCGACCGGTGTATCTGGCCTTTGAATACAACCGCTTCCGGGTGGTCCACGCGATCGATGTGCCTGACGACCTGCTCGACAAGGCTGAGCCTGCATTTCGCAGGCTGCCCTGGACCGGACCGAAGCCCATTGGCCTGCGCGATTTCCATAGCAGCAATGAACAGGTCGACGCCACCCTGGCCGCATTGAACGGGTTGCAGCTGGGTTTTCGACCTGATCTGTGGGTTTCGTACGAAAAGGCCCACACATCTGTGCTCAAGGAGTCTCGCCCTCTGACGGCACTTCGCGCCCGCTTTCCTGATCAGGCCAGCCTGATCGACCAGAGCGTGCAAAAGATCGGCCGTCCTGTCTCATCCCTGGCCTATGTGCCGATGGTGGGCCGTAAAACCTTCTGGACCGTGATCCTGGACGTCCAAACTGCCGATATCCTGGGCTACTTGCCCATCGATTCCTTCTGACCACCGGCTGCCCCGCCACCAAGCCCATCGTGACCCGTTCTGCATTCCGCCACCGCTGGCTGGCGCCCCTGACCCTGGCCCTCCTGGCCGCGCTGGGCACCCCCACCCTCAGCAGCGCCCAGCTCCCCGCCCTGGGCGATGGTGACGGCATGACCCTGGGCGCCGAGCGCCGCCTGGGTGACCAGATTGCGCGTGAGCTCTACCGTGACCCGGACTACTTAGATGACCCGGTGCTGCAGGAGTATGTGGAGGGCATCTGGCAGCAGCTGATGCAGGCGGCCCGCCAGCGCGGCGAACTCACGCCCGATCAGGACGAGCGTTTTGCCTGGCAGGTGCTGCTGGGCAAGGACCGCCAGGTCAACGCCTTTGCGCTGCCGGGCGGCTACATGGGCGTGTACCTGGGGCTGATCGCCATCGTGGCCAACCGCGACGAGCTGGCGTCGGTGCTGGGGCATGAACTCAGCCACATCACCCAGCGCCACATCTCGCGCATGATGAGCAAGGACAGCCAGCAGACCCCTTTGCTGGTGGCCGCGCTGATCCTGGCCGCCCTGGCGGCCAGCAAAAGCCCCGATGCCGCCAGCGCGCTGGTGGTGGGGGGGCAGGCACTCACGGTGCAGAATCAGCTCAAGTTCTCGCGCGACATGGAGCGCGAGGCCGATCGGGTGGGCTATGGCGTCATGACCCAGGCGGGCTTTGATGGCCAGGGCTTTGTCACCATGTTCGACAAACTGCAGCAGGCTTCGCGCCTGAACGACAACGGCGCCTACCCCTACCTGCGCAGCCACCCGCTGACCACCGAACGCATCGCCGACATGCAGGCCCGCCAGGAGCTGCGCCCCGGCAGCAAGGGGGGGGTGCCGACCTCGCTGGAGCACGCCCTCATCATGGCCCGGGCCCGGGCCATCAGTGCCGACAACATCGAATTGCAGCGCCAGCGCCAGACCGAACCCGATGGGGCTGCTTTCCGGCAGCAACCGCCCGTGCGTCAGGCGCAGGCCTTGTACGGGGCCGCGCTGGCCTCCATGCAACTGCGTGACTGGGCTCGCGCTCGCGATGCGGTCAATCGCCTGCAGCCTCTGGTGCAGTCCAGCCCCGAGGCCCTGCGCCTGCAGCGCCTGCTGGTGGCCGAGCTCGACCTGGCCACGGGCAAGCCTGCCACGGCGGCTGCTCTGCCAATGGGTGCGGGCGTGCGGCGTCCGGAGCTGTTGCTGGGCACCCAGGGGCGCCTGGCGCTGGGTGGCGTGGATCAGGCCGAACAGACGGCCGAAGCCCTGCAGACCTGGGTGACCGTGCACCCCCACGATGGCACGGCATGGCAGTGGTTGTCACGTGCCTGGGCGGGCGCTGGCAAGCCCTTGCGGGCGCTGCGGGCCGAAGCCGAGGTGCAGGTGGCGCACTTTGATTACAGCGGTGCCATGGACCGTTTCAAGGCCGCGCAAGACATGGTTCGCCGCGGCGGCAGCGCCGCCACCGACCATGTCGAGGCCTCGATCATCGATGCCCGCACCCGCGAGGTGGCCTCACTGCTGCGGGAACAGGCTGCGCAGCGCTGAGTCGATCACCATGCCCAAGGCCGAGTAGATCAGCGAGCCGATCAGGGCCGCACCAAACCCGGCCACCTGAAAGCCTTTGAGCACCTCGGCGGCGGCCCAGAACATGAAGGCATTGATCACGAACAGGAACAGCCCCAGCGTCACCACTGTCACGGGCAGTGTCAGCACCACCAGGATGGGGCGCAACACGGCGTTGAACAGGCCGATCACCAGCGCGGCCACCAAGGCCGCGCTCAGGCTGGTGACCTGCACGCCCGGGTACAGGTAGGCCACGAACATCAGTGCGGCTGCGCTCAGCAGCCATTTCAGCAGCAGTTTCATGGGCGCAGCATAGCAGCAGGTGGCACGCGGCACCCTGCTGCTTTACTCGGTGGCCAGCACCAGGGCGGCGCCCAGACCTGCCACGGCGCCCGGTACCGCCCAGCGCGCGCCGTGGGGCTCGGGCTGGTTGTGCGTCACGGCGGGCAGGTCCTGGCCCAGCTTGGGGCGGCGCGCATCCAGCACCCGGGCACCGGGGAACTGCCGGCGCAGGCTGTCCGACAGATCGGCCAGCGAGCCATGGGCCACCAGGCGGGTCAGTTGATCGCCGGGGCCCACCACGGCCTGCACCACGGGCTCGGTCACCTTGTCGGCCCAGCGGGCGCGCCAGTTCTCGCGGTTGGCGTAGCTTACCCATTTGCTCACGCGGCGCGTCATGCGCGGCGGGCAGGCCACCAGGATCCAGTGGGTGGCGGCCTGCTGCGCGGGGGCTGTGGCCGGCGCGAGCAGGGGCAGCAGTTGATGGCAGGCGTGTTCGGCATCGTCGAAGTAGGCAATCAGGGTGTCCATGGTTTCTCCTTGAGACGAAGGTGGCCGTGTGGGGCCGCTGGCGGGAACGGAAGCTGTCTTGGATCCGGGATGGAACATGGCAGGGGCCTGGTTCATGCCGAGGGGTCGGAGCTGATTTGCGGCGTGGTGCGGCCGCCCTGGTGGGTGGACTGCCGGCGCTGGTGCAGCCAGCCGGCGCCCAGCACGCCAGCAATGGCCACCCCGTAGGTGCTCCAGCGGGCCAGCGTGTTCATCAGTTCAGGCGGATCAAACACCGCGTCCAGCAAGGGCTCGCCCACGATCATGCGAGCGGCCGTGAAGGCCAACACCGCAGCGCCGGCATGGATGATCAGCGGGAAGCGTTCCACCAGCTTCAGCACCACCGAGCTGCCAAACACCACGATGGGCACGCTGATCAGCAGGCCCAGGATCACCAGGTCAAATGCGCCGTGCGCGGCCCCGGCGACGCCCAGCACGTTGTCGATGCCCATCAGGGCGTCGGCCACCACAATCGTCTTCATGGCACCCCAGAACGTGCTGGCGGCCGGGCCGTCGGCATGGCCATCGCCGTCGTCGGCCAGCAGTTTGTAGGCGATCCACAGCAGGCCCAGCCCACCGATCAGCATCAGGCCGGGCACCTTCAGCAGCCAGACCACGCCCACGGTCATCAGCGAGCGCACGCCGATGGCGCCCACCGTGCCCCACAGGATCGCCTTCTTCTGCAGGTGCGCAGGCAATTGCCGCGCGGCCAGGGCGATCACGATGGCGTTGTCCCCGGCCAGAACCAGGTCGATCAGAACGATGGCCAGCAGGGCGGACCACCACGGTGCGGAAAGAAATTCCATGAAAACACTCCAGGATGTGCAAGAACAAACCCTGGGGCAGGTGGCGGTCATGGTGGGGCTGGGCGCGCACCCAGGCGGATGCGGTGGCAGACACGCTTCGACCAAACCTGTCCCAGGTTCGAATCGAAGGTCTTGCTCGGCATGGAGTCATGCAGAAAATGCCCAACAAGCCGGAAGCCTAGGCTTCGTATTGACGACTTGCTGATCTGGTGTGGCGGTTGCACGAGGGTGCAGACCCGTTCACACCAAGGGAGCTACTCCCCTTCGTGCCCCGATTTAACCATTGGTCGCAGAGGCCTTGCAAGCTGTAGGCTTTTTGAAAGCCCGCGGTGCTGGCGTCGCTGTGGCCCGGTCACCAGGCAGGGCTGGCGGTGGCGGTGGCGGATTATGATCGCGCCCCTTGTTTTGAAATTGCCATGGCCGGAATCCACATCACCGACATCGAAGCCGCCATCAACCACTGGCGCGCCAAGAAGCCCTCGCCCGATGGGGTCGTTCTGTCGCCCGAGCTGCGCGCGCTGGCCGAGGTGTATGCGCTGATGGTGTATTTCCATGAAGACGAGGCCGACGAGTTCAGCCTGCCCGAGGCGGCCTGGCAGGCCTGGCAGGCCTGGTACGACACCACGCCCGACACCCCCTGCATTGCGATCTGCTCCACCAGCCAGGGCGACAGCCATTGCAAGGGCTGCGGCCGCACCTTTGACGAGGTGCAGCACTGGCCCGGCATGAGCGCCACCGAAAAACGCCACACCTGGCGCCGCATCACCCAGGAGGGGCAGGCCTGGCGCTTCAACCGCTACCTGGAGCGCGCCGCCGAAGGCCCCACCGCCGCAGCCCAAGCCATGCAGACCGCAGCCCAGGAAGCCCACCGCCAACGCCGCCGCCAAACCACCGCCTGACCCGACCTCACGCAGCCCGTTGACCAACGGGGCGCCTGCCCGATCAGGCAGGCCCTGCAACGAAGAGGTCAGCCCGCCGCCCGGCCGCCCGAAGGCGGGCTGGGCCCCCTTTGGGGGGCAGGGAGCGACACGCAGTGCGCGACCGTGGGGGCCAACAGTTCACTTCCAGCGGATGCACTCGATCTCTACGGTGTCTTTCGAGTCGCTCATCATCAGCGCACCTTCCTGCACCGTCGCCTGCAGCTGCATGCTGCGTTGCGCCAGCCTGGCCAGGGCCTGCGAGGCCTCGGTGGGCACGCGCCACACCTGCAGCTTGTCCATGCGGCTGACCTTGTTCTCCATGGTCTTCCACCACACCTCCGCGGCGTGGTGAAAGCAGTACACCAGCACCTGGTCCGACTTTTGGCAGGCCTTGAGCATGGGCTTTTCTTCGGGCTGGCCCACCTCCACCCACACCCGCTTGTACCCGGTGAAGTCGGTCAGCGACACGTCGGGGTCGTCCGGGTCTGACAGGCCGGCGCCAAAGGCCAGGGTGCCGTCGCCGTTGCACACGTCCTGCAACTGGTGCGCCTGCAGCGCCAGGGCCGCCAGGCGGATCATCATGCGTTCATCGGTTTCGCTGGGATGGCGTGCCAGGGTGAGGGCGTGGTCCGCGTAGTAGTTGTGGTCGATGTCGGCGATCGACAGGGCGGCTTTGAAGATGGTGGATTTGAGAGCCATGAGGCGTTCTTGTTCTGAAAGGATAAGGTCGCAAAACCCGTGCAGGGGCCTGTGCCGTGCGAGCCACAAGCGGCTATGCTGGCAGCGGGATGGGCCCGCCTGCGGGTGGGTCGGTCCATTCGAATGGAGCATCGACTGCCATGGGTCCAACCTTGCATTTCACCACAGGCGCTGTTTTGCCCTGGCGCCGCACGCTGTGGCGGGGGGCCGGGCTGGCCGGCTTGGCGCTCTCCCTCGCCCAGGTTGCGGGGGCCGGGCCTGCCGCGGTGTGGCGCCTGCAGGATGCGCAAGGCCGCACGGTGTTCACCGATCGGGTCAGCGAAGACGACATTGCCTCGGGTCGGGCGCAGCCGGTGAAGGTTGAGAAGGTGACGCCTGAGATGGCTGCCCAGGCGCAGGCCAAGCGACAGCATGAGCAGGTCGAAATCGACCGCTACAACCAGCAACTCAACCAGAAGCTGCAGCGCCGCAGCGAGGCGGCGCGCGCCGTCGAACTGGCCCGCCAGCACCTGGAGCAGGCCCAGGCCCTCTATCTGGCCGGCGAGGCCCCGCGTGAGGACGAATCGAATCGGGTGCGCACGGGCTCGCGCCTCAGCGAGCGTTATGCCCAGCGGCGCCTGCGCGAGCGCCAGGCCATCGACAATGCGGCCCTGGCGCTGCAGCGCGCCCAGGCCTACCAGGCCTCGCTGCCCTGAGCAGCTTGAGGCCTGTGGGCCTCAGGCCCGGCGTGCCAGTTCGGCGGCCTTGCCCACGTAGCTGCCCGGCGTCATGGCCAGCAGGCGGTCTTTTTCGGCCTGCGGGATTTCCAGCGAACGGATCAGGCCGTGCAGGGCTTCGGCCGTCACGGTCTTGCCACGGGTCACTTCCTTGAGCTTTTCGTAGGCACCCTGCACGCCAAAGCGGCGCATCACGGTCTGGATGGGCTCGGCCAGCACTTCCCACGAGGCGTCCAGGTCAGCTGCCAGGGCTTCTTCGTTGAGTTCGAGCTTGTTCAGGCCCACCATCAGCGAGTTGTAGGCCAGGGCGGCGTAGCCCAGGGCCACGCCGATGTTGCGCAGCACCGTGCTGTCGGTCAGGTCACGCTGCCAGCGGCTCACCGGCAGCTTTTCGCTCAGGTGGCGCAACACGGCATTGGCCAGGCCCAGGTTGCCTTCGGCGTTCTCGAAGTCGATCGGGTTGACCTTGTGCGGCATGGTCGACGAGCCGATCTCGCCGGCCTTCAGGCGTTGCTTGAAGTAGCCCAGGCTCACATAGCCCCACACGTCACGCGACCAGTCGACCAGGATGGTGTTGGCGCGGGCCACGGCATCGAAGAACTCGGCCATGTAATCGTGCGGCTCGATCTGGATGCTGTAGGGCTGGAAGGTCAGGCCCAGGCCCAGGGGTTCGGGCGACTCGATCACCTTCTTGCTGAAGGCCTCCCAGTCGAAGTCGGGCCAGGCCGACAGGTGGGCGTTGTAGTTGCCGACGGCGCCGTTCATCTTGCCCATCAGCTTCACCGCGGCGATCTTCTCGCGGGCGGCGGCCAGGCGCACCAGCACGTTGGCCACTTCCTTGCCCACCGTGGTCGGGCTGGCGGTCTGGCCATGGGTGCGGCTCAGCAGGGGCACGTCGGCATAGGCGTGCGCCATGTCGCGCAGCTTGGTGATGAGGCCGTCCAGGGCCGGCAGGATCACCACGTCACGCGCGGCCTTGATCTGCAGCGCGTGGCTGGTGTTGTTGATGTCTTCGCTGGTGCAGGCAAAGTGCACGAATTCGCTGGCGGCCTGCAGCTCGGGGCGGGCCTCGAACTTTGACTTGATCCAGTACTCCACGGCCTTCACGTCGTGGTTGGTGGTCTTTTCGATCTCCTTGATGGCCAGGCCATCGGCTTCGGAGAAGTTCTTCACCAGGCCCAGCAGGTAGGTGCGGGCGCCGGGGGTGAGGGGTTTGAATTCGTCAAAACCGGCGTCGGACAGCGCGATGAACCACGCCACCTCCACCTGCACACGGCGGTGCATGTATCCCAGCTCGCTCATGAGCGGGCGCAGGGGGCTGAGTTTGCTGGCGTAACGACCGTCCAGCGGCGAAAGGGCGGAGATGGGTGAGAAGCTCATCCCTGAATTGTAGGTTGCCGGGCCGGGACAGGGGCGACTCGATAGAATGCGCTGCACGGATCCCTGGTCCCATTCCCTGAGACATAGACACATGAAATTGATCGGTTCTACCACCAGCCCGTATGTGCGAAAAGTGCGCATCGTGATGGCCGAAAAAAAGCTCGACTACCAGTTCGTCATTGAGAACGTCTGGGCCGATGACACGACGATCAGCACCTCCAACCCCCTGGGCAAGGTGCCGTGTCTGGTGATGGAGGGCGGCGAGGCCGTCTTCGATTCGCGCGTCATCGTCGAGTACCTCGACACCCTGTCGCCCGTCGGCAAGCTGATCCCGGCCCAGGGCCGCGAGCGCGCCGAGGTCAAGACCTGGGAGGCGCTGGCCGATGGCCTGATGGACGCCGGCCTGCTGGCACGCATGGAAACCGTGTGGGCACACCGCCCGCCCGAGCAGCAATGCCAGGCCTGGATCGACCGCCAGATGGGCAAGATCACCGAAAGCCTCAAGGCCATGAGCCAGGGCCTGGGCGACAAGCCTTTCTGCAGTGGCATCCACCTCAGCCTGTCCGACATCGCCGTGGGTTGTGCCCTGGGCTGGCTCGAGTTCCGCTTTCCTGAGGTGCCCTGGCGCACCGAGCACCCCAACCTGGCGCGCCTCATGGACAAGCTCATGCAGCGCCCCAGCTTTGCCGACACCCGCCCGGCCTGAAGCGCCTCGGTGCGGGGCATGGCCCTCCAATCAAAAGCCGGCCTTGGCCGGCTTTTTCATGTCTGGGCCCCGGGGCTCACGGCTCACTCGCGGGCGCGTTGCTTCAGCCAGCGCATCATGCGGCCCACCACGGGCAGTTTCTCGTACAGCTCTTCGGCCGCGTCCCAGTAGTCGCGGTGCAGCGTGATCAGGCCCTGCTCGTCGTACACCAGATGGCTGGCGCCACGCACCGTCTGCCACTGGGTGGGCGAGAAGCGCTGGAATCGGAACAAGAAATCCCAGGTCAGAAAGCAGTGCGGGCCCTGCACCACGCGCTGGGTCACGACAAAGTGCGGCTCATGCAGCGACACGAACATGTGCTGGAACACCCCCTCGATCGCGGCCAGGCCACGCACCTCGTTGAACGGGTCCTTGAAGACCGCATCAGCCGCGTAGTGCTGCCCCAGTCGGGCCAGATCGGTCGGGCGCAGGTGTTCAAAGAACTGCACCGTGCGCTGCACGGCGGCATCGATCCCGCCGGGGGCGGGTGACAGGGGTTCGGTCATGGTCACAGTCCTGTGAAGCGGCGCACCAGCGGAAAGTAGACAGGGTAAGGCAGGCACTGCAAGAGCTTCATCACGCGGCTGAATCGTTTCGGAAAATGGATGTCGAAATCTCCCTGGCGCCAGCCTTGCAGCATGGCCAGTGCCGCCTGCTCGGGGCTGATCAGGGCCGGCATGGCAAAGTCGTTCTGGGCCGTCAGCGGGGTGGCCACAAAGCCGGGGTTGATCACGCTCACGCCCAGGCCCAGGTCCTGCAGGTCCAGGTACAGGGTTTCGGCCAGGTGGATCAGTGCCGCCTTGGTCGGGCCATAGGCCAGGCTGTTGGGCAGGCCCCGGTAGCCCGCCACGCTGCTGACCAGGCTCAGGTGGCCAGGCCGCCCGGCGCGGGCCGCCTCGATCATGCCGGGCAGCACGGCGTCCAGCACATGCAGGGCCCCCATGTAGTTGATCTGCAGGTGCTGCAGCAGGCTGTCGAGCCGCAGCTGCGTGGCCCGCATGGGCTGGTAGTAGCCGGCGCAGTACAGCATCAGGTCCAGCGGGCCCGCGCCCAGCACCTGGGCGGCCACGGCCTGCACCTGATCGCGCTGCGTCACGTCCAGTGCCAGGCCCTGGCTGCCGGGGTGCTGGTGGGCAAAAACCTGCAGCGCCTCGGCATTGCGCGCCGACACGATCACCTGGGCGCCCCGCTGGTGCAGTGCGCTGGCCGTGGCCAGCCCGATGCCGCTGGAGGCTCCCACCAGCCACACCCGGCGTCCCTGCCAGTCGGTGATGCGCGGGTTGCGGCTCATGGCTGCGCCTTCTGGAACGACAGCAGTACCTCGCCCAGGCGCACACCGAATTTGCTCATGGTGGCCCGGTTCAGCATGGTCTGCGCGCTCATCAGGATCATCCAGTCGTCAAATTGCACGTGGTAGGTGCTGCCGTCCACCGGCAGCGCCAGGGTGTAGTTCCAGCGCAGCGCGTTGCCGGCCACCTGGCCCTGGGCCTCGCCGACCACATCATCGGCCCGGCCCCGGTAGAGTCCGTCGGGCAGGCGGGTCAAGTGCCAGACGCGGCGCTGGGTGCTGCCGTCGGAGTAGCTGAAATGTTCGTCCAGCACGCCTTCGTCGCCGTCCCAGCGGCAATCCATCACCACGGTGAAGCGCTTCACGATGCGACCGCTGCGGTCCTGGAACAGGCCCTGGGCATCCACGCGGCCCTTGAAGAACTCGCGCAGATCCAGGGCGGGTTTTTCGGCCGCGTAGTCGCTCACCTGGGGGCCGGCACAGCCTGCCAGCGCCAAGGTGGCGGCGCCCAGGGCGCAGCGCAGAAAGTGTTGTCGGTTCATGGTGTGTCGAGGGGTGAGGGTTGAAGAAGGGGCCCGGGTTGGGCCTTGGCCCGGGCTGCTGGCCGCAGGATCAACTGGTACAGCGCCGCGGCCGCCCCCAGCTTGAGCGCGCAAGGCAGCGCGGCATAGCCCAGGCTCAGGGCCTGCAGGCCGGCTGCGTCGGTGCTGCCGGGCGTGTAGCCCAGCGCGGCCAGCAGGGGCAGTGCCAGGCCGGCAGCCAGGGCCAGGTTCAGCTTGTTGGCAAAGTTCCACCAGCCAAAGCTGGCCCCTGCCGAGGCGGCGCCGGGCTGGGCCAGCACGCCGGCCAGCAGGGCACCGGGCACCACCAGATCGGCCCCCAGCGTCAGTCCGGACAGGGCGCAGATCCAGCGGAACGCGCCCACCTGCCCCGTCCCCAACGTGGCGGCCCAGGCAAACACCGCCACCGCCAGCAGCATGCCGGCCAGCCAGCAGCGCGTCAGCCCCCAGCGCGCCACGGCACGCAGCCACAGCGGCATGGCGGCGGCGGCACTCAGAAAGTACAGACCCAGCAACACCGGCTCTTGTCCGGGCGCGGCGTGCAGCCGGTCCTGCACAAAAAACAGCAGCAAGGTGGCCGGCACCGCGCTGGCGATGCCATTCAGCACAAAGACCCCCATCAGGCGGCGGAAGGCCACCTGCCGCCACGGCTGCCACAGCCCGGCCGGATCGGCGGATTCGTTGGCCGGAGGCCGGGGGGAAGGCACCGGGGCGCGGTGCCAGGCCAGCCAGCCCAGCATCAGCAAGCCACTGAAGGCGGCGAGCATGGCCGGCACCCCCAGCAGCGTAGGCAGCACCGAGGCCAGCACCACCCCCAGCAGACCTGCGCCCTCGCGCCAGGCCACCACCCGGCCGCGCTGTGCTTCGTCACCGCCCAGGCGGGCGCCCCAGGCCTGGTGGGCGATGCTCAACAGGCTGTAAGCCGGGTAGGCCAGGGCCAAGCCTGCCGCAGCCCAAACCAGCAAGGCGCCCGGGCTGTGCACCGGGGGCATGAACACGGCCCACAGGGCCAGCGCGAGCAAGGCACCGGCCGCGGCACAGGCACGCCACACGGCCTGTGGCCCCTGGTGCAGCAGGCGATCGGCGAGCCGGCCCAGGGCCGGGTCGACCAGCGCGTCCAGCAGGCGGGCGCCCAGCAGCACGCCCCCCAGGGCCGCCAGCGGGGCGCCCAGCGTGCTGGCGTAATGGTGCGGCAGCACCACGTACAGGGGCAGGGCCACAAAGGCCAGGGGCAGGCCCATCAGGCCATAGGCCAGGCCTTGGGGCGGCGTCAGGGCGGGCTGCACGCCGGTCACAGGCGAGGGTGGGGCAAGGTCGGCCATGAGGCAAATCCCTTCAGCGGGCGCCGGTCACGGGTGCCAGCAAGGCTTGCCGCAGCGAGGGCTCCGAGGTCGATGCGGAGAGCCAGATGCCGAAGAACAGTCGCGAGAAGCGGGCGTCTTCCAGCGCGCCCAGGGGGCGGTTGTTGTACAAGAAGCGGGCTCCGGCGTCGGGCTGGTGCAGGCCCAACAGCCGGTCGCCGTTCTTCACATCGGGCAGCAGGGCCTGCAACTGGGCCTGCCAGCGGGCGCCCTGCTCATCGCTGATGGGCTCGATGCGGCGCATCTCGCTGAGCGAGCGCTTGGCGATGGCCTCGGCGCTGAAGTCGCGCAGGTAGAGCAGCTCAAGCGCCAGCGGCAGGCTGGCGTACTGCTCGGCGCTAAAGCCCGGGCTCACCCACAGACGGGCCTGGTAGACCGACCAGCCCAGAAAGCGCATCGTGGCCTCGCCGGCGGGCACGGCGCCGGGCAAGGGTGGGTGCTGGGGGCTCGCGGCGGCATGGCCTGCGCTGGCCGCCAGCGCGGCCCACCAGAGCAGGTTCTGGCGGCGTTTCATGCGGGCTTCACCAGGGTGTACTGCACCAGGTCGATGCTGCCCATCGAGAAGCCGGCCTCGCAATAGGCCAGGTAGAACTCCCAGATGTGCATGAAGCGTTCGTCAAAACCCAGTTGCTGGATCTGGCTGCGCTGGGCCAGAAAGCGTTCGCGCCAGCGGCGCAGGGTTTCGGCGTAATCCTGGCCGAAGGCGAAGCTGTCCTCGACCTGCAGGCCGGCGGCTTCGGCGGCCTGGCGAAACTCGCGTGGGCAGGGCAGGCAGCCGCCCGGAAAGATGTATTGCTGGATGAAGTCGGTCGAGCCGATGTAGCGCTCGAACAAGGCGTCATCGATCACGATGCTCTGGATGCAGGCCCGCCCACCCGGCTTGAGCAGGCGCTGGATGGCCGAGAAATAGGTGGGCCAGTACTCGCGCCCCACGGCCTCGACCATCTCGATCGAGCACACCGCATCGTAGGGGCCGTCGTCGATGTCGCGGTAGTCCTGCAGGCGCAGGTCGGCCCGGTCTGGCACGCCCAGCGCGTGCATGCGCTGCCGGGCAAAGTCCAACTGCTCGGTGGACAGGGTCACGCCGGTCAGCCGGGCCTGGAACTCGGTGGTGCTCATCTCGGCCAGGGCGCCCCAGCCGCAGCCGATCTCCAGCACCCGGTCGCCCGGCTGCACGCGGGCCATGCGCAGCGCCCGGCGCACCTTGGCGTGCTGGGCGCTGCGCATGTCCTGGTCTGGTCCGGCCTCGAACCAGGCCGACGAGTAGTTCATCGTGTCGTCCAGCCAGAGCTCGTAAAAGGCGTTGCCCAGGTCGTAGTGGGCGTGGATGTTTTTCTGGCTGTTGTGCCGCGTGTTGCGGTTGAGCAGGTGCTTGATGCGGTACAGCAGGCGCCCGGCCCAGCTGCCATAGATCACGTCTTCCACGTGCTGGCGGTTGGCCAGGAACACCTTCAGCAATTCGGTCAGGTTGGGCGTGGTCCAGTCACCGGCGATGTAGCTCTCGGCAAAGCCGATGTCGCCCGATTTCAGGGCCGCCCGGCACACCTGCCAGTTGCGCAGCGTCATGGCCGCCGCGGGGCCGTGGCCGTCGCCGAAATGGTGCAAAGCCCCATCGGGCAATTGCACGGTCAGCGAGCCGTGCTGCAGTCGCTGCAGCAGCCTGAGCGCGGTGCGCGCGGCGGCGGGCGTGCCCTGCGGCAGGGTGAACGAGGTGGGGGCGGTGCTGCTGTTCATGGCGTTCGGGGTGGGCAGGTCAACGGCTGACGAAGGCGGTGGGCGCTTCGGGCTTGCGGTGAAAGGGCACGCGCTTGAGCCACAGCCTGAGCGCCTGCAGGTGGATGCGGGCCATCAGGGCCAGCGTCATCAAAGGGTGGCCCCACAGCGCGCGGCGCACACTGGCGGGCGTGATCGGTTCCAGCGTGCCGCTGACACTGGTCTGCAGCAGCGGGCCCTGGGCGTCATCGTGGTCGATGCGCACCACGGTGCGATCCAGGCCGTCGCGCTGTGTGCGCATGAAGCGAAAGCGGTAGCTGCCCTGCACGGCGCAGAAGGGCGACACATGGAACACCTTGCGAGCGCTCAGCTCGGCGCCCCAGAAGGGCCCGCTGGCAGGAGGATCCAGCAGGTAGCAATGGCGCTCGCCGAAGGTGTTGTTCACCTCGACCACGATGGCGCGCAGCGTGCCATCGGCGCGGTGGCAGTACCAGAAGCTCACGGGCTTGAAGGTGTAGCCCAGCACGCGCGGGTAGCAGTGCAGCCACACGGGGCCGGTGGCGTCGAGGATGCCCTCGGCTTGCAGCACCTGCTCCAGCCAGGCCAGGGCACCCCCCTGGCTGGCCGGGCGGCCATCGCCGTGGTCGACATCGTGAAAGCTCAGGGCGGCGCGCCGGTTGATGCCCAAGGGGCCGTCGCAGCCCGCCAGTTCACGCATCGGCAGCAGCACAAAGAAGGTGGGGTAGGCAAAGGCGTGGCGATGGGGCCGCAGGCGGGTGTGACGCACCTGGCCAAAGCCCAGCAGGGGCTGGGTCTGTTCCGCCGCGGGGCTGGGGGGCGCCATGCGTTGCGGCCTCATGCGGCCCGGGCCTGCGATGCCGCCAGGGTGGGCTGCAGCATGGCCGCCGCCTGCAGGCCGGATTTCAGGCCATCTTCATGGAAGCCGTAGCCTGTCCAGGCGCCGCAGAACCAGGTGTGCTGGCGGCCTTGCAGGTGGGGCACCTGCTGCTGGGCCGCAATGGCGGCCAGGTCGAACACCGGGTGTTCGTAGTCGTACTCGCCCAGCACCTGGGCCGGGGCAATCGCTTTCACCGGATTGAGCGACACCAGCACCGGTTGTTCAAAGGGCAGCGGCTGCAGTCGGTTGATCAGGTAGTGCAGGCAGACGCGGGTGGATTCCTGGGCGCTGTCGGCCGCGCGTTCGTAATTCCAGGCGGCCCAGGCCTGGCGCCGTTGGGGCAGCACGCTGGCATCGGTGTGCAGCACGGCCCGGTTGGCCTGGTAGCGGATGGCGCCCAGCACCTCGCGCTCCAGCGTGCTGGCATCGGCAAGCAAGCCCAGGGCCTGGTTGGGATGGGTGGCAAGCACCAGTCGATCGAAGCGTTCGGCTCCCTGGTCGCTGGTCACTCGCACGCCGGCGGCGTCGCGTTCGATGCGATGCACCGGCGTGTTGAGCCGTTTGTCGTCCAGGCCGGCGAGGATTTTGTCCACATAGTGGCGGGCGCCGCCGGTCACGGTGTGCCACTGGGGCCGCTGGCTGACCTGGATCAGGCCATGGTTGTGGCAGAAACGGATCATGGTGGCCACCGGAAACTTCAGCATCTGGTCGGTCGGACAGCTCCAGATGCAGCCCAGCATGGGCAGGAAGTACCAGTCACGGAAGGCGTCGCCGAAACGGTGCTGGCGCAGAAAGTCGGCCAGCGGCTGCATCAGGGCGCATTCTTCGTTGGCGCGGGCGATGCGCGTGCACAGCGCATTGAAGCGCAGCAGATCGGCCAGCATGCCCAGAAAGCGCGGGCGCAGCAGATTGCTGCGCTGGGCAAACACCGTGGCCAGGCTGGAGCCGCTCCACTCCAGGTCGTGGCCGTCCAGGGCCCCCGGTGCTTTCACCGAGAACGACATGTCCGAGGGCGACGTGGCCACGCCCAACTCGGCCAGCAGCCGGATCAGTTGGGGGTAGGTGCGTTCGTTGAAGACCAGAAAGCCGGTGTCCACCCCATGGGTGACCGGGCCGCGTGCCGTGGGCAGGGTGATGTCGACCGTGTGGGTGTGGCCGCCAAAGTAGGCGCCTGCCTCGAACAGGGTGACAGTGGCCTGGTCGCGCAAGGCATGAGCCGCCGCCAGGCCGGAGATGCCGGATCCGATCACGGCGACCTTCATGGCTGGCCTCCGTGGCGGCGGGCTGAGCCCAGAAGGGCCAGAGGGAAGAAAAGTGTTGCGAAGCGCCCCGGAACGAAGGAGGGAGGGAGGGAGGAGGAGAAGCGTTCCAGGATTTCGACCGGCCTATACAGCGCCGGAAGGCTTCGCAACAACAAAAGCAACTTTGAACCAGAAGTTCTCAGTGCCCGATAGAGTGGGGACTTCCCAGAAAAGTTCCAGGGCTGAAAACGTAAATTCCCGTAAAGACAAGACATGTTTTCCTCCGGGTCTCAGTGCGCCTGCAACTCGTGCTGCAAGGCCTTGATCAAAGCCTTGTCATCGGGGCCGCTCATGCTGGAGTAGCTGGCCACCACGCGGCCATCGCGCCCCAGCAGGTATTTGTAGAAGTTCCAGCGTGGCTTCTGGCCTGACAACTCGGCCAGTTGCTTGAAGAAGGGCGATGCGTCGGCCCCGGTCACGCTGCTTTTGGCAAACATGGGGAACTTCACCCCGAAGGTGTTTTCGCAGAAGTCGGCGATCTGCTTGTTGTCGCCGGTTTCCTGGGCAAAGTCATTCGACGGAAAGCCCAGCACCACCAGCCCCTGGTCCTTGTATCGTGCGTACAGCGCCTCCAGGCCCTTGTACTGCCCGGTGAAACCGCAGTAACTGGCGGTGTTCACCACCAGCACCACCTTGCCGGCGTACTGGCACAGCGACTGGGGCTTTTCGTCTTGCAGGCGGGCAAAGGTGTGTTGCAAGGTGGCCGGGCAACTGGACGCGGCACCGGGGTTCGGGGCGGCTGGTGCCGCCGTCGCCGCCCGGGCTGCCGGCATCGCGAGCACCGAGGTCAGGCCCAGGGCCAGCCCTGGCAGCAGCTTGGAAAACAGTTTTTTCATGGGGCCTCCTGGGCCGGAATCGGTGGCGATCAGGACACAATCGTCTGTGACCGATTCCGAAGGGTTTTGAATTTGTACTGAAGTGTATTTGACCGATACTAAACAGTATTCGTGACACCATTTTGCCAGTCGGGTTTTTTCCGGATCCGTGCTGTCCCCTGTTTTTGTTCCAGATGTCCATGACCCATGACCGCTCCGGCCCCGCCTGGACCCACCCGCGACGGGTGGTCTGGGTGTTGGGCGATCAGCTCTGGTTCGGCCACCCGGCCCTGCGTGATTTCGACCCTGCCTGCGACCATGTTCTGATGGTCGAGGCGCCGGGCGAGGCCTCGGTGGTCTGGAGCCACAAGGCACGCATTGCGCTGTTCCTGTCGGCCATGCGTCACTTCTGCAACGAGGTGCATCGCCGCGGTTGGGCCTACACCTATGTTCGCCTGGACGAGCAGCCCGAAACGCCTGACCTCGACGGTCGCGCCCTGCGGGTTTTGCAGGCCCTGCGGCCCGAGACACTGCGCCTGTGCGAGCCCGGAGAATGGCGCACCCTGGAAGACGTGCGCAGGGTGGCCCATGCCGCCCAGCTGGCGCTCGAGGTGCTGCCTGACCCTCATTTCATGTGCTCGCGCGCCGAGTTCGCCCGCTGGGCGCTGGGCAAGAAAGAGCTGCGCCAGGAGCTCTTCTACCGCGACATGCGCCGGCGTCACCGGGTGCTCATGAACGGGCGCGACCCGGTGGGCGGGCAATGGAACTTCGATGTCGAGAACCGCCGTGGCTACCCGGCCAGCGGCCCGGGCGCCATTCCCGAGCCCGAGTTTTTTGAGCCCGATCGCATCACCGTGCAGGTGATCGCGCTGGTCGAAAAGCACTTTCCCGATCACCCCGGCTCGCTGGCGCATTTTGGCTGGCCGGTCACGCGCGAACAGGCGCTGGAGGCGCTGGAGCGTTTTGTCTCGGTGCGGCTGGCTCATTTCGGGCCGCATCAGGACGCCTTGTGGACCGCCACGCCGTGGGGCTGGCACTCGCTGCTGTCGGTGGCTTTGAATCTGCACCTGCTGGACCCGCGCGAGGTGCTGGCGGCGGCCGAGGCCGCCTGGCGGGAGCATCACCTGCCCTTGGCCAGTGTCGAAGGCTTTGTGCGCCAGGTGCTGGGCTGGCGCGAGTTCATTCGCGGGGTTTACTGGCTCGACATGCCGCAACTCGCCCAGTCCAACCACTGGGGCCACCAGCGTGGCCTGCCGGCCTGGTACTGGAGCGGTGACACCCGCATGGCCTGCATGCGCGAGGTGGTGCAGCAGACCCTGGCCCACGGTTATGCGCACCACATCCAGCGCCTGATGGTCACCGGCCAGTTCGCGCTGCTGGCCGAGATCGAGCCGCGCCAGGTCGGCGACTGGTACCTGGCGATGTACGTCGATGCGGTCGAGTGGGTGGAGCTGCCCAACACCTTGGGCATGGCGCTGAACGCCTGCGGCGGGCGCTTCACCAGCAAACCCTACATCGCCAGCGGGCAATACATCCAGCGCATGAGCAACTACTGTGGCAACTGCCCGTATGACCCGGCACTGCGCACGGGCGATACCGCCTGTCCGGTCACCGTGCTCTATTGGCGGTTTTTGCTGCGCCATGAAGCGGATTTCAAGGCCCATCCCCGCATGGCGCTGATGGCGCGCAGCCTGGCCCGGCTGCCGCCTGCCGAGCGCATTGCCATAACTGAAAAGGCCAATCATGTCCTTGATCACCTCGATGATTTGTGAAGGTTTTTGAGGCCCCTCCCTTAAAATCCGAGCGATTCACGAAAGACAGCATGCTTTACCCCGAACTTTTCAAACAACTCGAATCCGTCCGCTGGGACATGGACAAGGACATCCCCTGGGACCAATTCGACGCTTCGCAGCTGTCGGATGAGCAGGCCCAGACCATCAAGATGAACGCCATCACCGAGTGGGCTGCGCTGCCGGCCACCGAGATGTTCCTGCGCGACAACCGGGGTGACAGCGACTTTTCGGCCTTCATGTCGATCTGGTTCTTTGAAGAGCAAAAGCACTCGCTGGTCCTGATGGAATACCTGCGTCGCTTCCGGCCCGACCTGGTGCCCACCGAGCAAGAGCTGCACGAGATCCGCTTCGAGTTCGATCCGGCCCCCGCCCTGGAAACCCTGATGCTGCACTTCTGCGGCGAGATCCGCCTCAACCACTGGTACCGCCGTGCGGCCGAATGGCACACCGAGCCGGTGATCAAGCAGATCTACACCACCCTCAGCCAGGACGAAGCCCGCCACGGTGGCGCTTACCTGCGCTACATGAAGCGCGCCATCAACAACTTCGGCAACGAAGCCAAGGCCGCCTTCGCCAAGGTGGGGGTGCTGATGGCCAGCGCCCGCCGCACCGCCCAGGCGCTGCACCCCACCAACCTGCACGTCAACAAGCAGCTGTTCCCACGTGACACCATCCAGAGCCGCCTGCCCAACCCCGAGTGGCTGGAAACCTGGCTCGACAGTCAGATCAACTTCGATGCCGTGTGGGAAACCAAGGTGGTCGATCGCATCCTGCACAACATGAGCCTGCTGCTGGACCGCAGCTTCAAGACCGTGCAGGAACTCAACCGCTACCGCAAGGAGGTCTCGGCCACCCTGGTCAGCCCCGCGGCTGGCGCCCAGCCGGCCTGAGCCCTGTCCCCTGCGAAAAACGGCCCCTCGGGGCCGTTTTGTTTTTCAGCTTTCAGACCAGGGTCAGCAGGCGTTCCAGCGGCAGCTTGACCTTCACCTCGCGCGCGGGCAGCCCGGCCGTGATCTTGAAGTCGGGCCGGGCCGTGTCACGCGGTGGGGGTTCGGCCATCGCCATGCCCTGCCGACTGATCACCACGCTGACCCGCGGTGTGCTGGGCGTGGCACCGCGCCGTGTCACCACGGCCACTTCACCCGAGGCCAGCTTCACGTACGAGCCCGGGGCGTACATGCCCACCGCCTTGACCAGCGCGGCACCGGCCTCGTCCACTTTCTTGTCTTCGTCGAAATAGCTGCCCTGCATGGCAGCCGTGCTGGGCAGCGGAAAGCGGGTGGCGCGCGGGGCCATGCGGGCGCCGAAGATGTCGGCCCGCTGGATCAGCCGCGCCATCTGCTGGGCGGGTGGGCGGCCCGTCAGGGGGCCGGGGCTGCGATCGTGGTGGTGCCGCACCGCCTCCAGCCAGTCCGGGTCTTGAATGCCCAGCTTCATGAGCATGTCCACCGACTTTTGCGAATGGCCGTCGATGGCCTCGACCTGGGCTGAACTCAAAGGCAGGCTTTGCTGGGCCAATTGGTCCTGCAGTTCGGTCATGCTGATGTTCATGGTCAGCGCGGACAGGCCCAGGCTGTTCACCCGATCCTCGGACCACTGCAAGACCGTGCGGGCGGCCAGCATGCACACCACCGACACCAGCATGGCGTGGGTGGCACTGTAGAGCCGGGTTTCCCCGGCTGACAGGTGCATCAGCGCAAACAAGGTGGCATCGGTCTGGCGCTGGGTCAACAGGGTCAGGTCGGCGTGCAGCTGGAACAGCCGCGTCATGAAGCTGGTGCTCTCGGGCTGACGCAGCACATTGCTGGCCCGGGTCTGGATGTCGTGCCAGTTCGGGCGCGCCGTCGGGTCCGTGATGGTCGGGGCGGTGGTGTCCGGCCCCTTGCCGTCGGTCACGAACTGGGTCGATGCGATGGTGCCCAGGGTCTTGCCCTCTCGCACCATCGAGTGCAGCTTGCCCACGTAGGCCCGGTGGCTCTCGCCCGACTCGTCGGTGTCCACGCACAGGCTCATGCCGCGCAAGGCCATCTGCTGCAATTCATCCTTGGACTGCACCACATAGCCCTTCTGGGCGAGCAGAACGCCGGTGGCACTGCGCAGGATGAAAGGCAGTGGATGACCCAGCGGAATGGTTTCGAGGTCGAGCTTGACGAGCTTCATAGGCGTCATCAATTATGTATGTATTCGTAACAAATGAGCGGCCTCGTGACCGGGTGTTTACGCTTCTTTTTGATTGATCGCGGGGTTGGGGGGCTGCAATCGGCGTCGCCAGGGGCGCCCCTGTGCCAGGTCATCCAGGGCGGTGAAGACCGCCGGAATCACCAACAGGCTCAGCAGGGTGGAGGTGATCAAGCCGCCGATCACGGCCACCGCCATGGGCGAGCGGAACGAGGCATCGGCCGCGCCCATGCCCAGGGCGATCGGCAGCATGCCCGCGCCCATGGCCAGGGTGGTCATGATGATGGGCCGGGCCCGTTTGTGGCAGGCGTCCAGCAAGGCCTCGCGGCGGCTCATGCCGTGTTCGCGGCGCGCCAGGATGGCGTATTCGACCAGCAGGATCGAGTTTTTGGTGGCAATGCCCATCAGCATGATCAGACCGATCAGCGAAGGCATCGAAAAGCTCTTTTGAGCCACCAGCAGCCCGACAAAAGCGCCGCCCAGCGACAGCGGCAGGGCCGCCAGGATCGTCACCGGGTGCAGCAGGTGCTTGAACAGCAGCACCAGCACGATGTAGATGCACAACACCCCGGTCAGCATGGCCAGGCCGAAACTGGCAAACAGCTCGCCCATCACCTCGGCGTCGCCGACCTCCACCACGTGCACCCCGGGCGGCAGTTGGCGCATGGCGGGCAGGGCCTGCACGGCTTTGGCCACGTCGCCCAGGGGCAGGCCAGAGAGTTCGATCTCGAAGTTCACATTGCGCGAGCGGTCGTAGCGGTCGATCACCGCGGGCCCGCCCGAGGCGCTCAGCGTGGCCACCTGGTCCAGCAGCACCGGGCCCCGGGTGCCGGGCACGCTCAGCCGTCCCAGCAGCGCCAGGTCCTGGCGGGCGGCGGGCTCCAGTTGCACCACGATCGGCACCTGGCGCTGGGCCAGGTTGAGTTTGGCCAGGCCCAACTCGTAGTCGCCCACGGTGGCGATGCGCAGGGTGTCGGCGATGGCCGTGCTGGTCACGCCCAGGTCGGCGGCGCGGGCAAAGTCGGGCCGTACCGCGATCTCGGGCCGCACCAGGCTGGCACTGGAGGCCACGCTGCCCAGGCCGGGAATGGTGCGCAGGTCTTTCTCTACCGCCAGGGCGGCTTGCTGCAGGGCGGCCGGGTCATCGCCCGTCAGCACCAGGATGTACTTCTCGCCCGAACCGCCCAGGCCCACCTTGCTGCGCACGCCGGCCAGCGGCTCCAGCGCGGCGCGCAAGCGGTTTTCCAGCACCGGCTTGGGCGGGCGCTGACCCCGTTCGGCCAGTTGCAGGGTCAGGGTGGCGCGGCGCACCTCCGAGGCGCCCTGGGGCGCAAAGGGGTCGCCACCGGCGCTGCCACCGCCGATCGTGGTGTAGATGCTTTTCACCTCGGAGACGGCGCTCACCCGCTGGCGGGCCTCTTCGGCCGCGGCCCGGGTCTGGGCCAGCGTGCTGCCCGGGGGCAGCTCCAGGTACACCTGGGTCTGCGAGTTGTCGTCGGGCGGGATGAAGCCGGTGGGCAGCAGCGGGATCAGCGCCAGCGAACCCACAAAAAAGGCCAGCGTGAAACCCAGCGTGGCCCAGCGGTGGCGCAGGCACCAGGCGGCCCAGCGCAGGTACAGGCGCATCCAGCGCGGGTCGGGCTCGGCCTCGGGCTGGGGCCGCAGCAGGTAGGCTGCCATCATGGGCGTGAGCACCCGTGCCACCAGCAGCGAGGCCAGCACCGCCAGCGCGGCGGTCCAGCCGAACTGCTTGAAGAAGCGCCCGGCGATGCCGCTCATGAACGCCGTGGGCAGGAACACCGCCACCAGGGTGAAGGTGGTGGCCACCACGGCCAGGCCGATCTCGTCGGCCGCCTCCATGGCCGCCTGGTAGGGGCTCTTGCCCATGCGCAGGTGGCGCACGATGTTCTCCACCTCGACGATGGCGTCGTCCACCAGGATGCCCACCACCAGCGACAGCGCGAGCAGGGTGATCACGTTGATCGAAAAGCCCAGCCAAGCCATGCCGATGAAGGCCGGAATCACCGACAGCGGCAGTGCCACCGCCGACACCAGGGTGGCGCGGGCATCGCGCAGGAACAGCCACACCACCACCACGGCCAGCAGGGCGCCCTCGTACAGCAGGTGCATCGAGCCGTCGTACTCGTCCTGCACCGGCGCCACAAAGTCGAAGGCCTCGGTGATCTCGACATCGGGCCGCTCGGCGCGCAGCGCGGCCAGGGCCTGGCGCACCGCGGCCCCCACCTCGACCTCGCTGGCCCCGCGGCTGCGTGCCACCTCGAAGCCCACCACCGGCTGGCCATTCAGCAGGGCCGCGGCCCGGGGCTCGGCCACGGTGTCGCTGACCCGGGCCAACTGGCTCAGGCGCAGCGGGCGGCCGTCGCCCAGCGGCAGGGCCAGCGCGGCCACCCCGGCGGCATCCTGCACGGTGGCCAGGGTGCGCACGGGCTGCTCGCCGCCGCCCAGGTCGGTGCGCCCGCCGGCGCTCTCCACCTGCACCTGGCGCAGCTGACGCGACACCTCGGCCGCCGTCACCCCCAGGGCCTGCAGCTTCAGGGGGTCCAACGTCACCTGGATCTGCCGCTCGGCCCCCCCGACCCGGTTCACCGCGCCCACACCGCGCACCGTCAGCAGGCGCCGCGCCACGGTGTTGTCCACGAACCAGGACAGGGCCTCGTCGTCCAGCGCCGCGCTGCGCACGCTGTAGGCCAGGATGGGCTGGGCCGCCAGGTCCATCTTGGTGACGATGGGGTCGCGCACATCGGCGGGCAGGTCGGCCCGCACGCGCGAGACGGCCGAGCGCACATCGTCCACCGCCTCCTGCACTGGCTTTTCCAGGCGGAATTCGGCCGTCAGGGTGACCCCGCCGTCCTGCACCTTGGTGTAGAGGTGCTTGAGCCCCTGCAGCGTGGCCAAGCTGTTTTCGATCTTGCGCGCCACGTCGTTTTCCAGTTGGGCGGGCGCGGCCCCAGGCAGCGACACCGACACCGACACCGTGGGCAGGTCGATGTCGGGAAAGTTCTGCACCTTCATGCTTTGGAACGCCACCAGCCCACCGAAGGTGAGCAGCACGAACAGCATCAGGGCCGGGATCGGGTTACGGATGGACCAGGCGGAGACATTCATACCGGCTTCCTCAGCGCTGAGGGGCGGTGGTGCCGGGGGCCGGCGGGTTGCTCACCCGCACCCGGTCACCCTGGTTCAGAAAGCCGGCGCCCTGCAGCACCACCGTGGCCCCGGGGGCCAGGCCACGCAGCAGCTCCACCTGTTCACCCTGGCGCCGCCCGGTCTCGACCTTGCGCTGCTGCACGGTCTGCTGGGCATCCAGCTCGAACACATAGCTGAAGCCGTCGCGCACCACCAGCGCCTGCTGCGGCAGAGTCAGGGCCGGGCTCTGGCCCAGCTCGAACTCACCGCGGGCAAACAGCCCCGGACGCAGTTCGGGGTGGGGCTTCAGGTCCACATAGACCAGGGCGTTGCGCGTCTGCGGGTCGATGGTGGGGGCCAATTGGCGCAGCTCGCCCAGCACCTGGGCCCCGCTGGGCAGGCCCAAGCGCACTCGGGTGCCACGGCGCAGGCGTGGCAGCTCGGCGGCGGTCACCTCGGCGCGCCACTCCAGCCGGTTCTGCCGGATCAGGCGGAACAGCTCGGTGCCGCTGGCGGGCACCGCCCCCACAGTGGCACTGCGGGCCGAGATCACGCCGCTGTCAGGGGCCAGCACCTGGGTCTGGCGCAGCCGCAGTTCCTGGGCCTGCACGCTGGCCCGGGCGGCCAGCACGCGGGCCTGGGCGGCCCGCTCGGTGCTCAGGGCCTGGCTGATCTGCTGTTCACTCAGGGCCCCGCCGGGCTGCACCTGTCGTGTGCGGTTGGCATTGGCCACGGCTTCGTCGGCGTTGGCTTCGGCCTCCAGCAGTGCGGCGCGGGCCTGGGCCAGATCGGCCTGCACCGTCTCGTCGGCCAGCCGCGCCAGCACCTGGCCGGCGCGTACCGTATCGCCCACATTGACCAGCACCTGGGTCAGGCGCAGCCCCTGCGTCTCCAGGCTGACGAGGGCTTCCTGCCAGGCGGCCACGTTGCCGTTGGCTTGCAACTGCAGCGGCAGGGTCACCTGGCTGGGGCGGGTGGTGCTCACGGTCAAGGCGGGGCGGGCCGTGGCGGGCTCGGCGCCCTGGGCTCCAGGGGCGATCAGCCCCAGCAGGCAGGGCAGGCAGGCCAGCGCGAGGGCGGCGAGTCGTTGGCGGTTCATGTCGGGTCTCACAGGGCGGGGCCGGGGCGGGCCGGGCCCGCGGGGGCGGCGGCTTCTTCGGTGATGTCGGGTGGGGTGTCGGGTGAGGGGGCGGGCAGGCTTGTGTTGCCGTCCCAGCCGCCGCCGGCGGCACGGTACAGGTTGATCCAGGCCAGCTGTCGTTCCAAGGCCAGGGTGCTCAGGCTGGTCTGGGCGGCCAGGGCGCTGCGCCGGGCTTCTTCCACTTCGGCCAGGCTGGCCAGGCCGGCGCGCTGGCGCGTCTGGGTGTGTTGCAACACGCTGTCGTAGCCTTGGCTGGCCAGTTGTGCGTCGTGTCGACGTTGCTGGGCCGAGGCCAGGTTCAGCAGGGCTTCCTCCACCTCGCGCACGGCCTGGCGCACCCGTGCCTGGTACAGGGCCACGGCTTCGGTGTAGCGGGCCTGGGCGGCTTGCCGCTCGGCCTTCAGGCGCCCGCCGTCGGTGATCGGAAAGCTCAGGCTCAGCGGCCCCAGCGACCAGGTCGACAGGTGCTGGGTGCTGCCCCGGGCGTCCAGGCGCAGCGCGCTCACCGATCCTTGCAGGCTCAGCTGCGGGTAGCCCGCGGCATCGGCCTGTTGCACCTCGGCCCAGTTGGCGGCCAACTGGCGGGTGGCCTGGACCACGTCGGGGCGTTGCTCCAGTACGCGGGCCGGCAGGCTGCCCAGGCTGAACAGCGTGTCGGGCGGGGCGGGGGGCTCGCTGTCTTGCAGGGTGTCGAAAAAGCCGGGCGTCTGGCCGGTCAGCGCCACCAGGGCGCGCACCTGCACCTCGCACAGGGTCTGCTGCTGGCGCCAGCGTTGCCGGCCTTCGGCGGCGCTGGCCTCGGCCAGGGCCAGGGCCGCGGGCGCCTGCAGGCCTGCCCGTTGGGCCTGTTCCATCCATCGGGCACTCGCCTCGCGTGAGCGGGCATCGGCGGCAGCCAGCCGGGCCTGGGCCCCGCATTGGCGCCATTGGGCGTACTGGCTGGCCACCTCGGCTGCCACGCTCACGCGCGCCTCGTGCCATTGGGCCCGGGCGCCTTGCAGCCGGGCCTCGCTGGCGGCCAGGGCCGCCCGGTTCATGCCGAACAGATCGGCCTCCCAGCTCAGTTGCGGGCCGGCGGAGGCGATGGTGGCCACGCTGCCCAGCGCGGTGGCGTAGCCGCGGCTCACGCTGGCATTGCCGCTGAGCAGCGGTTGCAGCTTGGCAGCCGCCTCGACGCGCTGAGTGCGCGCCTCGACCAGCCGTGCCTGGGCGCTGGCCAGGCCCGGGCTCAGGGCCTGGGCCTGTTCGATCAGGCCTGGCAGCACGGGGTCGTTCCATTGCCGCCACCAGTCGGCCACCGCCTGGGGCTGGCCGCCGTGTGGCAAGGGGGCGGTCCAACGCTCGGGGGCGCTGGTCGGTAGCGGGGGCATGGCCAGGGGCGCGGCACAGGCCGCCAGGGCCAGGGGCAACACGACCAGCAGGGCGCGCCCGATCAGAACGAAAGCGGGTGTCATGGCGGCGGATTTGAGCACAGTGCGCGCGCTCTGGCGGGTGGGCCGTTGCGACCCGGCTGTGGATTCAGTCCGAGACCCAGGCCAGACGGCCCTGGCCCAGCTCGTTGAGGCGCGCCACCAGGGCGGCACTGGCCGTCTCGGGCAGGCTGAAATGCAGGGTCACCACGCTGCCGTGCTGCACCTCGCCCAGTGTGGCGCCCGCCTGCTCCAGCTCACGCCGCACCGTGCCTTCGAGCGCATAGGGCACGCTGCAGGCCAGTGCCCGCATCTTCTGCAGCGTCACTTTCGGCGCCTGCAGCAGGGCCTGGGCTACCGCATCCGTGTAGGCGCGCACCAGGCCACCAGCCCCGAGCTTGACGCCGCCGTAGTAACGCACCACGGTGGCCAGCACGCCCTCCAGGTCCTGGTGGCGCAGCACGTCCAGCATCGGTCGGCCCGCGGTGCCGCCGGGCTCGCCATCGTCCACCGCCGCCGACTGGCCGCCCGCCAGCAAGGCCCAGCACACATGGGCTGCGCCTGGGTGTTGCTGGCGCAATTGCTGCACCACGGCCTGGGCGGCGGCCCGGTCGCTCATCGGCTGGACGCAGCCGATGAAGCGGCTTTTCTTGATCAGCAGTTCGCTGTGGGCGGGGGCACTGAGGGTCTGAGGCATGGGGGCAAAAGCTTAACCCAGGCAAAGGCCGGGCGAATCCCCTACGATGCGCCCATCATCCTGAACCCGAGCTGCGCCATGAACACCACCGCCCCTGCCACCTTGAAGATCGATTTCGTCTCCGACGTGTCCTGCCCCTGGTGCGCCATTGGCCTCAACGGTCTGCAGCAGGCCCTGGACGAACTGCAGGGCAGCGTGCAAGCCGAACTGCATTTCCAGCCTTTCGAGCTCAACCCCCAGATGGGGCCTGATGGGCAGGACATCACCGAGCACCTGGCCCAGAAGTACGGCGCCACCGCCGAGCAGAGCGCCGCCAACCGCGAAGCGATCCGGCAGCGCGGCGAATCGGTGGGCTTTCGTTTTGACATGGCCGCACGGGCCCGCATCTACAACACCTTCGATGCGCACCGCCTGCTGCACTGGGCTGAGGGCGAGGGCCCGGGGCGTCAGCTGGCGCTCAAGAAAGCCTTGTTCGAAGCCTATTTCAGTCACGGGCAGAACCCGTCCGATGCCGAACTGCTGATCCAGCTGGCCGCCGGCGTGGGCCTGGACGCGGCCCGGGCCCGGGCCATTCTGGACAGCGATGAGTTTGCCGCCGAGGTGCGGGCGCAGGAGCAGCTTTACCAAGGTGCTGGCATCCATTCGGTGCCGGCGGTGATCGTGAACGACCGCCACCTGATTCAAGGCGGCCAGCCGCCGGCGGTGTTTGTGCAGGCGCTGCGCCAGATCGCTGCCGAGGCCTGAGCCCGCGCCAGCGCCCACATGGGCGCCCGGGCGGCTTCAGCCGCCCAGCACCGCCGCACTCAGCGCCATGATGGCGTCGCGCTCGGCCGCCACCTGCTCCGGTTCGACCTGGGTGGGTTCTTCGTTGAGCCGGGCCTTGTGCTGGATGCGGCGCAGTTCGCGGTAGGCCGCAGCCGCCCGCTCGCCCACCCCGGCGGGCAGCAGGCCGCAGGCCTCGGCACGCTGCAGCAGGGCGATGTTGCCCACGTTGTCGCGCAGCCCGGGGTGGCTGGCCGATTGGGCCAGCACCAGGTACTGCACCGCGAACTCGGCATCGACCATGCCGCCCTGGCTGTATTTGACGTCAAAGCGGCCGCTGCGCACCTTGTGGGCGCCGCGCACGCGGTCGCGCATGCTCACGATCTCGTCGCGCAGGGCGGCCGCATCGCGTGGCGCGGTGATCACGGCCTCGCGCACCGCGTCGAAGCGGGCCTGCAGGCCCGGGCTGCCCAGCACGAAGCGGGCCCGCGTCATGGCCTGGTGTTCCCAGGTCCAGGCGGTGTTGCTGCCGCGCTGCTGCTGGTAGTTGGCGTAGGCCTGGAAGCTGGTCACCAGCAGGCCCGAGTTGCCGTTGGGGCGCAAGGCGGTGTCGATCTCGAACAGATCGCCTTCGGCGGTCTTGACGGTCAGCCAGTTGATCAGCTTGCGCACAAAGGCCGAGTACACCTCGGAGGCGCGTTCGTCCTCGTCTTCGTAGACGAACACGATGTCCAGGTCGCTGCCATAGCCCAGCTCTTTGCCGCCCAGCTTGCCGTAGCCAATGATGGCGAACTGCGGCAGGTCGGCGTCGGTGCGGTGGCGGTTTTTCAGCCGCTCCCAGCACCAGCGCACGGTGATCTGCAGCAAGGTGTCGGCCAGCGAGCTCAGGTCGTCGGCCACCTGCTCGACGCTGAGCCGGCCCTCCACATCGCGCGCCAGGGTGCGGAACACCTCGGCGTGGTGGGCGCGGCGCAGCAGGTTGAGCAGGGTTTCGTCGTCGTCTTCGCCGGTCGAACGCAGCGAGCCCACGCGGCGCGCCAGTTCGTCCTTGAGGTCGGCCGCCGAGAAGCGTTCGGACAGCATCGCGTCGCTGGCCAGTTCGTCGATCACGCCAGGGTGTTGCAGCAGGTAGCGCGCCGGCCAGCGGGCCGCCCCCAGCAGGTGCATCAGGCGTTCGTGCACGGCCGGGCGCTCCAGCAGCATGGCCAGGTAGCTTTCGCGCCGCAGCAGGGGCTCCAGCCAGTTGATCAGCTGAACCGCTGCGGCTTCGGTCACGCGGTCTTCGCGCACCCACACCGCGCTGCGCTGGACCAGGCGGATCAGGCGCGCCCGGGCGTCCTCGCGCAATGCCTGCACGCGCGGGTGGTTTTGCCACTCCTGCACCCGTTCGCGCAGGGCGGGTGGCAGTTTGTCGAGCAGGCCTTCAATGTCGGCCGGCACGGCGCCGGTCTTGGCGCCGCAACTGCCGCCGCGGCAGCTCTTGCGTTCTTCGCTCTGGCCCAGCAGGGTGTCGAACTCTTGCGCCACCAGCTCGCGGTGGGCGTCCAGTTCGTGCAGGAAGGGGCAGCAGTCGGCAAAGCCCAGGCTGTGCGCGATCCAGTTCAGGTCTTCGTCCTGGGTGGGCAGCAGGTGGGTCTGCTGGTCGTCGAGGAACTGGATGCGGTGCTCGACCCGGCGCAGGAAGGTATAGGCGCGAGCCAGGGCGTTGGCGGTTTCGGCGGGCATCAGTCCCGCATGGGCCAGGCGCTGCAGGGCTTCCAGGGTGGGGCGGCAGCGCAGCTCGGGGTACTGGCCGCCGCGCACCACCTGCAGCAATTGCACGGTGAACTCGATCTCGCGGATGCCACCGCGCGACAGCTTGACGTCGTTGGCGCGCGCCGGGTGGCCGGCGCTGCGCCGCGCTGCATGCTCGCGGATCTGGCGGTGCAGGGTGCGCAGCGCCTCGAACACGCTGTAGTCCAGGTAACGCCGGAACACAAAGGGCAGCACCACGCCGCGCAGGGCTTGCACGCCGCTGCCGCTCAGGGCGCTGCGCGGGGCGATGACCCGGCTCTTGAGCCAGGCAAAGCGCTCCCACTCGCGGCCCTGCACCTGAAAGTATTCCTCCAGCGCCGACAGCGACACCGCCGCCGGGCCTGAGTTGCCGTTGGGGCGCAGCGCCAGGTCGACGCGGAACACGAAACCGTGCTCGGTGGTGTCGCCGACCAGGGCGAAGATCATCTTCACCGCCCGGCCGAAATACTCGTGGTTGGACAGTCGGCCGCGCCCATCGGGCAGGCCTGCGGTCTCACCGTCGTGGTCGTAGATATAGATCAGGTCGATGTCGCTGGACACATTGAGCTCACGCGCACCCAGCTTGCCCATGCCGATCACCCACAGTTCGGCGCGTTGGCCGTCCGGGCCCAGGGGGGCGCCGTGCCGGCTGTCAAGTTCGGCCTGCACCTCGGTGCAGGCCACATCCAGGGCCAGTTCGGCCAGCTCGGTGATGCCACGGGTGATGGTGGCCAGATTGGCCTGCCGGTCGCAATCGAGCACCACCAGGCGTTCCATCACCAGCTGGCGCAACACCCGCAAGGCGGCGCCGGTGTCCAGCGAGCGCTGGCGCAGAGCCTGCAGCGCTTCGCGCAGGGTGGCATGGGTGGGGGGCCCTGGGGGCAGCAGGGGCAGCAGATCGGCGTAGCGCCGGTGCAGGCGCTGCACCAGGCGGGACTGGGTGGAGAGTGGCTGTGTGCTCATGGGCCCTCGGATCAGACGGGGGAATGCCCGACGGGCATCCCATTCATTAACAAAACTTCACGGGGTACGCAAAAAACCGTGTTTCCGCTGCGGGTCATAATTCCTGCCACATTCAACAAGCGCCATGAACGACCCGATCCCCATTCCTTCGCGAGGGCTGAAGCTGTTTTCAGCCTTGACGCGCTGGGCCCTGTGGGCGTTGCTGGCCTTCTGGCTCATCCTGGCAGCGTCCTGGGGGGCGCTGCACGGCTGGATTGTGCCCCGAATCGCAGAGTTCCGCCCCGCACTGGAGCGGCAGGCCAGCCGGGCCATGGGGCTTCCCGTGCGCATCGGTCACATCAGCGCCCGCAGTGAAGGCCTGATCCCCACCTTCGAGCTGGAGGACGTGGTGCTGTCCGACCGCGAAGGGCGCGAGGCGCTGATCCTGCCGCGGGTGGTGGCGGCACTCTCGCCGCGCTCGCTGTGGAACCTGGGTTTTCAGCAGCTCTACATCGAACGCCCCGAACTGGAAATCCGCCGCACCCGTGAGGGTCGGCTGCGCGTCGCCGGCCTGGAGATCGACCCGGCCAGCCCGGGCGATGACCGCATCAGCGACTGGGTCTTTTCCCAGGCCGAGCTGGTGGTGGCCTCGGGCATCGTGCACTGGAGCGACGAGCTGCGCGGAGCCGAAACCTTGAGCCTGTCCGACGTCAACGTGGTGCTGCGCAACAGCCCGCGCCGCCACCTGATGCGGCTGGACGGCACGCCCCCGCCCGATTGGGGCGAGCGTTTCACCCTGATGGGGCAGTTTCGCCAACCCTTGTTGAGCGTGCATCGCGGGCACTGGCGCGACTGGAACGGCCAGTTGTACGGCAGCTTCGATCGGGTCGATGTCGCCCGCTTGCGCCGCCAGATCGACCTGGGTTTTGAAGTGGCCAGCGGTCAGGGCGCCCTGCGTCTGTGGGCGGATGTGGCCAAGGGGCAGTTCACCGGCGCGGTGGCCGATGTGGCCTTGTCTGATGTGAACGTGCAGTTTGCCCCCGACCTGGAGCCCCTGGCCCTCAAGTCGGTGCAAGGGCGGCTGGGGGGGCACCGACTGGCGGGCGGTTTTGATGCCTCGACGACTGGGCTGCAGTTTCTGACCGCCGACGGTTTGCGCTGGCCGGGCGGCAATGCGTTTGTCAGCTACACCCAGCCCGATCCGCGCCACGGCGCCAAGGGCGAACTGCGGGCCGACCGGCTGGACCTGGCCGCCCTGAGCCAGATCGCCAACCGCCTGCCCCTGGGGGAGGCCGCGCACCGCCTGCTCAAGGGTCAGGCGCCGCGGGGGCTGGTCGAGTCGGTGCAGGCCCAATGGCAGGGGCCGGTCGATGCCCCCGAGCGCTACAGCCTGAAGGGTCGGGCCAGCAGCCTGGCGCTGGCCGCGCACGATTCGCTGCCTGGGGTGTCCGGCCTGGACCTGGACTTCGACCTCAACCAGGGCGGCGGCAAGGCCTCGGTCAGGATGGCCAATGGCCAGGTCGAGCTGCCCACGGTGTTTGACGAGCCCCTGCTGTCGGTGGACCAGTTGCAGGCCCAGTTGCAGTGGCAGCAGCAGGGTGAGCAACTGGCGCTCCAGGTGGCCGATCTGCGCTTTGCCAATGCCGATCTGCGGGGTGAAGGGCGGTTTCAGTGGCGCAGCGCCGAGCCGGGCAAGGTGCCGGGTCGAGGCCGCTCCCCGGGCGTGCTGGACCTCACGGCCAGCCTCAGCGAGGCTGATGCCACACGGGTTTACCGCTACCTGCCGCGCGCCCTGCCCAAGGATGTGCGCGACTACGTGCGCGAGGCCGTGACGGCCGGCCGCATCGGACGGGCGCAGTTCCGCGTCAAGGGCGATCTGCGCGATCTGCCCTTTGCCAACCCGCGCCTGGGCGAGTTTCGCATCAGCGCCCAGGTGCGCGAGGCCGGCCTGGCCTATGTGCCCAAAAGCCTGATGCCGGCGGGCGCCGCGCCCTGGCCGGCCCTGGCCCACCTCAATGGCGAGCTGATCTTCGATCGCCAGAGCATGCACGTGAAGGGCGCCACCGCCCAGTTCGCCGGCCTGCCCGATCTGCAGGTGGTGCGTGTGGAGGCCGACATCCCCGACCTGATGCACACCGTGGTCGGTGTGGACGCCACCGTGCGCGGGCCGTTGGCCGATGCCCTGGGCATCGTCAACAGCTCGCCGCTGAGCCGCATCACCAACCAGGCCCTGGCCCAGGCCGTGGCCACCGGGCCAGCCGAGGTCAAACTCAAGCTCGCGCTGCCAATTGCCCAGATCGAGCGCAGCAAGGTGCAGGGCAGCGTCACGTTCACGGGCGGCAACGATTTGCGGGTGGTGCCGCAGGCCCCCCAGTTGTCGCGGGTGCGGGGCAGCGTGGCGTTCTCCGACACCGGCTTCCAGCTCAATGGGGTGCAGGCCCGGGCCTTGGGCGGCGATGTGCGGCTGGAGGGCGGACTGCGCCCGCCGCCGGTCGGCACCCAGCCGCCCGACCCCGTGCTGCAGTTGCGGGCCAACGGCACGTTCAGCGCCGAAGGCCTGCGCCAGGCCGGTGAGCTGGGCTTTGTGGCCGGACTGGCAGCCCAGGCCACGGGCAGTGCCCCGTATTCCCTGGTGCTGGGCATGCGCCGTGGCCAGCCCGAGATCCAGGTGCAAAGCAGCCTGCAGGGCCTGACCTTGAACCTGCCTGCGCCCCTGGGCAAGGCGGCCGATGCCGTGATGCCGCTGCGCTTCGACAACAGCCTGCTGCGCGAGGCACAACTCCAGGGCCCGCTGCGCGACCAGTTGATGGTTGAACTGGGGCGCCAGGTGCAGATCCATTACGTGCGCGACATCGCCGGCCCCCAGGCCCGTGTGCTGCAGGGCAGCATCGCGGTCGGGCTGGGGCCGGGCGAATCGGCCCCCCTGCCCGACAGCGGCGTGATGGCCAGCGTGCACCTGCCCCTGGTGGATCTGGATGCCTGGGAGCATGCGCTCACCCGCGCCGGTGGCCCGGCCCGGTCCACCGGGGTGGCGTCTTCGGGCAGCGAGGCCAGCGCCCAAAGTTACCTGCCGAATGCGCTGGCCGTGCGCGCCGACACCCTGGTGTTTGACGGCCGCAACCTGCACCAGGTGGTGGTCGGGGGCTCGCGCGAGGGCTCGGTGTGGCGTGCCAACCTCGACGCCACCGAGCTCAATGGCTATCTGGAGTACCGGCCACCGGGCAGCGCCGGTGCGGGGCGGCTGTTCGCTCGCCTGTCGCGACTCAAGCTGGCGCAAAGCAATCAGAGCGAGGTCGAGGCCCTGCTGGACGAGCAACCCACCAGCATCCCGGCCCTTGACATCGTGGTGGACGACTTCGAATTGCGCGGCAAGCGCCTGGGCCGCGTCGAGATCGAAGCCGTGAACCGAGGCGGTGAGGGCGCCCAGCGCGAGTGGCGCTTGAACAAGTTCAACATCCTCACCCCTGAGGCCACGCTCACGGCCACCGGCAACTGGGCCAGCCTGCCCCTGCCCACCGTCGGGCCGCGCCTGCTGTCCGAGCGCCGCCGCACGGTGATGAACTTCCGTTTTGACATTCGCGATGCCGGTCAGTTGCTCACCCGCCTGGGCATGCCCGGTGTGGTGCGCCAGGGTCATGGCCCGCTGGAGGGGCAGGTGGCCTGGATGGGCTCACCCCTCACGCTCGACTACCCCAGCATGGCGGGGCAACTCAGCATCCAGGTTGAAGGTGGCCAGTTTCTGAAGGCCGACCCGGGCCTGGCCAAGCTGCTGGGCGTGCTCAGCCTGCAGGCCCTGCCGCGGCGTCTGACGCTGGATTTCCGGGATGTGTTCAGCCAGGGCTTTGCCTTTGACCTGGTGCGCGGCGACGCCCACATCGAGCAAGGCATTGCCAGCACCAACAACCTGCAGATGAAGGGCGTGAATGCCGCGGTGCTGATGGAGGGCAAGGCCGACCTGGCCCGCGAGACGCAAGACCTCAAGGTGGTGGTGGTGCCCGAGGTGAATGCCGGCACGGCCTCGCTGGTGGCCACCGCCATCAACCCGGCGATTGGCCTGGGCACGTTTCTGGCCCAGTTGTTCCTGCGCAAGCCCTTGATGGAAGCGGCCACCCAGGAGTTCCACATCGATGGCACCTGGACCGACCCGCGCATCGTGCGCCAGAGCCGCGGCCCGCGCGACAATCTCCCCGTCAATGTTCCGGCACCCGCAGGAGTCAAACCATGAAAGTCGCCGCCCTTCAGATGGTGTCCGCCACCACGGTCCAGGCCAATCTGGAGCGGGCCGGCCTGTTGCTGGCCCAGGCCGCCGAGGCCGGGGCCGAGTTGGCCGTGTTGCCCGAGTATTTTTGCCTGCTCGGCCGGCGCGACACCGACAAGCTGGCCGTGCAGGAGGCCCCCGGCCATGGCCCGATCCAGGACTTTCTGGCCCGGCAGGCACGCACCCTGGGCCTGTGGATCGTGGGTGGCACCCTGCCGCTGTCCACCGGCCAGCCCGAGCGCGTGCGCAACAGCAGCCTGGTCTGGTCGCCCGCGGGCGAGCCCGTGGCCCGCTACGACAAGATCCACCTGTTCTGCTTCGACAACGGGCGTGAACGCTACGACGAATCGCGCGTACTCGAGGCCGGCACCGAGCCCGTGTGCTTCGACCTGCCCTCGCGCGATGGCCAGCGCTGGCGCATCGGCCTGTCGGTCTGCTATGACCTGCGCTTTCCCGAGCTGTACCGCACTTACGCGGCGCAGGGCGCCGATCTGCTGCTGGTGCCCAGTGCGTTCACCGCGACCACCGGCGAGGCGCACTGGGAGCTGCTGCTGCGCGCCCGGGCCGTCGAGAACCTGGCCTATGTGCTGGCGCCGGCCCAGGGGGGCGAACACGAAAACGGTCGCTGCACCTGGGGTCATTCGATGCTGGTCAACCCCTGGGGCCAGGTGATGGCCTGTCAGGCCCAGGGCGAGGGCGTGGTGTTGGGCGAGCTGGATCGCGAGCAACTGACCACCTGGCGACAGCAATTGCCCGCGCTGGGCCACCGCGTGCTGTGAGCGCGGACGAATTCGCTCCGCCCCCCGGGCCCTTGCGGTCCCGCGGTTGGCAGGCGCGCCTGCTGCCCCTGGGCTGGCGACGCTGGACGTTGTGGCTGTTGCTGGCTGCCCTGGTGCTGGTGATGCTGGGCATCATGGTGTACCTGGCCGGGCGCTATGAGGCCAGCCAGGTGCAAAGCCGCCTGGAGCGCGACACCTCGGACGCCTTGAGCGACATCCGCGGGGGGCTGACGCGCAATGTGCAAAGCCTGCAGGCGCTGCAGTCCAGCAACCCCACCCCCAACTCCTGGGCCATCGATGCCGCCGAGATGCTGCGCCAGCACCGCGAAGTCATGCGCATCGAGTGGCGCGACGCGGGTCTGCGCCCCTTGGCCCACGTGGACACGCCCTACCGCGGCAACTTGTTCGGCCGCGGTGCCGTGGACGGCCAGGGTGGACGCGAGCGGGCGCAGACCGACGTGTCGCTGGCCTGTGCCAATGCGCGGCGCTTCAATGGGCCGGCCTATTCCAGCTCGTATTTCGTGCCCAGCAACGACGGTCTGGGCCTGGAAGTGATCGAGATGTGCCTGCCCCTGATCACCTCGGGGCGGGTCGCGGGCTACGCGGTGACCACCTACGCCCTGCAGGAAGTGCTGGCCAACCTGGTGGGGCGCCAACTGGCGCGCAGCCAGGAGATCTCCTTCACCGAGGCCGACGGCACGCGCCTGGCCCTGCACGGGTCGGCACGGCGCGGGGTGCGCATGTTCACCGCCCAGCAACTGCTGGACCTGCCGGGCAACACCCTGGTGCTGCGCCTGGACAGCTGGCACAGCGCGCCCAGCCTGTTTCCCAACGTGATGACGGCCCTGGTCACGGCCATGGCGATTGCCCTGGTGTCGGTGCTGGTGCTGCTGGCCAAGGACACGCGCCGGCGCCTGGCCGCCGAGCGCGACCTGGCCGATGCCCTGGCCTTCCGCAAGGCCATGGAAGACTCCCTGGTCACGGGCTTGCGTGCGCGTGATCTGCAAGGCCACATCACCTATGTGAATCCGGCCTTCTGCCAGATGGTCGGTTTCAGCGCTGAGGAACTGTTGGGCCACGGTGTGCCGGCACCTTATTGGCCCCCCGACCGGGTCACCGAGTACGAACAGCGTCAGGCCATCCGGCTGGCCGGCAATGTGCCGCCGCGCGAGGGCTTCGAGTCGGTCTTCATGCGCAAGGACGGCACGCGCTTTCCGGTGCTGGTGATCGAGGCGCCCCTGATCAACGCCCAGGGCTTGCAGACCGGCTGGATGAGTGCCTTTCTCGACATCAGCGAACAGCGCCGCATCGAAGAGCTGTCGCGTGCCTCGCAAGAACGCCTGCAGGCCACCGCCCGCCTGGCCACGGTGGGCGAGATGGCCTCGCTGCTCAGCCACGAGCTCAACCAGCCCCTGGCCGCCATCTCCAGTTATGCCACCGGCTCGATGAACCTGCTGCGCCACCAGGGGGCCAGTGCCCCGCCTGACCTGGACATGGCCCTGCGCCGCATTGCCGAGCAGGCCGAACGTGCCGGCCGGGTGATCAAGAGCGTGCACGATTTTGTGCGCCGCCGTGACCAGGCCCGCGAGCCGGTGGCCGCCCGGGCCCTGCTCGAAGCCATCATGCCCCTGGTCACGCTGCAGGCGCGCAAACTCGGGGTGCGCGTGATCACCGACATCGAGCCGGGCCTGCCCGACGTGCTGTGCGACCGCACCATGGTCGAGCAGGTGCTGCTGAACCTGGCGCGCAACGGCATGCAGGCCATGGAGCCTTGCGAGCTGGCCCAGCGGGTGCTGCGCATCGAGGCCCGCAAGGCCGCCTCCAACGAATCCAGCGGCTGGCTGGAGTGGCGTGTCATCGACCATGGGCCGGGCATCCCGAAAGAGGTGGGCGAGCAACTCTTCACCCCTTTCTTCACCACCAAGGCCGAGGGCATGGGCCTGGGCCTGAGCCTGTGCCGCACTGTGGTCGAGCAGCATGGGGGTTACCTGGGCTTCGACGCCCAGGCGCCAAGGGGTACCATCTTCAGCTTCACCCTGCCGGTGAAAAAAGGCCCCACGGCCGCGGCTTTGAATGCGACCGTGAGCACGGCCTGAGCGCCGGCCGGCCACCCTGTTTTCTTTTTCTGATCCGACGGAACCGATCCTCATGGAACCCTCGCCCGACGCCACCGTTTTCATTGTGGATGACGACGCCGGAGTGCGCGACGCGCTGGCCTGGCTGCTGCGCTCGCGCCATCTGCTCAGCGAGGTGTTCGAAAGCGCCGAGCAGTTTGACGCCGCCCTGCGCTCGCGCCCGGCCCCCAGCCACCCTTGCTGTCTGCTGCTCGATGTGCGCATGCCCGGCATGAGCGGGCTGGCGCTGTTCGACCAACTGATCGAGCGCGGCCTGCAGGCGGCCATGCCGGTGATCTTCCTGACCGGCCATGCTGATGTGCCGACAGCGGTCGATGCGGTCAAGCGCGGGGCTTTCGACTTCTGCGAAAAGCCGTTTTCTGACAATGCCCTGGTCGACCGCATCGAGCAGGCCCTGCAGCGCTCGGCCGAGGTGCTGGCGCAACACCGGCAGCACCGGGGCTTGCAGGTGCGGCTGACGGAGCTGACCGAGCGGGAGCGCGATGTGATGCGGCTGGTGGTGGAGGGCTTGCCTAACAAGTTGATTGCGGATCAGCTCGACATCAGTGTGCGGACGGTGGAGGTGCACCGGTCGCGGGTGTTTGACAAGATGAATGTCAAGTCGGCTGTTGAGTTGGCTAATTTGTTGAGGAGTTTGGGGTGATGTGGCTTCGCCACTGAGCTTGTCTGCCTTGGGTGGCAATGGATGGTTTGCCTTGTTCATTGATTGAAGGCTTTGTCTTGCCGCTGCGCTCTGTGGCTTCTGCTCTTTGTTTGAGGGCGGAGGCCGGGGGTTCGTCCCGGCGGCCGAGGCACTTTTCTTTGCTTCGCCAAAGCAAAGTACCCAAAAGAAAGGCGACCCGAAGTCAGGGCCACTTCGTGGTTCCCTGCGCTGCTCGCGCCAGGGGGGTCCCCGCTAAACTCGCTGCGCTCAAACAGACGCGGGGCCTGATCCCCCTGGCACTGCGCTGCTCGGCCCTGCCCCACGGGGCAAGCGGGAACGGGTGCGGGCGAGCTTGCAAACGTCACGCCGAATTCATTGGTTTCTGTGCATCCAGCGGCGCCGGTGAGTCGGTGTTGGTTGTGTCGGGCAGAGCGTCTGTGCGTCCCCGCGCTGCGAAGCAGCCGCGCCTTCTGATTGAAACAAACAGGCGTCGCTGCGCAGCAGCAGCCGTTGGTTCCCGACCCTCACCTCCCGTCGGGCACGGCGAGCAGCGCAGACTTGGGCGGAAAAAGGGCTCGCGTCTGTTTGAGCGCAGCGAGTTTAGCGAGACCCCGCCCAAGTTGAGCAGCGCAGCGGACCCTGCGCAGCAGGGCGTGCACGTCGGGTCGCCTTTCTTTGCTTACTTTCTTTGGCGAAGCAAAGAAAGTGAGGCGCCCGCCGGGGCGCAATCCCGGCCTCCGCCCTGAAACAAGCAGCAGATGGAACAGAGCGCAGCGGCGCAACAAGACCACAACCCAGTGGACAAGGCACATCATCCAGATGCAGCCCGCCTCAATCCGAAGGATGACCCTTTACCCCTTCTCACCCACAAAAATCTCCACCCTCCGATTCCGCGCCCGCCCATCCGCGGTGTCATTGCTGGCCACCGGCTGGTGCGAACCCCGGCCCTCGACCATGAAGCGGTCGAAAGGCACGCCGCGGGCCACCAGGTAGTCGCGCGTGCTGGCGGCACGGTCCTGCGACAAGGGGTTGTTGACGGCATCGCTGCCGGTGCTGTCGGTGTGGCCCACGATGCGCACCTCGGCGCGCGGGTTGTTGCGCAGGCCTTCAGCAAAGCGGTCGAGGATGGGGCGCAGGTTGGGCTTGACCACCGCGCTGCCGGTGTCGAACGAGATGTCGCTCGGGATGTCGAGCTTGAGCTGGTTGTCGGCGGTCTGCACCACCGTCACGCCCGTGCCTTGCGTGGCCTGCTCCATGGCGCGCTTTTGCTCGTCCATGTGGCGCGACCAGATGTAGGTGCCCAGGGCGCCGATGCCGGCGCCCACCACCGCCCCGGTGCCGGCGTTGCCCCCGGTGGCCGAGCTCAGGACCGCGCCGGCCAGGGCGCCGATGCCGGCGCCTGTGCCGGTGCGGCGCTGGTTTTCGCTCATGTCGGCGCAGCCGCTCAGCAGAGCAGCGGCCAGCACGGGGATCAGAATGAATGAGGATGGGGTGTGCTTGCGCATGAGGGGTTCTCTCCTTGATCAACAGACCGTCATTGAACAGACGGTGAACCCGCGTTGTAAGCGCAATTGCCGCGCAGTGCCCGGCCCAAAGTGCTATTTTTTGTGTGGTTTTTCGGCTTCTGCGTCCTCGGTGCGCGACGGTTCACCTCCGCGGCGACCCGAAAACATGGTCCACCAGACAATCGCCACCAGCACCAGCAAGGCCAGCAGGGCTTCAAGCAAAATCAGACCCATGATGAAAAGACTCCTGTGGAAGGCGGTGACGGCCGTCATTGTAGGAATGCTGGCCTCGTGCGCGAGCCCGCCCCCCAGCAGCCCGACGGCCCCGGCCACCCCCCCGGCCCCGACCGGTGAGCCCGCAGCGCCCCTGCCCGGCTGGACGCTGAGCGAGGACGAAAGCCGCCCCTTGCCCCCGCCGCGTGTGCAGGGCAACAGCCGCTGGGTGCCGGTGCGCTGGGCCGAGCTGCCCGGCCTGGGGCAAGACCCGTTGTTCGAGGCCTGGAACGCCTGGATCAAGAGCTGCGAGCGCCCCGGCCCCGTGTTTGCCCCGCTGTGCGGCGAAGTGCGCCAGCTCAGCATCGCGACGCCCGAGGAGCAACTGGGCTGGCTGGTGCGCCGTCTGCAACCCTACCGGGTGGAGAGCCTGGAAGGCCAGGCCGAGGGCCTGCTGACCAGCTATTACGAGCCTGTGATCCCGGCCAGTCGCCTGCCTGGCAATGGTTACAACGTGGCGCTGTACCGCGCCCCTGCCACCCTCAACCAGCGCCGCCCCTGGTACACCCGTCAGGAGATCGACACCTTGCCCGAGGCCCAGGCGGCCTTGCGCGGACGCGAGATTGCCTGGATCGCCGACCCGGTGGAGGCCCTGGTGCTGCACATCCAGGGCTCAGGCCGTTTGCGCATCACCGAGCCCGATGGCTCGCAGCGCCTGGTGCGCCTGGCCTTTGCCGGCACCAACGACCAGCCCTACAAGAGCGTGGGGCGCTGGCTGCTCGACCAGGGCCAGACCCGCGACGCCACCTGGCCCGGCATCCGCCAGTGGTTGGCGCAGAACCCGCAGCGCACCAACGAGCTGCTGTGGAGCAACCCGCGCTACGTGTTCTTCCGTGAGGAGGCCTTGTCGAGCAGCGACGCCAGCCAGGGCCCGCGCGGCGCCCAGGGCGTGGAGCTGACGCCGGGCCGCTCGATTGCGGTGGATCGGCAGAACATCCCCTACGGCACGCCACTGTGGCTGGCCTCCAGCGGGCCCACCGCCCAGCTGCAGCGCCTGGTGCTGGCGCAGGACACGGGCAGCGCCATCATCGGTGCGGTGCGGGCCGACTACTTTGCCGGTTGGGGGGCCGATGCCGGCGAACTGGCCGGCCGCCTCAAGCAGCCGCTGCGCCTGTGGGCGCTGTGGCCGCGCTGAGCGCCGGCCCGGTCTTTCCGGAGGGGTCATGAAGCTGTCATGACGGTGGCCTAGGCTGCCCGGCTTGGCCGGGCTTGTCCTGTCCTGGCCTGCAGTCTCGCCCACCCCAACTGGAAAGATCGTCCCATGTCCGCAGATTCAAACACCGCCTCACGCCGCCAATTGCTGCGCGCCCTGGCCGCCGCGCCCCTGTTTCCCCTGGGCGGTCTGGTAGGTTGTGCCAGCACCCCGGCGGCCCGCCCGGCCGCCTTCCGTTCGGTGCGTTTTGAAGGCATGGCCGCGCCCACGCTGGCCCACCCGCAGGCCATGGCCACGACGACCGTGCAGTCGGCCCTGAGCGTGACCCTGGCCGACGGCAGTCAGCGTACCCAGGCCCTGGCTTACCAGCCCTTCTTCATGACCGGCGAAATGCTGCCCGACGGGCAAGGCGGCCAGGTGCTGGCGGGGGGGTACTACGACATCCGCAACCAGCCCATCCTGGACCGCTCGGTGCCTGGGCGCGAACGTCATTTCTATTCCGATTGCCCCGATGGTTCCTCGCTGCTGACCCTGCCCAAGGCCCAGGTGGCGGGGGTCAAGGGCAACACGGTGTTTGCCGTGGTTCAGTTCGAATACGCCACGCGCAACCAGGCCGGTGCCGCCACCTACGGGCAATTGCCCTCGCCGATCGCCGTGATCACACTGGATCAGAACCCCGCCACCGGCGCCCTCAGCGTGGTCAAGTACCACAATGTGGACACCTCGGGCGTGCAGGGCCTGTGGATCACCTGCGGCGCCAGCCTGTCGCCCTGGAACACGCACCTGTCCAGCGAAGAGTACGAACCCGATGCCTTCGCCGTGGCCAGCAACGCCCAGTTCAAGGCCTTCAGCCAGAACCTGTATGGCGACCCAGCCAAGGCCAACCCTTACCACTATGGCCACCTGCCCGAGGTGACGGTGCTGCCCGATGGCACGGGGCGCATCGCCAAGCATTACTGCATGGGCCGCCTCTCGCACGAGCTGGTGCAGGTGATGCCCGACGAGCGCACGGCGCTGATGGGGGACGACGCCACCAACGGTGGCCTGTTCATGTTCGTGGCCGATCGTCCGCGTGACCTCTCCTCGGGCACGCTGTATGTGGCCACCTGGAAGCAGACCTCGGGCGTGGGCCCGGGGGCGGGTGACATCGGCTGGATCCGTCTGGGCCATGCGAGCAGCGCCGAGATCCATGCCCTGGTGGACGGCGGCATCCGCCCCGGCGACATCATGGACGTCAAGACCAGCGACCCGGCTGACGCCAGTTACACCCGCATCCCCTTCAACGGCAAGTTCAACTGGGTCAAGCTCAAGCCTGGCATGGAAAAGGCCGCCGCCTTCCTCGAAACCCACCGCTATGCCGCCCTGGTCGGCGGCAGCCTGGGCTTCACCAAGATGGAGGGCACCACGGTCAATGCGAAGGACAAGCGCGCCTATTCAGCCATGTCCTACGTCCAGGCCAGCATGCTGGATGGCTCGGGTGGCATCCGCGTGCAAGGCCCCAAGGCCGGCGCCGTCTACGAGCACATCCTGCAGGGAGGTCAGAAGGACAGCAGCGGCCAGGCGATCGACAGCGACTGGGTGTCCACCCACATGGAACCCCCGGCCGCCCTGGTCGGGGTGGATCTGAAGACCCCCGACGCGCTGGGTAACCTGGCCCATGCCGACCACATTGCCAACCCCGACAACATCAAGTTCTCCGAGAAGCTGCGCACCCTGTTCATCGGTGAGGACAGCGGCATGCACGTGAACAACTTCCTGTGGGCCTACCACGTGGACACGAAACAGCTCACGCGCCTCCTGTCCTGCCCCTCGGGCGCCGAATCGACCGGCCTGCACGCGGTGGACGAGATCAACGGCTGGACCTACGTCATGAGCAACTTCCAACACCCGGGCGACTGGGAGAAGCCCTTGCATGACAAGGTCAGGGACACGCTGGACCCGTTGGTGCGCGCCAACTTCAAGGACCGCTTCGGCGCCTCGGTCGGCTACTTGACGGGGCTCACGCCTCAGGCCTGATCGGTTTAATCGGCCGGCATTGCCGGTCGGGTCAGCGGGGGGTGTTGACCCTGCCCCCGGCCGGCGTCAGGTGCCCCAGCGGCAGCGCGCTGCTGGCCTTGACCTCGCCCAGCGAGAAGCTGGTGTGCAGGTCTTTCACATTGGGCAGGTTGATCAGGCTTTTCAGCGCAAAGCGCGAAAAGCTGTCCAGGTCCTGCGCCACCACCTGCAGCTCGAAGGTGCCGGTGCCGCTGATGTAGTGGCAGCTGATCACCTCGGGCAGCTGGCGGATCGCGTCCTCCAGCCGCTTGGTGGCGTCGCCGGTGTTGCGCTCGGCGTCCAGTCGCACAAAGGCCAGCACGCCCAGGCCGATCTTGTGCCGGTCAATCTCGGCCCGATATCCCTTGATGTAGCCCGCCTCTTCGAGCGCCCGCACGCGGCGCCAGCAGGGCGCGGCCGACAGGCCCACACGCTGCGAGAGCTCGGCATTGGTGAGCCGGGCATCAGCCTGCAGTTCGCTCAGGATGGCGATGTCGAATTTATCGAGGGAGTCCACGGGGTGAGACGGCGAAAAGTGCGAAAGGAAGGGTCGAATGGAAGGGACGAGGGCCGCAGCATAGCCGACAAACAGAAAAAGAAAGGCCGGCGCTGGGCGCCGGCCTGGGGGGCAAGCCTCGGTGGACTCAGTCGAGGTAGTCGGAGTAGTCCTTCTTGCCGTAGCCGTCCAGCCGGGTCCAGGGCGGGGTGGCGGGGGCGGCGATGGTCTGCACCACGGTCTTGCGCGAGCCCTGGGGCCCGCTCGACTCCACGCTCACCGGCACCATCAGCTTGTGGTTCCAGACCACGGTCAGGCGGCCGTGGGCGTCCTGGCGCGTGTAGGTGGTGGTGTCGCCCACTGGCGCGGCCGCCTTGAGCTGCTGCAGCACGGTGGGGTCGATCAGGTGCCAGGCGGCGGGCCAGGAGCCGTCAAACCCCACGTTGCCATAGTCGGTGCGGGCAATGTCGATCACCACCTTGTCTTCGGCCGAGACCAGCCGCAGGCGCGGCTCGCCGCGCTCGTCGCGGGTGACCCAGCGAGCGGCGGCCGCCACGTCCAGGTGCTTGTGGGCCTGGTGGCCCTTGGCGTGCTCTTCCTCGGAGTGCGCATGCGGCGGGATCACGCGTTCGATCCACACCATCTGCGGGCGCCGGTGTACCCGTTCGCTGAACTCTGCCGTGCGCTTCACGCCATCGGCACCCAGCGAAATGCTGGTGTGGCGCACCTGCAGGTCCAGGCTGGGGCCCGTGCCCACGCCTTGGACCGCGCCTTGGGCGCCGGCCCAGGGTGCGGTGGCTGCCAGACCGCAGGCCAGCGCGGCCTGCAGCAGGTGGCGGCGTGACGAGCGGGGCTTTGTGGACGCCGCGCGCATCAGAAGCCGAAGGCCTGGCGCACCAGGGTGTTCACGCGGGTGTTGTCCAGCGTGCCCTTGAACGGGGCTTTGCCGGCGCCGGTGGCGAACAGCATCACGTCGCCGCCGCCGTGGGTTTCCGAGCCGGCGCTGCCCAATTGCACACCGACTTCCTGCAGGTAGTCCTTGTTGCCCGAGGTGTCGACGTTGCTCAGGTCGTCACGCACCGATTTGCGCGGCCCGCCCCCGTTGCCGAACACCAGGGTGGTGTAAGGCTTACCGTCGGCCGCCAGGGCGGTCTGCTTGGTGCGGTTGTTGGTGCTCTTGCCCAGGATGTCGTTGCCCTTGTGCGAGTAGCCGTTGAACGCCATGGTGTGGTCGTGGTCGGCCGTCACTACCACCAGGGTGTTGCTCAGGTCGACCTTGGCCAGCACGGCTTTGACAGCGTCGTCGAAGGCGATGGTGTCGGCCAGCGCGCGCTTGGCGTTGGTGCCGTGCAGGGCGTGGTCGATGCGGCCGCCCTCGACCATCAGGAAGTAGCCGTTGCCGTTCTTCGACAGCACGTCCACCGCCTTGGTGGCCATCTGGGCCAGGCTGGGCTCCTTGGCCGGATCGCGGTCCAGCTCGTAGGACATGTGGCCTTGCGACAGCGCCTGGTCAAACAAGCCCAGCAGGCGGCCGTTGGGTGCGGCGTTGAGGCTGGTGAGGTCGCTCACGAAGGTGTAACCCTGGCCCTGCATCTCGGCCACCAGATCGCGCCCGTCGGGGCGGCCTTTGGGGGTGGTGGTGGCGTTGAACGGGCGCCAGAAGTAGCTGATGCCGCCCAGCATCACGTCCACGCCCTTGCCCAGCGCGGTGTTGAAGCCGGCGCCGCCGGGCACCGCCTGACGTGAGATGTGGTACTCGGCATCGCGGTGGCAGATGTGCGAGTAGGTGGCGGCCGGGGTGGCGTGGGTCAGGCGGGCGGTGGTCACCACGCCGGTGGCCTTGCCGGCGGCAATGGCCTGTTCCAGCAGGGTGGGCACGCTGGCGCCGTTGCCGGTGGCCGGGCAGTTGTTGATGGCGTTGCTCACGCTCGGGCTCACGCTGGTGTCGGTGCCGGGCTTGATGGCCAGGGTGTTGCCGTCCATGGACAGCACCTCGTTGCGCATCTTCACGCCGGTCATGTAGGCCGCCATCGAGGGGGCGCTGTCGGTGGTCTGGGCGTCCAGCGAATAGGTCTTGATGCGGGCGGTGCGCGGCAAGGTCTCCATGGTCAACTGACCCGATTCGCCGTACTTGTAGATGCGGCTGGCGGTGACGGTGACCGGGCCCATGCCGTCACCGAGGAAGAAGATCACGTTCTTGGCTTCGCCAGCGGCGAAGGCCTGGCCGGCGCACAGCGCGCCCAGGGTGAGGGCCAGCAGTCGCTGGGCAAAGCGCGGGCCACGGGGCAGGGAGAGGTTCAAGGGGTTCATGGCGGTGTTTCCAGATCGGGGGTGTGTGGCGGCGCTCATCAGAGGCCCATGGCATTGCGGATCAGGCCGAACACGGCAGTGTTCTCGATCACGCCGGTGAAGCTGTCGGCGCCCTTGCCGATGGCGCCCAGGAACACATCGGCGCCGCCGTGGGTTTCGCTGCCTGCGGCCACGGGGATGGTGGCTTCCTGGTGGTAGGTCTTGTCGAACACCTGGGCATCGGTCAGTGCGGTGCGGGTGGCCTGGCGGTTTTCGCCGTTGCCGAAGCCGATGATGGTGAAGGGATTGCCACCCGTGTCCTTGGACAGCAGGCCGTCCACATAGCTGCGCAGCAGGCCCAGCACGCCGGGGTTGCTGTCCGAGGTCTTGCCGGTGCGGGCAGCGTAGCCATTGAGCACCAGGGTGTGGTCATGGTCGGCGGTGACGACGATCAGGGTGTTCTTCAGGCCCGGGTCCAGGGCCTGCATCTTGTCGATGGCGGCCTTGATGGCGTTGTCAAAAGCCACGGTGTCTTGCAAGGCCTTGCGGGCGGTGGTTTCGTGCAGCGCATGGTCGATGCGGCCACCTTCCACCATCAGGAACATGCCGGCCTGGTTGCCCTTGAGCTGGTCGATGGCGCGGGTGGTCATCTCGGCCAGGCTGGGTTCCTTGCTGCTGTCGCGGTCCAGGTCGTAGGACATGTGGCTGGACGTGAACAGGCCCAACAGCTTGCCGCTGGCGGGCAGGGCGTTGAACTCGGTGCGCGAGCCTGCAAAGCTGTAGCCGGCCTTCTTCATCTCGGCCACCAGGTCGCGGCTGTCGCTGCGGCTGCTGCCGGTGCTGCCCTTGGGCTGGAAGTGGCGCAGGCCGCCACCGAAGACCACGTCCACGCCATCGCCCAGGGCGCTGTTGTAGCCGCTGCCACCGGGCACCATCTGGGCGGCGATGCTGTTTTCACCGTCGCGGTGGCAGATGTGGGAGTAGGTGGCGGCCGGGGTGGCATGGGTGATGCGGGTGGTGGTCACCACGCCGGTGGCCAGGCCCTTGGCCTTGGCGATCTCCAGCAAGGTGGGCACACTGTTGCCATTGCCACTGGTGGGGCAGGTGCTGTCGGCGCCCGACACGTAGTCGGCAAAGCTGGTCTTGTTGTAGGCCGAGGTGTCCGGGCTCATCGAGATGACTTCGTTGTTCATCTTCACACCGGTCATGTAGGCCGACATCGAGGGCGCGCTGTCGGTGACCTGGGCGTCGGCCGAGTAGGTCTTGACGAAGGCGCTTTCGGGCAGGGTGTCGATGGTCAGGCTGCCGTCTTCACCGGCCGCGTAGATGCGGGCGGCGGTCAGGGTCGTCAGGCCCATGCCGTCGCCCAGAAAGAACAGCACGTTCTTGGGCGGGGTGCTGCTGCTGCCGCCGCAGGCCGTCAGGGTGGCCACCGCCAGGGTGGACGCGATCAACCAGGATTTCATGAGTTACTCCGCAAGGGGTCTTTACAAAGTCTTTAAATTTGTAACTTCTTCATGAAAGTGCTGTGACAGCCCCAGGGTTGCTATTGGTATTTGGCCTTTCCGGGTGCTGGGTTGTGATTTTGGAAATTGCTGATTTTTTTCCAATCTGGAATGAATCTTTCTTTGTAAGTCGATTTGAGAAAGATATTGAATTTTCATCGCCTTTCATGGGCACTATTAGCAAAGACTTATCAGAGCAGGCCGCATACACTTTCCCGAGCCGGTGGTGGCGTTTGTTACCACCCGTCCACTTCTGAAAAATCCCGCCCAGGGCCGCCCGAGTCGGCCCACCAGGAGACAAGCCATGAACGCCCCTTTGCCCGAACACATCCGCCGCGCGTTGGAAACCGTGACGCTGGATGACAAGTACAGCCTGGACTACGGTCGGGCCTTCATGAGCGGGGTGCAGGCCCTGGTCAAGCTGCCCATGCTGCAGCGCCTGCGTGATGCGCAGGTGGGCAAGAACACGGCGGGCTTCATCAGTGGTTACCGGGGCTCCCCACTGGGGGGCTATGACCAGGCTTTGTGGAAGGCCAGTGCCTACCTGAAGGCGCAAAACATCGTGTTCCAGCCTGGGGTCAACGAAGAGTTGGCCGCCACCGCGCTGTGGGGTACCCAGCAACTGGGTTTTGCGCCGCCCGGCACGCAGAAATTCGACGGCGTGTTCGGCATCTGGTACGGCAAGGGCCCGGGCGTGGATCGTTGCTCCGATGTGTTCAAGCATGCCAACATGGCGGGCACCACGCCCTGGGGGGGCGTGATCGCGGTGGCCGGTGACGACCACATCTCGAAAAGCTCCACCGCCGCCCACCAGAGCGACCACATCTTCAAGGCCTGCGGCTTTCCGGTGTTCTTCCCGTCCACGGTGCAGGAGATCCTGGACCTGGGCCTGCATGCCTTTGCCCTGAGCCGTTACGCCGGCGTCTGGTCGGGCCTGAAGACCATCCAGGAGATCGTCGAGTCGAGTGCCACCGCCATGATCGACCCGGACCGGGTGCAGATCCAGATCCCCACCGATTTCGAGATGCCCCCGGGCGGCGTGCACATCCGCTGGCCCGACCATGCGCTGGACCAGGAGGCGCGCCTGTTCGACACCAAGTGGTACGCCGCCCTGGCCTACATCCGCGCCAACCGCCTCAACTACACCGCCGTGCAGGGGTCCAACGACCGCCTGGGCATCATGGCCAGCGGCAAGGCCTGGAACGACACCCGCCAGGCCCTGCTGGACCTGGGGCTGGACGACAACGCCTGCCGGGCCCTGGGCATCCGGCTGCACAAGGTGGGCGTGGTGTGGCCCCTCGAGGCCCAGCTCACCCGTGAATTCGCCACCGGCCTGCAGGAGATCCTGGTGGTCGAGGAAAAGCGGCAGGTCATTGAATACCAGCTGAAAGAAGAGCTGTACAACTGGCGGCCCGATGTGCGCCCCAATGTGGTGGGCAAGTTCGATGAAGGCGAGGGTGACTTCAGCGGCGGTGAGTGGGCCCGCCCCAACCCCACGGCCAACACCTTGCTGCGGGCCAATGCCGACCTGACCCCCGCCCTGATCGCGCGGGCCATCGCCAAGCGCCTGCGTCGCCTGGGGCTGCTGCCCGCCGGGGCCGATCTGACGGCCCGCATCGACGCCCAACTGGCCATCCTGGAGGCCAAGCAGAGCGCCTTGAACGTGATCGAGGTGGCGGGCGTCAAGGGCGCCGACCGCCAGCCCTGGTTCTGCTCGGGCTGCCCGCACAACACCAGCACCGTGGTGCCCGAAGGCTCGCGCGCCATGGCCGGCATCGGCTGCCACTTCATGGCCACCTGGATGGACCGCGCCACCGTCGGTTTCACGCAGATGGGCGGTGAGGGCGTGCCCTGGACGGGCCAGCAGCCCTTCAGCACCGAAAAGCATGTGTTCGCCAACCTGGGCGACGGCACCTATTTCCACAGTGGTCTGCTGGCGGTGCGCCAGAGCGTCGCGGCCGGCGTCAACATCACCTACAAGATCCTCTACAACGATGCGGTGGCCATGACCGGCGGCCAGCAGGTAGGCGAGCGCCCCGAAGGGCACTCGGTGATCCAGATTGCCCAGAGCATGCGTGCCGAAGGGGCTCAGAAGATCACCATCGTCACCGACGAGCCCGAGAAGTACGCGGGCGTTCAGGGCCTGCCCGCGGGCATCGCCATCCAGCATCGCGACACCCTGGATGCCGTGCAGCGCGAGTTCCGCGAACTCAGTGGCACCACCGTCATCATCTACGACCAGACTTGCGCCACCGAAAAGCGCCGCCGCCGCAAGCGCGGCAGCCTGGTCGACCCGGCCAAGCGGGTGGTCATCAACGAGCTGGTCTGTGAAGGCTGCGGCGACTGCGGCGTGCAGTCCAACTGCCTGAGCGTGGAGCCGCTGGAGACCGAATTCGGCCGCAAGCGCACCATCAACCAGAGCAGCTGCAACAAGGACACCTCCTGCCTCAAGGGCTTCTGCCCCAGCCTGATCACGGTGGAGGGTGGCCAACTCAAGAAAAAGGCCAAGGGTCAGGCCCCGTCGCCATTCGAACTGGCCCAACTGCCTCAACCCACGCTGCCCACCCTGACGCCTGAGCATGGCGGGGTGTGGGGCATCGTGGTGGCCGGTGTGGGCGGCACTGGCGTCATCACCATCGGGCAACTGCTGGGCGTGGCCGCCCACCTGGAAGGCAAGGGCATCGTCACCCAGGATGCGGCCGGTCTGGCCCAGAAGGGGGGCGCCACCTGGAGCCATGTGCTGATCGGCGAACGCCAGGACGACATCCGCACCACCCGGGTGGGCATGGCCGCGGCGGACCTGATCCTGGGCTGCGATCCCCTCGTGGCCGCAGGCAAGGAGACCATGATGCGCATGCGCGAGGGCCGCACCCATGTGGCGCTCAACTCGCACAGCACGCCCACCGCCGCCTTCGTGCGCAACACCGACTGGCAGAACCCGGCCGAGGCCTGCGCCGCCCAGATCGCGCGGGCGGTGGGTGAAGGCCTGGGCGCCTTCGATGCCGAAACCCTGGCCACCCGCATGATGGGCGACAGCCTGTATGTGAACCCCATGATCCTGGGCTATGCCTGGCAACGTGGCTGGATTCCGCTGGGCCTGGCGGCCCTGACCCGGGCCATGGAGCTCAATGCGGTGGCGGTCGAGGCCAACAAGACCGCCTTCCATTGGGGGCGTCTGGCCGCGCATGACCCGGCGCTGGTGCGCCAGGTGCTGGCCCCCAGCCAGGTGGTGCAGTTCAAGCCGCGCGAAACGGTCGAGTCGCTGGTGGCGCGCCGGGTCGAGTTCCTGACGGCCTACCAGAACCCCGCCTATGCCGAGCGCTACCGGGCCCTGGTCGGCCGGGTGCAGCAGGCCGAGGCCGCCCTGGGCAAGACCGCGCTGAGCGAGACCGTGGCCCGCCAGGCCTTCAAGCTGATGGCCTACAAGGACGAGTACGAGGTGGCCCGCCTGCACAGCGACCCGGCCTTCCTGGCCCGCATCGCGGCGCAGTTCGAGGGCGACTACAAGCTCAACTACCATCTGGCGCCGCCGTTGCTGGCCAAGAAGGATGCCAAGGGCCACCTGGTCAAGCAGACCTTCGGTCCGGCCATGCTCACGGGCTTCCGACTGCTGTCCCGGCTCAAGGGCTTGCGTGGCACGGCCTTTGATGTGTTCGGCCGAACCGAGGAGCGCCGCACCGAGCGCGCCCTGATCACCGAGTACCAGGCCCTGGTTGAGGAGCTGTGCGCGGGCCTGAGTGCCGAGCGCCATGCCCTGGCGCTCGATCTGGCCCAGGTGCCCGAGCAGATCAAGGGCTATGGCCACGTCAAGGAGCGCAATCTCGTGGCGGCCCGCCAGCGTTGGAGCCAATTGCTGGCTGAGTGGCGCCAGGGTGGCGCTGCCCGCAAGGCGGCCTGATGCCCCTGGGTGTGGCGGGGTTGCCGGCCCCGCCCGGCCCTGCCCTCAGCGCGTCCATGGACGCTACAAAGGCCCTCTGCCGGGCTCGGATTTGTCCCGGACCCGCCGGTGGGCGCGGCCCGGGCCGGCCTTGCTGTGGGGGCATTGGCCCCCCGATTGCCGCCGCAGCGGCCCGACATACAATCTTGCCAGCACCCGCCTGCCCGCCTCGCTGCGGTCAGCCTGCGGGCTTTCTCATTTGTTACCCCCTGTGGAGTTCTCAGTGTTCATTTCTTCTGCTTTTGCCCAGACTGCCCCCGCTGCTGCCGCCGGCGGTGGCGACATCATGTCGTCGCTGACCAGCATGCTGCCGCTGGTGCTGATGTTCGTGGTGCTGTACTTCGTGATGATCCGCCCCCAGATGAAGCGCCAGAAGGAGCACCGCACCATGATCGAAGCGCTGGCCAAGGGCGATGAGGTGGTGACCTCGGGTGGCCTGCTGGGCAAGGTCACCAAGATGGGTGAAACCCATCTGAGCCTGGAAGTGGCTGCTGGCGTCGAAGTGCAGATCCAGCGCAGCGCCGTGGTGCAGGTCTTGCCCAAGGGCTCGGTGAAGTAAGCCACACCGTGCGATTCCAGCGGTGGCCAACCCCCGGTGGGTGGCCACTGCGTCTTTTCATTAGTCAGGTACCTGCGCGATCATGAACCGTTATCCGGTCTGGAAGTACGCGATCATCTTGATCGTGTCGCTCTTTGGGGTGCTCTACACCCTGCCCAATTTCTTTGGCGAGTCGCCCGCGGTGCAGGTGTCTTCGGGCAAGGCCACCCTCAAGCTGGATGCTTCGATGCTCAAGCGGGTGGATGAGGTGCTTGGCACGGCCGGCCTGAAGGCCGAGGCCACCAGCTTCGACGGCAATTCCGTCAAGGCCCGCTTCAACACCACCGACGACCAGCTCAAGGCCAAGGATGCACTGCAGCACGCCCTGGTGCCCGATGCCAGCGACCCCTCTTATGTGGTGGCGCTGAACCTGTTGTCGAGCACCCCTGAATGGCTGCGTGCCGTGCGTGCGGCCCCGATGTACCTGGGCCTGGACCTGCGCGGCGGCGTCCACTTCATGCTCCAGGTCGACATGGAGGCGGCGCTGACCAAGAAGGCCGAATCCCTGTCGGGTGACATCCGCACGCTGTTGCGCGAAAAGAATGTGCGTCACGGCGGCATTTCGCGCAACGGCCAGGCCGTCGAGGTGCGTGCCCGTGACACCCAGACCTTGCAGGCTGCCCGCGCTGTGATCGCCGATCAACTGCCCGAGCTGCAGATGGTCGAGTCGCCCGATGGCAGCGATTTCAAGCTGACCGCCACCCTCAAGCCCGAGGCTGCCCGCAAGGTGCAGGAGATGGCGCTCAAGCAGAACATCACCACTTTGCACAACCGGATCAATGAACTGGGTGTGTCCGAGCCGGTGATCCAGCAACAGGGCCAGGACCGCATCGTGGTGCAGTTGCCCGGCGTGCAGGACACGGCCAAGGCCAAGGATATTCTGGGCCGAACCGCCACCCTGGAAGTGCGCATGGTCGACGAAAGCTCGGATGCCGGTGCTGCCGCCATCGGCCGCGGCCCGGTGCCGTTTGGCAGCGAGCGCTACCCCGACCGCAACGGCCAGGCCCTGGTCGTCAAGAAGCAGGTGATCCTGACCGGTGAGAACCTCACCGACGCTCAACCCGGCTTCGAGAGCCAGACCCAGGAGCCCACCGTCAACCTGACGCTGGACGCCAAGGGCTCGCGCATCTTCAAGGATGTCACCCGTGAGAACGTGGGCAAGCGCATGGCCATCATCCTGTTCGAGAAGGGCAAGGGTGAAATCGTGACTGCACCGGTGATCCGCTCCGAAATCGGCGGTGGCCGGGTGCAGATCTCGGGCCGCATGACCGCCATGGAGGCCACAGACACCTCGCTGCTGCTGCGCGCCGGCTCGCTGGCGGCGCCGATGGAAATCATCGAAGAATTGACCATCGGCCCCACGCTGGGGGCTGAGAACATCGCCAAGGGCTTCCACAGTGTGACCTGGGGTTTCCTGGTCATCGTGGCATTCATGTGTGTGTATTACATGATGTTCGGCGTCTTCTCCTGCCTGGCCCTGGGCCTGAACCTGCTGCTGCTGGTGGCGGTGCTGTCGATGATGCAGGCCACCCTGACCCTGCCAGGCATTGCGGCCATGGCCTTGGCGCTGGGCATGGCGATCGACTCCAACGTGCTCATCAACGAGCGTGTGCGTGAGGAGCTGCGCAGCGGCGCCTCGCCGCAGGCGGCCATCCATGCTGGTTACGACCGTGCCTGGGCCACCATCCTGGACTCCAACATCTCCACGCTGATCGTGGGCCTGGCCTTGCTGGCTTTTGGCTCGGGCCCGGTGCGGGGTTTTGCCGTGGTGCATTGCATCGGCATCCTGACCTCGATGTTCTCGGCCGTGTTCTTCTCACGTGGCCTGGTCAACCTCTGGTATGGCCGCAAGAAGAAGCTCAAGTCCGTGGCCATTGGCACGGTGTGGCGCCCTGATGGCGACGGCACGGCCGTGGCCAAGGCCGATTGAGCCCGCAAGACTGATGATCGGCCAGCCCCGCTGTCGGGGACTGGCCCAGCAAGGACAAAGCGATGGAATTTTTCAAGATCCGCAAAGACATCCCGTTCATGAAGAACGCGCTGGTGTTCAATGTGATTTCCTTTCTCACCTTCGCCGCGGCGGTGTTCTTCCTGCTGACCCGGGGCTTGCACCTGTCGGTGGAGTTCACCGGCGGCACCGTGATGCACGTGGCCTATGTGCAGGCGCCCGAACTCGAGAAGGTGCGCAGCACCGTCACCGGCCTGGGCTTTGACGATGTGCTGGTGCAGAACTTCGGCAGCTCCAAGGATGTGATGATCCGTCTGCCGGCCCAGAAGGGCGTGAGTTCGGCGCAGCAAAGTGACAAGGTCATGGTGGCCCTGAAGGCGCTGGACGGCGAAGCCAGCCTGCGCCGCACCGAGTTCGTCGGTCCGCAGGTGGGCGAAGAGCTGGCGCACGATGGGCTCAAGGCCCTGGGCATGGTGGTGCTGGGCATCATGGTCTACCTGGCCTTCCGCTTCGAGTGGAAGTTCGCGGTGGCGGCCATCATTGCCAACCTGCACGACGTGGTGATCATCCTGGGCTTCTTTGCCTTCTTCCAGTGGGAGTTCTCGCTCGCGGTGCTGGCAGCAGTGTTGGCTGTGCTGGGGTATTCCGTGAACGAGTCGGTGGTGATCTTCGACCGGATCCGTGAGAACTTCCGGCGCTTTCGCAAGATGAACACGGTGCAGATCATCGACAACGCGATCACTTCCACCATCAGCCGCACCATCATCACCCACGGATCGACCCAGATCATGGTGCTGTCGATGCTGCTGTTCGGCGGTCAGACGCTGCATTACTTTGCGATGGCGCTGACCATCGGCATTCTGTTCGGCATCTACTCCTCGGTGTTCGTGGCCGCGGCGATTGCCATGTGGCTGGGCATCAAGCGCGAGGATCTGATCAAAGGTCCGGTGCGCAAGGAAGGTGACCCTGACGATCCAAACGCGGGTGCCACGGTCTGAGTTCCTGGTTCTGAGTTTCTCACCGCCCCGCGATGGTCTTCAGCCCTTCTCCTCCACCCCCAGAGCTGGGCGCCCAGGTGCGCCGCCGCTTTGTGGATGTGTTGGTCCAGGGCCTGCCTGCATTGGCAGAGGCCTGTGAAACCCAGCTGCTGGCGCTGGCCAGCCAGACAGGCACGGCGCGTGACATGCAGTTGCACCGCGATGCCTGGCTGAGCTGGCAACAGCACCGCAAGGCTTTTGTCGAAGGCTTGCAGTCAGCCTGGCTGAAGGCCTTGCATCCGCCCGGGCCCTCAGCGCCGCGCACCGCACAGCTCGACGTGATGAACCTGCAACTGGTGGGCGACGATGTGCTCGACAACCAGATCACCGCCTCGCGCATGGCCCAGGCCTTGTCCGAGCGTGTGGGCGCGGGCTTTCAGGAGTTGCGCGGCAAGCTGCAGGAGTTGCCTCGCGGGGGGGATCTGGGCGCCGATGACGTGCTGCGGCAGGAAACCCTGTGCCAGCACCTGATCGAGCAATGGGTGGCCAGTGGCCTGAACCGCGACGTGTTGCTGCTGTTGTCCGAGCGCATCAAAGAAATTCTGGCGCCCCAGATCCAGGAGGCCTACCGCCAGGCCAACCAGTGGTTGCAACAGCGTGGTGTGGTGGCTTCGGATGACCTGCGCAGCAGGGTCAAACGGGCACCGGCCTCGCCCGGTGTCATGGAGACTGGCGTCTCGGGCACGGCGCCACTGTCGTCCGCGGCAGAGCTCAGCGGGCGTCCGGGCGTGTCCGGTGATGGCCCTGGGCGCCTGCACACCGCCCGCACCGGGGGTGATGAGACCCAGATCCTGTCGGGCAGTTCGCCGCTGATGCGCGCTCGGGCCCGGGCCCATGGCCTGATCGGCCAGCTGCAGCGCTTGCTGGTGCGCTCGGTGGGCGATGTGCCCGCCGTGGCCGCCGCCCTGTCGTCCCAGGGCTCGATCTCGGGCGCTGTGGGGGCCGTGGGTGGTGCGGGTTTGGCGCAGGGGCTGATGGTGGCCCGTGGTGGCGCACCGGCCAGTGAGGCTTTGGCTCAAGCCCTCATGCCCATGTTGACCACGGGGGCCAGCATGGGGGGCGTGGGCCAGCGCATGGCTTCGGTGCAGAACCTGTTCATGATGGAGGGCACCCCAGCCGGGGTGGCAGCCGCGGCCGGCGCCTTGCGCGACAAATCGGCCGAGCTCAAGAAGAAGACGGCCAACCCCGCTGAAAAGGCCACCATCGAAATCGTGGCCTTGATGTTCCAGAGCATTCTGTCTGAGGAACGTCTGCCGCCGGCGATCCGGGTCTGGTTTGCCAGGCTGCAGGTGCCCGTGCTGCGGGTGGCCTTGGCCGAGCCCGAGTTCTTTGACAACCTCAGCCACCCGGCCCGCCTGCTGATCGACCGCATGGGCTCGTGCGTGCTGGGCTTTGATGACAACACCATCGCTGACTCTGCCCTGGAGGCCGAGATCCGTCGCGTGGTGCAGGTGATCGAGCAGTACCCCGAAACCGGGCGTCGTGTGTTCCAGCTGGTGCACGATGAGTTCCAGAAGTTCCTCAACCGCTTCCTGACCGAGAAAGGCAAGACGGCGCGCCTGGTGACCGTCGCCCAGCAGGTGGAGCAGAAAGAGGCGCTGGCCATCCAGTACACGATCGAGATGCGCAACATGCTCAAGGACATGCCGGTGCGCGACGAGATCCGGGATTTCCTGTTCAAGGTGTGGTCCGAGGTGCTGGCCCTGTCGGCCGTTCGCAGCGGGCCGCAGCACGAGAGCACGGTGGCGCTCAAGAAGGCCGCGGCCGATCTGGTGTGGGCCGCCAGTGCCAAGCCCAATCGCTCTGACCGTGCCCGTGTGATCCATGACCTGCCCATGCTGCTGCAGCACTTGCGCAAGGGCCTGGCCATGCTGGGCGTGACCGGGGCCCCGCAAGAGGCCCACATCAAGATCCTCAGCGAGACGCTGGCGGATGCCTTTTTGTCCAAGACCGAAGCCATCCCGCAGGCCACCATCGACGCGATGGCCAAGCGCCTCACCCACCTTGAGGACTACGTCACCGAAGAGGGCCTGGACGAACTGCCACTGGATGCAGAAAGCCTGGAGGTGATGCTGGGGGTGGATGGTGCTGCGCTCACCGTGGTGGCCGGCGGAGGCACCCAGCCCAGCGAGGACATGCTGGCCTGGGCGCTCGAATTGCAGACCGGGCTCTGGTTTTCACTCGACCACAACGGCTCGGTCAAGCAGGTGCAGTACGCCTGGCGCAGCGACCGGCGCCAGTTGCACCTGTTCGCGGCCATGGATGGCAGCAGTTACCTGATTCAGCTGCGCCGCCTGGCGGCCTATCTGCAGGCGGGGTTGATGGTGCCCCAGGAGGAAGAGACCCTCACCCTGCGGGCCACCCGAGACGCCCTGGCCAAGCTCGACGCCAACCCCGAACGCCTGCTCAACTGAGGTCCGGCCGGCCTTGGCGGCGTTGGCCTGGGATCAGTGCAGCGTCTGCGTGCTGCGGTCGTGGCACAGCTCGTCCAGCACCAAGGCACTGGGCTCGTGGTCGAACTGCCAGAACACCATGCGGATGATGATTTTCAGCTCTTCCAGCGTCAGCGGACGGTCGTGCGCGGCGGTGGCCCGGTCCATCACCACCTCATGCAGTTCGGTCGGCAGGGCCTTGGCGGCCTGCAGGAACAGCAGAAAGCCCAAGCCCTCCGAGCCCAGGTGCTCGATCTCGCGGGGCAGGTAGGCTCGAAGGCTGTCCTGACGGGCCGCCTGTACACGGGGACGGTTGAGTGGGCTCGTGCCACTGCCGCCAGGGCGGGGCAGCACGGCGCGCATGCCTGCGGCGGTCTGCTGCAGATCCTCCAGCCAGTCGAGCGCTTGCTCGATCTCCTCCGACTCGAACCCGACCGCTGTCAGCTTGTGGCCCAGCTGAGTCAGTTCGGGGCAGGCGTCGCTGCGCCCATAGTTTTCGTACACAAAGACCAGAACATCCATCATCCGGGCAATATAGCCGAGTTCGCCGGGCCCCCCTTTTGGCCCCGCTTTGCCTGCGCCGTGGTCGGGACTCAAGCCATGCCGATGCGCTGAAAGCGCCCACCCGGCAGGCGGCTGATCTGGCCGTTGAGCTCAAGTGTCAGCAGGCGTGCCTGCAGCGTCGGGGTGGACCAGCCGCAGCGGGCCTGCAGGGTGTCCAGTGTGCAGGGGTCCTGACCCAGCGCGTCCAGCACCTCGTCGCCCGTGGCGGGGGCGCCCTCGGCCGCCGCCTCATGGCGGCTTGCCAGGCCGGGCAGCTCGGGCTGGGGCACACCGGGTGAACGGGGTGAATCGGGTGAATCGGACGACGGCAGCTCCTCCAGGATGTCCTGCACGGTTTCCACCAGCTTGGCGCCCTGGCGGATCAGCGCGTGGCAGCCCCTGGATTGCGGGGCATGGATCGAGCCCGGGATGGCGAACACCTCTTTGCCCTGCTCGGCCGCCAGACGGGCCGTGACCAGCGAGCCCGAGGCCAGGGCCGCCTCCACCACCAGGGTGCCGCGCGCCAGGGCCGCGATCAGTCGGTTGCGCTTGGGAAAGTTGGCGGCCAGGGGCGGGGTGCCCAGCGGGTATTCGCTCAGCATCACCCCTTGCAGTGCCACGCGGTGGGCCAGCGCGCGGTGTTGGCGCGGGTACACCCGGTCCAGGCCGGTGCCCACCACCGCCCACGTGGGCCCGTGGGCGGTGTCGGGCCTGCCTGCCGCGGCGCTCAGGGCCCCTTCGTGCGCAGCGCCGTCAATGCCCAGGGCCAATCCGGACACCACGCAGAAGCCATGGCCGACCAGGCTGTGGGCGAAGGCGTGTGCATTCTCCAGGCCTTGGGCGCTGGGGTTGCGGCTGCCAACCACGGCCATGGCCTGCAGCGGTGCGTCGCTGGGGGGCAAGGGGCGGCCACTCAGGGCATACAGCATCAAGGGGGGATCGGCCAGTTGCAGCAGATCGGCGGGATAGGCGGGGTCGCCCAGTGTCAGCACTTGGTGACACAGGCCTTCGGTCGGGTTCTGCAGCCAGTCCCAGGTGCGCTCCAGCAGGGTCTGCAGGCCCGCGGGAGGCTGGCACAGGGCCTGGGTCTGCGCGGGCGTGGCCAGGGTACCGAGTTGGTCCCTGGGGGCTTCGAACACCGCCTCGGCCGAGCCCAGGGCCGCGAGCAGGCGCCGGGCACTCTGGTTGCCCACGCCCGGACTCAGTGTCAGGCGCAGCCAGGCCTGGAGTTCTTCTCGTTGCAGCGCCATGCCGGGCCCCGGGGGTGGAGCGCCGCGATCAGAGGGGGTTGACCAGGCGGTCGCCCACACGCACGGCCTGCTTGATCTCCAGGATCAGCGCGTACGAGATGCGGTCGAAGCAGCGGAACACCATCAGGAGGCCGTTGCGTTCGTCGGGCAATTTCATGCGGGCGCGCGAGCCGTCACTGGTGTCCAGCAGGCGGGCCCCTTCGCTGAGGATGGCCAGCACATGCCCGGGTTCGATGCCGTCGCGTGTGCCCAGGTTGATCGCCACGATCTGGTTTTGTGCCGCGTTGGCCACCGCACTGCCGTAGATCGAGGCCACGCGGCCGCGCTCGGTGGGCACCTGAGGGGCCCGGGGCACGTAGTTCATCAACTGGCGGGGGGGCTCGGGCAACAGGCGGTCGCCAGCGCGGATCTCTTCCTTGATCGAGGTGATGTCGATCGAGGCCGGGATGATCTCGGTGGGCGGCGGTGGCTTCTTGGTGGCCGGGTAGCCGCCTTCGCTGACGTTGCTGGCCGGGAAGGGGCGCACCACCGGGGTGTCGTCGGGCTCGTCCTGTGCGCCTTCGGCGCGAATCAAGCGGGCACGCCCGAGGTACTGGGCCTCATACCCAAGGATCTTGCCGTCGTTCGGGTCCTTGATCGGGGTCGCGCTGCGGAACACCCTGAAGTCGCGCGGCAGGCCCGGGCCCATCAGCAGCGGGGTGCTGGCTTCGCCGCGCGCGTAGGCCCGGTCGCCGCGGCTCATCAGCACGCGGTCGTCCTGTGCGGCCACGATGTGAGGCGCTTGCAGCAAGGTGTTTTCGTCGACCACCACGGGCTCTGCGAGGAAGGGCTCGATCAGGTGGCTGCGCAGGGTGGGCAGGGCGTTGTCTGCCAGCGACTCGTAGCGCGAGCGCGGCGACACCCGCACGGTGGGGATGTCGGCCGAGCCGTCGGCCGGGCTGAGGCTCAGGCGGGCCATCCCGTTCTGGCGGATCAGGTAGAGCGTCTGCCCAGGGTAGATCAGGTGGGGGTTGCTGACCTGTTCGAAGTTCATGCCCCACAGCGCCGGCCAGCGCCAGGGTTTTTTCAGGAACACGCCTGAAATGCCCCACAGGGTGTCGCCGCCTTTGACCGTGTAGGTGTTGGGGGCGCTGGCGGACAGTTCGCCTTCAGGCACACCATTCTGGGCGGCCTGCTGGGCACTGGCTTTCTGTTCGCTGGTGACGGGGTAGCGCTGTGCCCAGGCGGGCACAGCGGCAAGGCCCAGCATCGAGAGGGCGGAAAACGTGATCAGCCGTCGATCGCTGCGCACGGGCTGATGGTGGTGGTCTTTTGGCATTCCTGCAGCTCCCGGGGTCCGCCGTCAAAGGTCGGCTTCAACCCGGCGGAACGTCACAAAACGGGTCAGATTTTGCGCCCAAGCCCTTGATTGGGCAATGAAAAATGAACCCAGCCCGGGAGGGGCAAGCCAAAAGTGGCGAAAATAGCGACAACTGCTGCGAAACGCCATGGCTCTTCTACCCATTCTCTGTTACCCCGATCCCCGCCTGCACAAGGTGGCCAAGCCCGTCACCTCGTTTGACGAGCGCCTGCAACAACGTGTGGCCGATATGTTCGAGACCATGTACGACGCCAAGGGCATCGGCCTGGCGGCCACCCAGGTGGATTTCCACGAGCGTCTGATCGTGATCGATGTCTCCGAAGACCGGGATCAGCCGCTGGTGCTGATCAACCCCGAAATCACCTGGGCCAGCGAAGAGCACCACGTGGGTGACGAAGGTTGCCTGTCGGTGCCGGGCATCTATGACGGCGTTGAACGCGCTGCCGCAGTGCGGGTGAAGGCGCTGGACGCCCAGGGCCAGTCGCGCGAGATCAGTGCCGAGGGCCTGCTGGCCGTCTGCATCCAGCACGAGATGGACCACTTGCTGGGCAAGGTGTTTGTCGAGTACCTGTCTCCGCTCAAGCGCAATCGCATCAAGACCAAGATGCTCAAGCTGCAACGCGAGGCCCGCGAATGAGTGGGCTCCGGGCTCGGCACGGGCTGGCTTCGTGCCTGCTGGCGCTGGGCCTGGCAGGCTGTGCGGGTTGGGTGGGGCCGCGCTTTCCGATGTCGCAGCCTTTGGGCTCGACCCGGGCCGAGGTGCTGGCCCGGTTGGGTGAGCCCACCGCCCGCTACGCCCTGCCTCAGGGCGAGCGGCTGCAGTATTCGTTCCTGCCGGCCGGGGTGACGGTCTACAACCTGGACCTGGATGCCGAGGGCCGGCTGCGGCGTGTGGATCAGCCCCTGCTGAAAAGCCGCATCGACGCTGACATGGTGATCGACCAGACCCGGGCCGAGGACATCCGTCTGCTGTATGGCCAGCCGCTGCGCATCGATCAGGTGGCCCGCTTCGAGGGCTCGGTCTGGGTCTATCAATTTCTCGATCTCAACGAACCTTTCTATGCCTACCTGCACCTGGACCCCCAAGGCGTGCTGCGCCGCGTGATCTACCAGCAGGTTCGCAATCCGCCCAATGGGCACCACCTTGGATGACACCTGCCGTCTGGCGGGGCTGAACGCATGAGAGTGATTTTTGCCGGTACGCCGGAGTTTGCCCGCGTGGCGCTGGAGCGGCTGCATGCGGCCGGTTTTGAGGTCCCGCTGGTGCTCACCCAGCCCGACCGGCCTGCCGGCCGCGGCCTCAAGCTGCAGCCTTCCCCGGTCAAGCAATGGGCCGTGGCGCAAGGGGTGGCCGTGGCACAACCGCGCAGCCTGCGGCTCGATGGCAAGTACCCCGATGAGGCCGCCGCGGCGCGCGAGGCCATCCTGGCGGCGCAGGCCGACGTGATGGTGGTGGCTGCCTACGGGTTGATCCTGCCGCAGTGGGTGCTGGACACGCCCCGCCTGGGCTGCCTGAACATCCACGCCTCGCTGCTGCCGCGCTGGCGCGGTGCGGCGCCCATCCACCGTGCCATCGAGGCGGGTGACACCGATACCGGCGTCACCATCATGCAGATGGATGCCGGGCTGGACACGGGCGACATGTTGCTGGTGGAGCGCTTGCCCATTTCAGGCACCGAGACCACCGCCACCTTGCACGATCGCCTGGCCACTCTGGGCGGGCGGATGATCGTCGAAGCCCTGGAACTGGCCGCCTGTGGTGGCCTGCGCCCTGTGCCACAACCGGCCGAAGGCGTGAACTACGCGCACAAGATCGAAAAGGCCGAGGCTGCGATGGACTGGGCGTTGTCGGCCGAAGTCATTGGCCGCCGGGTGCGCGCCTTCGATCCTTTTCCGGGTGCCCAGACGGTGTTGGGGGCCGAGACGATCAAGGTCTGGGCGGCCACCCCTGAGCCCGGTGCGGGCGACACCCCGGGACGCATCCTGGCGGTGGACGAGGGCGGCGTGCTGGTGCAGTGCGGGCAAGGCCGGCTGCGCCTGAGTGTGTTGCAGCGTGCTGGCGGCAAGCGCCTGCCGGTGGCTGATTTTCTGCGCGGCTTTCCCTTGCAGGTGGATGCCGTGCTCGGCACCGTGGCCTGAGGCCGGACGCACGCGATGTTTCTGCGCCCTGCCCATTACCGCCACTCAGCCTTCGCCGCCGGCATGAGCCAGATGTGGCCCCAGGCCCCGGGCATTGCCGCCTGGGGACTGATGACGGGCGTGGCCATGGTCAAGTCGGGCATGAGCGTCTTCGAGTCCGTGCTCATGACCTTGCTGGTGTTTGCCGGCAGCTCGCAACTGGCGGCCATTCCCTTGCTGGTGGCCGGGGCCCCGGCCTGGGTGATCCTGGCCACGGGCTTTTGCGTCAACCTGCGTTTTGTGGTGTTCAGCCTGCATTTGCGCCCCTACCTGATGCACCTGCCGCTGTGGGAGCGCCTGATGCATGGCTACCTCACGGCCGACCTGACCTATGTGCTGTTCACACGGCATTACCCCAAGCCCGGGGTGAACGCCGAAGAGCGCCTGGCCCAAACCGCTTATCTGGCGGGCAACTGCGTGGTCAACTGGGGTAGCTGGATCTCGGCCAGCCTGGTGGGTGTGGTGGCCGCCAATTTCATCCCCACGCAATGGGGGCTGGGTTTCGCCGGCATCCTGTGCCTGATCGGCATCCTGTGTTCGCTGGCCAGCACGCGGCTGCGCGCGGTGGCGGTGGCGGTGGCCGGTGTGGCCGCCGTGCTGGCCTATGCCTTGCCACTCAAGCTCAACATCGTGGCCGCCATTGCGGTGGCCGTGCTGCTGTGTCTGAGCCTGGAGCGCTTTGAACCTCGGCGCGCGGCAGGCGCCCCGCACTGAATCGCATCGCCTGAAAACACCTGATGGAAAGCACCTGATGGGGACTACCGACCTCTGGACCGTTGCCGTCATCATCGGCCTGGCCTGCGTGACCGTGATCGCACGCAGCTTCTTTTTCATGTCGAGCAAGCCCTGGAGCCTGCCCCACTGGGCCCAGCGAGGTTTGCAGTACGCACCCATCGCGGCCCTGGCGGCGGTGGTGGTGCCCGAGGTGGTGATGGTGCAGGGCCATCTCACCCCTTCGTTGCAGGACGCTCGACTGTATGGTGCCCTGGCCGGTGCTGCGGCCTATTACTGGAAGAAGGACGTGCTGCTGACCATTGTGCTGGGCATGGCGGTGTACCTGCCGCTGCACATCGGCCTGGGCTGGTGAGGCGTCGGGGCCGGCCCTGGGCCTGGGTTGTGTCAGTTTGACGAAGCCCATGCTTCTAGAATGGATGGGTTTTGTCCAGAACCAAAGCCAAGCCATGAACGTCATCCGATTTTCCGACCTGTGCGCCAGCGGCCAAGCCCGCGACAAGCGCGTCTTCATCCGAGCCGACCTGAACGTGCCCCAGGACGACGCAGGCCACATCACCGAAGACACCCGCATCCGTGCCAGCGTTCCCTGCATCCAGATGGCGCTGCAGGCCGGTGCTGCCGTGATGGTCACCTCGCACCTGGGCCGCCCGACCGAGGGTGAGTTCAAGCCCGAGGACTCGCTGGCCCCCGTGGCCAAGCGCCTGGGCGAGCTGCTGGGGCGCGAGGTGCCTTTGGTCTCCAACTGGGTCGACGGCGTGAGCGTGGCCCCTGGCCAGGTGGTCCTGCTTGAAAACTGCCGCCTGAACGTGGGCGAGAAAAAGAACAAGGAAGAGCTGGCCCGCAAACTGGCTGCCCTGTGCGACATCTTTGTGCACGACGCCTTTGGCACCGCACACCGTGCCGAGGGCACCACCTACGGCATCGCCCAGTTTGCCCCCGTGGCCTGTGCCGGTCCGCTGCTGGCGGCCGAGATCGACGCCATCTCCAAGGCCCTGGCCAATCCCAAGCGCCCGCTGGCCGCCATCGTGGCTGGCAGCAAGGTCAGCACCAAGCTGACCATTCTGCAAAGTCTGGCCAAGAACGTTGATCAGTTGATCGTGGGCGGCGGCATTGCCAACACCTTCATGCTGGCGGCCGGCCTGAAGATCGGCAAGAGTCTGGCCGAGCCAGACCTGCTGGGCGAAGCCACGGCCGTGATTGCAGCCATGAAGGCGCGCGGCGCCGAGGTACCGATCCCCACCGACGTGGTGGTGGCCAAGACCTTCGCCATCGACGCCCCGGCCACCGTCAAGAAGGCCACCGAGGTGGAGGACGACGACCTGATCCTGGACATCGGCCCCGAGACCGCGGCCCGCCTGGCCACCCAGCTTAAGGCGGCCGGCACCATCGTCTGGAATGGTCCGGTGGGTGTGTTCGAGTTCCCTGCCTTCGAGAACGGCACCAAGGTGATCGCCCAGGCCATCGCTGAATCGAGTGCTTTCAGCATCGCCGGCGGTGGCGACACCCTGGCGGCGATTGCCAAGTACGGCATCGAAAAGCAGGTGGGCTACATCTCCACCGGCGGTGGCGCTTTCCTCGAAGTGCTGGAAGGCAAGACCCTGCCGGCCTTCGAGATCCTGTCGCGCCGCGCCAGCGAGCAGTGATTCCCCGGCCCGATTCTGTGCCCCTCAGGGGCCTGGGCCGGATGCAAAAAAGCCCCGTCAATGACGGGGCTTTTTGTTGGGCGGGTCGGCGGTGATCAGGCCGGCATCGGTTGCGGTACGCTGGTGGCCTGACCCTTGAAGTCGGTCCAGCAGCGGCGCGTGAAGTCATACAGCTTGCAGGCGCGGGCGGTCTTGAAGTACCAGCTCCACGAGAAAGGCTGGATGATGATGCGGCCTGGCAGCAGGTCTTCCAGCATCTTCTGGGCGTCCTTCAGGCGGTACAGCGGAATGCTCATGTCCACGTGGTGGGCGGTGTGCTCCATGATGTGGTGCAGCACGGCGCCGATCTGCAACGGGAAGGTCAGGTGCACGGTGGTCGACACAAAAGGCTGGGCACGGGTCCAGGCAGCCTTGTTGTCATGCCAGGACACCTTCACATGGGTGTGGTGCACGTACACCACGAAACCGATCATGGCGAACCAGAACATCATCGGCACCACAAAGCCCAGCAGCAGCAGGGTGGCGATGGACTGGCCGGTGCTCAGGGCCGAGGCCACCAGGGCGCTGATCCAGACCACACCGTAGGCCGACACGCCCACGCAATCCCACAAGAACAGCGGGCGACGGGTGCCCATGCTCGACTTGGCTGGAAAGAACATCTTCTTCCACCAGATTTCGATCATGTAGTACAGGCCGGGGGCCCAGCCGCTGCGGTACAGGCGTTCCATGAAGCGGCGACCCGGGGTCATGGCCTCGAACTCGGCCTGGGTCTTGGGTTCCCAGACGAAATCCACACCCTTCAGGTTGGTGAAGCCATGGTGCACCACGTTGTGGCCCACGTCCCACAGGCTGTAGGGCGTGATCGAGGGCAAAAAGGCGATGCGGCCCAGCCATTTGTTCAGGCGGCGGTGCGGTGTCAGGCTCTGGTGACAGGCGTCGTGGCCAATGATGAACAGGCGGCCCAGCATGAAGCCGGCGGCCAGGCCGCACAGCAGCTTGAGCCAGACCGAACCCAGCAGCACCACGCCACTGAGGAAGGCGCCCAGCACGGCGTAATCGAAAGCCAGCAACACAATGGCCCACAGCGTGGTGCGCTCGGACAGGGGAATCAGCCACGAGCGGATGATCTTGCGGTGGGGCAGGGGGAGGTCCGGAGCCAGCGGTGCGGGCAGCGGTTGAGGGGAGTTCTGAGTGACGTTCATGGTCGCCTAAAGGATTCTGCGAATTTAGCGGCAGGTGCGGATGGTAGGGCTTTGTCAAGACAGGCCGTTGACGCGCCTCAAAGCTGATGCATTTGCCCTGTGGCAAAGCCCCATTGGTCTGCCTGGGATTGCCGTCGGTCTAAATGCTTCAAAACCAGGATTTTCAATCATCCGCGCAGCCGGCAGCGCTGGTGCGCCACACCGCGGGCGCGCACGGCTCGCGCAGCACCCTGGCGCGCACCCGGCGGGCGTGGTTCTGACGCAGACCAAGCCCGGGGCCGCGCACAATGCAAGCCGGATCGAATGTCCGTGTCCGCTAGGCGGGCATTGCGGATGGCATGTACCGCGTTGGTAACTCGATCCGTGTGAAAATAGAAACTAAGTTACAGGAGACACTGCATGAGCACCCGCCGCGCCACCAAAATCGTCGCCACCCTTGGCCCCGCCTCCAGCGATCCCGATCTGCTGGAAAAAATGATCCGTGCGGGCGTCAATGTCGTGCGGCTGAATTTCAGCCATGGCAAGGCCCAGGACCACATCGACCGCGCCACCCTGGTGCGTGCTGCTGCCCAGCGCGCCGGGCGCGAAGTGGCCATCATGGCTGACCTGCAGGGGCCGAAGATCCGCGTCGGCAAGTTCGCCGAAGGCAAGGTGATGCTTGAGCCGGGCATGCCGTTCGTGCTGGATGCCTCACGCGCCGAGCCGGGTGACCTGCAGGGCGTTGGGCTGGACTACAAGGAGCTGCCGCGCGACGTCAAGGCGGGCGACGTGCTGCTGCTCAACGACGGCCTGATCGTGCTGACCGTCACCGCCGTGCGCGGCGAGCAGGTGCACACCGTGGTCAAGCTCGGTGGTGAGCTGTCCAACAACAAGGGCATCAACAAACAGGGGGGCGGCCTGACCGCCCCGGCGCTGACCGCCAAAGACATGGAAGACATCCGCACCGCGATGAGCTTCCAGGCCGACTACGTGGCGGTGAGCTTTCCCAAGAACGCCACCGACATGGAAATGGCTCGCCAGCTGTGCAACGTGGCCGCGGCCGAATACCGCCACAAGCCGGGCCTGATCGCCAAGATCGAACGGGCCGAGGCCATCCCGCGCCTGGAGGAAATCCTGGCCGCCAGCGACGGCATCATGGTGGCGCGCGGCGACCTGGCTGTCGAAGTGGGCAACGCGGTGGTGCCGGCGCTGCAAAAGCGCATGATCCGCCTGGCCCGCGACAACGACAAGGTCGTGATCACCGCCACCCAGATGATGGAAAGCATGATCACCAACCCCGTGCCCACCCGCGCCGAGGTCAGTGACGTGGCCAACGCCGTGCTCGACGGCACCGATGCCGTGATGCTTTCGGCCGAGACCGCCGCCGGCAAATTTCCGCTTGAGACGGTCGAGGAGATGGCCAAGATCTGCAGCGCTGCCGAGGCCGCCGAGGAAGTCGAACTGGAAGCCGACTTCATGGGCAAATCGTTCAATCGCATCGACCAATCGATCGCCATGGGCGCGCTGTTCACGGCTCACCACCTGGGCGCCAAGGCCATCGTGGCCATGACGGACAGTGGCTCGACCGCCCTGTGGATGAGCCGTCACCGCATCCACGTGCCCATCTACGCCCTCACCACCAAGGTGGCCACGCAGCGCCGCATGGCCTTGTTCCGCAATGTGCGCCCCCTGCTCATGGACACCAGTGGCGACCGCGATACCGCCTTGGTTCAGGCCGAAGCCCACCTCAAGAAGCGCGGCATCGTGGGCAGCGGTGATGTGTACGCCATCACCTGTGGCGAGCCCATGGGGGCACCCGGCGGCACCAACATGCTGAAGATCTGCCGCGTCAGCTGAGCGCGACCCTTCCTCTGGCACCCGGAAGGGCGCCAGGGAGCGGCCCTGGGAGCCCGTCTGGGCATGGCGTGGCGTGGCGACATACGGCTAAAATCTCCGCAGTTACAGCGGGGTTACCAAGCCGGGGCTTGCCCGCGTTCACCGATTCATCATTACCTCCCAGGGATCTACACCATGTCTCTCGTTTCCATGCGCGAACTGCTGGACCACGCCGCCGCCAACGGCTACGGCATTCCAGCCTTCAACGTCAACAACCTGGAGCAGGTTCAGGCCGTGATGGCTGCGGCCGACGAAGTGGGCGCTCCGGTCATCCTGCAGGCCAGCGCCGGTGCCCGCAAGTACGCCGGTGAGCCCTTCATCAAGCACCTGATCCAGGCCGCCACCGAAGCCTATCCCCACATTCCGCTGGTGATGCACCAGGACCACGGCACCAGCCCCAAGATCTGTGCTGGCGCCGTCGACCTGGGCTTCGGCTCGGTGATGATGGACGGTTCGCTGCGTGAAGACGGCAAGACCCCGGCCGACTTCGCCTACAACGTGGACGTCACCCGTCAGGTGGTTGCCATGGCCCACAAGGTTGGCGTCACCGTGGAAGGCGAACTCGGCTGCCTGGGCTCACTGGAAACCGGCGAGGCGGGCGAAGAAGATGGCATCGGTGCCGTCGGCAAGCTCGACCACAGCCAGATGCTGACCGACCCCGAAGAGGCGGCCCGCTTCGTCCAGGAAACCCAGCTCGATGCCCTGGCCATTGCCATCGGCACCAGCCACGGCGCCTACAAATTCAGCCGTCCGCCCACCGGCGATGTGCTGGCCATCAGCCGCGTCAAGGAAATCCACGCCCGCATCCCCAACACCCACCTGGTGATGCATGGTTCGTCGTCGGTGCCCCAGGAACTGCTGGCCCTGATCAACCAGTACGGCGGCAAGATGAAGGAAACCTACGGCGTGCCCGTGGCCGAAATCCAGGAAGCCATCAAGTTCGGCGTGCGCAAGATCAACATCGACACCGACATCCGCCTGGCCATGACCGGCGCGGTGCGCAAGTTCCTGGCCGAGAACCCCGACAAGTTCGATGCCCGCGAGTGGCTCAAGCCGGCCCGCGAAGCCGCCAAGGCGGTGTGCAAGCAGCGCTACCTCGAATTCGGTTGCGAAGGCCAGGGTGCCAAGATCAAGGGCGCGACCCTGCAGATCATGGCCGCACGCTACGCCGCCGGCGAGTTGGCCCAGGTGGTGAACTGAGGCCCCCACGCTCCCTCACTTCGTGTGGTCGCTGCCCCCCAAGGGGGCCCAGC